>CACXIM010000095.1 GCA_902767725.1 uncultured Bacteroidia bacterium | reverse complement strand
CAACCGTAAGGTGGGTGAAACGCATGATGGACAAGCCACCATGGACTTTATGAAACAAGAGCAGGAGCGCGGCATCACCATCGCTTCGGCAGCCATCACTGCCCATTGGAACGGCTATCAGATCAACCTTATCGATACTCCCGGCCACGTCGACTTCACCGTCGAGGTGGAGCGCTCGCTGCGTGTCATCGACGGCATGGTGGCGGTGTTCTGCGCCGTGGGCGGTGTGGAACCGCAATCAGAGACGGTGTGGAACCAAGCCGACAAATATCGCGTGCCCCGTATCGCCTTCGTCAACAAGATGGACCGCACGGGTGCTGACTTCCAAGAGGTGGTCAACCAAATGCATAAATACTTGGGTGCCAATGCCGTGCCGCTGCATCTCCCCATCGGAGCAGAGACTACATTTGAGGGTATGGTGGACTTGGTGCAGATGAACTCGGTGCGCTTCGTCGAGAAAGAACGCATCGTGGGCCCCATCCCGGAAAACATGATGGAACAGGCACAGGAAGCCCGTCGCAACCTCATTGAAAAGGTCGCCGACCTCGATGACGAAATCGCCGAGCTCTACCTCGACGACCAAGAGATTCCCACCGACAAGCTGATGGCCGCCATCCGCAAGGCCACCATTAAATTGATGATGGTGCCAGTGCTTTGTGGTGCTGCCTATAAGAACAAAGGTATCCAGCTCCTTTTGGACGCTATCGTCGACTACCTGCCTTCGCCCAACGACTTGGGTGCTGTCATCGCGCACGACCCCGCCAACGAGGAGAAGACCTACCGTCGTAACCCATCCGAGAATGAGCCTTTCTCGGCCTTGGCCTTCAAGCTCATCAACGACCCGTATGTGGGACAGCAGACCTTCATCCGCATCTTCAGCGGCAAGCTGACCAACGGCATGAGTGTCTACAACACCAACAAACTGAAGAGTGAACGCGTGGGCCGTATCTTCCGCATCAAGGCGAAGGAACGCGAGGAAATCACCGAAGCCAGCGCGGGCGAAATCGTGGCTCTCGTGGGCATGAAATACACCAAAACGGGCGACACGCTCTGCGATGAGAATCAGCCTATCTTGTTGGAATCCATCAATATACCGCCTGCGGTTATCGAGATGAAGGTCAACCTCGACGACAAGAAGAACCGCAGCAAGCTGAGCGAGGCCTTGGCCAAGCTTTGCAACGAGGACCCGTCGTTCCACGCCCATTTCGACGAGGAGACGGAAGAGACCATCATCGCCGGCATGGGCGAGTTACACCTGGAAATCATCGTCGACCGCCTGAAGGAAGAGTTCAAGGTGCCGGTCACGGTGGGCGCACCTTCGGTGTCGTTCCGCGAGACCATCACCGCGCCGTTCGAGTGCAACTACCGTTATGTGAAGCAGACTGGCGGCAAGGGCCAGTTCGCACATACCGTCATCCGCTTCGAGCCCAATCCTGGCGGCGGCTTCGAGTTCGTCGACATCACCAAGGGCGGCGTCATACCGAAAGAATATATCCCCTCGGTGCAGAAGGGTCTGGCCGCGGCCATGAACAAAGGTCCTTTCGCAGGTTATCCTGTCGTGGATGTGAAGTGTGTCCTCGTGGACGGCAGCTCGCACCCTGTCGACTCCAGCGACATGGCCTTCCAACTCTGCGCCCAGATGTGTTTCAAGCAGGCCTTCATGAAAGCCAGCCCCGTGCTGCTTGAGCCTGTGATGAAGGTCGAGATCAACACGCCCGACGACTACATCGGCAATGTGACCGGCGACCTCAACAAGCGCCGTGGCCGCATCGAGGCCATGCGTCGTTTCCGCAAGGGCTCGCAGAAGTTGGATGCCTTCGTCCCGCTGATGGAGATGTTCGGCTATGCCACCGCCTTGCGCAACCTCACCTCTGGCCGCGCCAACTACTCGATGGAGTTCCACCAGTACATGCCGACACCGAAGGACAAGCAGGAGGAGATTGTCAAGATGCGGAACGAGAAGGAGTAGTTTTTATCAAGAATTAGAGAATGTTTTGGACGTTGCCTTTCGGCAGCGTCTTTTTTTTATTACATATTTTGTGTTACATATTTTATGTAACATATTTTGTATAATCAAAAAAGTTTGTTTATCTTTGCAGCGTTCAATTTAAATGGTGTTGAAAAAATGAGTAATCCATTTATTATCAATAATTATGAATCAAAGGATTTGTTCTGTGACCGAGAAGAAGAGTTGCAACTGATATTGCGTAATTGTTTAAATCGGGCCAATATGACCTTGATTTCGCAACGACGTTTAGGTAAAACAGGGTTGATTTTTAGGCTGTTTGATGAAATCAAGGGTGCTTATCCTAGCATTTATGTCGTATATGTTGACATTTTGGCTTCGGACAATATGGATGGGTTCATCAACTTGTTCGCGGAAGCAGTATTAAGTGCTATTCCAGAAAAAACTCCATTTGGCAAGCGGTTGTTGAACTATATCAAGTCGCTCCGTCCGCTCGTCACTTACGACGCCTTGACGGGACAGCCTCAACTGCAAATCGCCTATCAGAATGCGCAAGAAAAAGAATACACTCTGCGCGGTCTGTTCGAGTTTCTTGATGGTCAGAATATCCCTATAGTCATAGCTTTCGACGAGTTCCAACAAATTCGCGAATATCCCGAGCAAAATATGGAGGCCTTGTTGCGCACCTATATACAACAATGCAAAAACCTGACGTTCATCTTTAGCGGTAGTAAAAAGCACATTATGACAGACATTTTCGCCAACGAGCGAAAGCCTTTTTATGCGAGTACTGCTTTTGTTTCTTTAGGAAAAATTTCGGAAGAGAATTATTCTGACTTTATCCGACGGTTATATGCTAAAGGCAAGCGAAGTATCACGGATGAAGCCCTTCAATTTATCCTTGATTGGACATGTCGGGTTACCTATTACACTCAACGACTTTGCCACACTCTTTATGCCAATGGTAAGAAAACCATAGACTTGGCCGAGGTGAAAAGCGCTTGCAACCAATTGTTGAAGGAGAGTGAAAGTGTCTATTTGCAATATCGGCAGATGCTGACGGACAAACAGTGGAAATATCTTATTGCCGTGGCAAAAGAGGGCAGTGTGAGGCAAATCACTGCGGCTGACTTTTTGAAACGTTACCAAATTGGCGGTGCATCGGCCTCGCGACAAATGTCCGAATCACTCACCGAAAAGGGACTACTCAATGCTGAAGTCAGCCTTGAAGGAATAGATTATTCAGTCAGCGATGTCTTCTTTTCGCACTGGTTGGAGCGGATTTAAGGTTGCGATTCTCGTAAAATCATAGGGACAGAATTTTGTTTATACAAAATTTAAATTATTGATTTCCAATAAAATAAAATTGCACAATCCAAAAAAAGCATGGACAAAACCGAGAGGCTTCCCCATAAACCTCTTGACAAGTCCATTTATTGTTTACCTTTGCTAATTGTACAATGTACAATAGAGCAACCTAAATTCTAATTATATGAAAAAGCTGTTTTTTACATTAATCCTTTTAATTGGCATTGCAGCCAATGGCTTTGCTTACGATTTTTCCGCTGTTTGCGAATCGGGGCAAACACTGTATTATACTATTCTTGACAATCCTCTACACCGTGTGATTGTTGATAAGGGTGAAACGCTA
The DNA here is from genome assembly GCA_902767725.1 of uncultured Bacteroidia bacterium. GTDB lineage: Bacteria > Bacteroidota > Bacteroidia > Bacteroidales > F082 > Limimorpha. The sequence continues at coordinate 2,672 of CACXIM010000095.1, read as the reverse complement.
TCTACTATTAGTGGCGATGTGGTTGTTCCTGTGACTGTAGAACATAATGGTATAACCTATACGGTATATGGAATAGGGGAACATGCATTTATCGGCGACACATTATTGAATTCCATTACATTGTCTGATAGCATACATTATATTGGAAATGGATCGTTTTTTAGTTGTTCTAATCTACTTCAAGTGAGAATGGGAAACAATGTTTATTCTATTGAAAACTCTGCTTTTGCTCGTTGCGGCAGACTTGAGTCTATAGAATTACCCAACTCTTTGTTTTCAATTGGTGGAGGAGCTTTCTCAAAAAGCGGTGTAAGGGCAGTTACCATTCCAAATAGTGTAAAAGAAATGGGTGAAAATATGTTCAAAGACTGTAGTTCACTGCTTGAAATAATACTACCAGACACCCTTATTACAATTAGCGACCTAATGTTCAGCAACTGTACTAGTTTACGACAAGTTATAATGCCTCACTATGTTGAGGCAATCGGATCCTATGCTTTTGAGAATTGTGCCTTATTGGAATCCATAGAACTTCCTAACGCTTTAGCGGGCATAGGCTCTTATGCTTTTTCAGGTTGTTCAAGCCTTGCCGAAATAAACCTTATTTTGAATGATAGGGCGAGAGTTCAATCATCTGCTTTCTATAATTGTAATAATTTGAAGCAATTGACTATAGATGTTCCCCATAGCTACGGCGAAGTCTTTTTTGATTCCAATGTTTTCAGTGGAACAGGATTGGAATCCATCACAATTAAATGCCAAAAAGTTCCTGCAATTGTTCAGAACACTTTTGAAGGCGTATCAAGAATGATACCTATAGTCGTTCCATGCGGATTATTGTTCCAATATGAAGAGGATGAGCATTGGGGTGAATTTGCCAATATTCAAGAAGATATGCTTTACGCGAACACCATCGTGACCGAATATGCTGGCATGGGAACGGTTCAGATACTTCATGAACCCACATCCTGTGAAGATGGCTTGCTGGAAGTATTAGCAATTCCCAACGATGGAAATAGGTTCCTTTATTGGCTCATTTCAGATTTTGGGTTTGTTGCTCATGATAATCCTTTAAGTATTGAACCATTTGTGGATGGTCCAATCAAGGCTGTTTTCGATGGAACCGGTGTTGATGAGTATTCGGTGTTTCCAATTGATGTTTACCCTAATCCAACAAACGGCTTAATTTGCATCGATGTCGAAGGATTGGACAAAGTAGAGGTTTATTCCATCACTGGACAATTCATCAAAGAGTTCAAAAGCAATGAAATAGATATTACTGACCAAGAAGCAGGAACCTATATATTAAAGGTGCACACATCATCTGGATGGGTAACGAAACAGATTATCAAGAAATAAGGAGACTGGTAATAACTTTCAATTATTTTGACTTTTGGTGTTACACTTTTTGTGTAACACCTTTTGTGTAATTGAAAATACTGTATATCTATGTAGCGGAAGCCTTTATATTCGAGCACGGTTTGTGTCTCCTTGGGAAAAATCTACTGCTGCCGATTTCCTGAAACGGTATCAGATTGGTGGCGCATCAGCTTCGCGAAAGTTGGCCGAGTCGCTTAGTGAAAAAGGGTTGCTCAATGTTGAGGTCAGTCATGAGGGAATTGACTACTCTGTGGGCGATGTTTTCCTCTCCCATTGGCTCGAAAGGCTGTGATTTTTATCCTTTTTTCCAAAAAATCATAGGGACAAAATTTTGTCCATTCCAAAACTACATCGTTGATTTCCAATGAAATAAATTTGGACAATCCAAAAAAGCATGGACAAAACCGAGAGGCTCCCCAAAAACCTCTTGACAAGCGTTTTTTCTGTATATTTTTGCATCGACGGACATGGGACCGGGGGCAATACCCTTACTCCTTTACCGTCATGGCGGAGGGACATCCGCCATCTCCTGAACGCGAAAACGGATCCATTTCGTTCAGGAGATTGCGGGTCGCCTCATTCCGCAGAGGCGGAACCGCAATGACGGCAAGGGGTGAAAGTCCCGAGTCAAAAAAAGAACGCCTATGAAAGCAACACTAAAATCACTCATCCTAACGACCCTCGCGCTCGGCGTGATGCTGTCCTCGTGCGACACTCCCGCCAAACGCCTGCAGCAGGCGCGTGCCTTATATGAAGAAGGTACCGAACTGCGCCAGCAACGCCTCTCGGAAGAGGCCACCGAGCGTTTCCTGCAAGCCCTCACGCTGATGCAAGGCTGCGAGACAACCAACGAAAACCTACGCCTCGAAGGCCAACTCAAAGACAACCTTGGCGCGATGTACAACAAACACGGCCTCTTCGACGATGCCCTCAAGATGCACTGCGAAGCCATCGAATGCTTCCGCCAAATCAACGACTCCACCGCTGTGATGACCACGATGCGCAACTGCGGCCGCGTGGCGAAGTCGCTGGAGCAGTTCGCCCAAGCCAAGCACTACTACGACACGGCCTTCAGCATCGCCACTTTATTAGACGATAAGGCCATGCAGAGCGACATCTACCTTGAGATGGGCCGCGACTACTACCTGCCTGTGGGCAATTATCCCGAAGCCATGACTTGCGTTCGCCGCGCTTTGGAGGGCGAGCTTGACGACAACAACACCGACATCGCCAACATGACGATGGGTGTATTATACTACTACACAGATAACTACGCCGAAGCTAAGCCTTAC
>CACXIM010000094.1 GCA_902767725.1 uncultured Bacteroidia bacterium | reverse complement strand
CTTTACCGCTTCCTTCATCTGTTCGTCAGACAAAACGGGAGTTAAAATGAAAACGGTTTCGTACTGATTCATAACTGTTTGATTGTTAAATGATTAAATAGTTAATAGGGTTTGCTTGATTTGCGGGTGCAAAGGTACGACTTTTTTCTTAATCTACAACACTTTACAAGAAATTATTTTGTCAAGCATGAACTCCGCGGCATGGCCGTCGCCGAAGATTTCGGGGAAAGCGGTGGGCGGATTGTTCTGGAAATGTTGCCAAGCTTCCATAATACGGCTTTCGTCGGCATCGGCCAGGATGGCGTTGCCAGTCTGCACGATCTCTACCCATTCCGTTTCGGGACGCAGGATGATGCAAGGCTTCTTGAAGAAGTAGGCCTCTTTTTGCACGCCGCCCGAATCGGTCATGACGAGTTGCGCGTGAAGCTCCAAGGCAATCATCTCCAAAAACGATACAGGCGGAATGAGTTTGATATCTTGACAGGTGAAGATTTGTTTTTGCAAGTCTTCATCGAGATTGGTCTTCAAGAGTTTGGCTGTCCTTGGGTGTAGAGGTAGCACGACTTGACATTCTTTTGAAAGCTTAATGATGCTTCTGAAGATGGCGCTGAGCCTTTCGGGATAGTCGGTGTTGGTGTCGCGGTGTATGGTGGCCAGAATGAAAGGCTTGCCAACCAATTCCATACGTTGTATGATGTCGGTCTTCTCCTCGGCGATGTCGGCAAAATGCAGGCTGTTGTCGTACATGATGTCTCCACAGTGGTAGACCTTGGGATTGTCAATGGTGAAAGGCCCGTTGTTGTCCATAGGGAAGCCTTCTCGTTTCAGGTTGTCTAGCCCAGCCTTGGTAGGCGTAAAGAGCAGGGTAGAGCAGTGGTCGCACACGATGCGGTTGATCTCCTCGGGCATGGCTTTGTTGAACGAGCGCAGTCCAGCCTCGATGTGTACGATAGGCACGTGGATCTTGGCAGCGGCCACAGCACCGGCGAGAGTCGAGTTGGTGTCGCCATAGAGCACGATGAAGTCGGGTTGCTCTTTTATTAATAAGGCCTCGATGCCTTCGGTCATGCGGGCGGTCTGCACACCGTGTGAAGCCGAGCCGACATGGAGGTTGTAGTCGGGACGCGGAATTTGCAACTCGTCAAAGAAGACTTGCGACATGTTGTCGTCGTAGTGTTGCCCCGTGTGGACGATGACTTCCTGTATGCGGTCGGAAAAATGGTTTTTGATGGCGCGGCTCAATGCGGCGGCTTTGATGATTTGGGGGCGAGCTCCGATGATGGTGACGAGTTTCATAGGTTTTTTGTGTTTCAGAAGGTCATTTCTCCGTGGTCGCGGAAACTGTAATAGCGTTCGTTGCCGATGACGATGTGGTCGATGACGGCGATATCCAAGAGTTGGCCGGCCGACACGATTTTTTGGGTTAGTTGGCGGTCGTCCTTGCTGGGGCGCGGGTTGCCTGATGGGTGGTTGTGACCCAAAATGATGCAGGTGGCGCCAACGTTCAGAGCATTCTTGAAGATGATTCTTGGGTCGGCGATGACGTTGGTCGTACCCCCGTTGCTGATGCATTCCACTTTCAGTTCGTGGAAGCTTTGGTCGAGGTACATGACGAGGAAATGCTCCTGATTCATGTCATCGATAAGGGGAAGGAAACGTTCAAACGAGGTTTTGGAGTCTTTGACCTCGTCGGGCAGGTTGGCTTCGGCCCCGCGACGGCGCTTGCCAAGCTCAAGGGCTGCCATGATAGTGATGGCCTTGGCTTTGCCGACGCCTTTGAAGGTTTCTAGTTCCTTCAGAGTGAAGTTGGAGAGGTTGATGAGGTTGTTGTTGGCTTTGCCCAAGATTTCGCGAGCCAGATCCACTGCCGACTGCCCCTCTTTGCCAGTGCGCAAAAGGATAGCCAGAAGCTCCGAATCGCTCATGGCAGCCTTGCCTTTTTCGGCCATCTTCTCACGAGGTCTGTCGTCCTTGGCCCATTCCTTGATGGATTTCTTTTTGCTCATGGTGGGTAGTGCGTTTGGAGCGGTAAAGATAGTGATTTTTGGCTTATCTCAAGCAAAAAAGCCTCTTCCACAACGTAGAAGAGGCACCAACATGTATGAATAAAACTTCCAATTATGCCAACTTTGCCGTGAACTTCGTCAGCTTCGACTTCAGGTTTGCGGCTTTGTTCTTGTGGATGATACCGCGCTTGGCGACCTTGTCGATGATGGAGTACAGCTTCGGGAGCTGGCTCTCAGCGGCTGATTTGTCGGTTAAAGCTCTGAATTTCTTCATCTCGTTACGCATGTTCTTTGCATAGTAACGGTTGTGCAAGCGTCTCTTTTCAGTCTGACGAATTCTCTTAATAGCATCTTTGTGGTTTGCCATATCTTTCTTCCTTTTTTTGCTATGTTTCTTTTTATTTAATTCCGTTGATTCTCACGAATTCGGGCTGCAAAATTACAACTTTTCTGCAAACTGCCAATCGATTATTTGAAATTTTTTCTTTATATTTTGTAAATATTTGATTTATAGTATGTTGAATGCCGTTTTCTCTTCGTTTTCACGGTGGAGTATGTCGCCAAGTCTTATATTAATAAAGGTGTTTCTCTCCCATCCTTTCCCATTGGCGATGATGGGCACATAGTTCTCGCCATAGCCCCTCGCAATGCCTTTGCTGTCGATTCGTTCGATAAGCATGCGTTGGTTTCGGCCTTGCATCATCTCAAAATATTTGGTCTTGTTTTCCAATGAAATCTGTCGCATTACCTCACTGCGTTCTGTTTTGATGCTTTCGGGCACTTGGTCGGGCATGACGGCGGCCTTGGTGCCGGTGCGCACCGAGTATTTGAAGGTGTGGATGTGGCTGAATCCGATTTCTTTGGCGAAGTCACAGCTTTCCTTGAAGGTCTGCTCGGTCTCGCCTGGAAAGCCCACGATGATGTCGGTGGTGAGGTTGAAGTCTGGACGGGAGGTCTTGATGCGTTGGCATAAGTCGCGGAATTGCGCTACGCTATAGTGGCGGTTCATCCGCTTTAGGGTGTCGTCGGAGCCGCTCTGTAGGCAGATGTGCATGTGGGGAGCAAGCTTATCGTGCTGGAAGAGTGTAAGAAATCTGTCGCTGAACTGGTCCGGCTCGATGGAGGAGACGCGAACACGGAAGTCACCCTCGATTTTCAAGATGTTCTCAACGAGTTGTTCGAAGTTGGTGCCTTCGTATTGATAACGTCCCATGTTGACGCCGGTCAACACGACTTCCTTAAAGCCGTGAGCGACGACTTCGCGCACATTATTATAAATGTCCTCGGCTGGACGGCTGGTAGCCCTGCCTCTGACCATCGGGATGATGCAGTAGGAGCAGAAGTTGTTGCAGCCGTCGTGGATCTTGATGAGGCTTCGGGTATGGAAGGTGTCGAAGGCGGGCTGGTAGCTGAATAGGTCTCGGTCATAGCCTTCGGGGTCGCTGTGCCCGGTTTTGAAATGCTCGTCGATGATGTCGAACAGGGCGGCTTTTCGCTCGTTGTCGATGACATAATCGGCAATGTCGGATTGCAGTAGCTCCTCTTTCCTATGGTTGACCATGCAGCCGGTGACGGCAATCAAGGCATCAGGGTGCTTGCGGCGAATCTGGCGGATGGCCTGACGGCATTTTTGGTCGCTGGTGTTGGTGACAGTGCAAGTGTTCACGACGAAGACGTCGGCATCATCATTGTCAGCAATCTCATAGCCTGCCGCCTTGAAACGCGAGGCCAAGGCATCGGTCTCATACAGGTTGACGCGGCAACCTAATGTCTTGAACGCAATTTTCATCACCTATTATTAACTCCTAACTTTTAACTCCTAACTCCTAACTTTTAACTCCTAACTCCTAACTCCTAACTAACCAACTCTCCTTCAATCGATAACGGCGAAGCCGAAGTCACCTTTACATTCACAATTTGTCCGATGAGTTTCGTGTCTCTCGAAGCGAAGCGAATGACAATCTTTCCCTCAGTGTGGCCAGTGAGGTAGCCGTTCTTGCGGTCGTGGCTCTCCACGAGCATCTTGACGGTTTTCCCAATGAGACCTTGGTTGTAAACGAGGCTGTGTTTCATCAGTTCCTCGGTGAGGCGATGGTAACGCTCGCGTTTCACCTCCTTGGGCACGTCATCGTCCCATTCCGAAGCCACGGCACCCGGACGCACGCTGTATTGTGCGATGAAAGCCATGTTGTATTTGAATTCCTCCATAGCCTTGCGCGTGTTCTCGTATTCCTCTTCGGTCTCGTGCGTGAAGCCCACGATGATGTCGGTGAAGATGGTGGCCGTGGGCAACTTCTCGCGGATGGTCTGGATGATGTGGCGGTAGGTGGCCAGGTCGTGGTGGCGGTTCATGCGTTGCAGCATGTTCTCGTCGCCGCTCTGGATGGGGATGTGGATCTGCTTGCCGAGGCAGTCGTATTGCGCCATCACTTCAATCACGTCATCCTTCATGTCGCGGGGATGAGGCGCGGTGTAATACACCCAAAACTCTTTGCCGCTGGCTTTGCCATATTCACCCACGCGACGCAACAACTCGGCGAAGTCGATCTCTTCGCCCTTCTTGTCGAGGCCATAGGAGTTGACGTTCTGACCCAACAAAGTAATGCTCTTGTAGCCTTTTTCGACCAAATCCTTCAGTTCGGCCAAGATCTCTTCTGAGGGGCGTGACACTTCGCGGCCACGGGTATAAGGTACGGCACAGTAGGTGCAGAACTTGTTGCAGCCGTTCTGAATCGGGATGAAGGCCTCGAAACTTGAGGTCTGCGTCGGCGTGATGGCCCAAAACTTGTCCATGTTGGCCGATGGGTTGATCTTGTCGTCCTTGTGGAAAAGTGGTGCCAACGGCTTGACAACGGGTTGGTATTCAATCTCTTCTCCGTATTTGAGTGAGGCTGGCGTGACGATGCCGTATTGGCGGATCATCTCAGGCAGGTTGGGCAATTCGTTCATGGCGAAGACCAGATCGAAAAGCTTGAGGAAGCGCAGACGGTCGGCGGGCAAGATGCAACCCGACACGAAGGTAATGACGTTCTGGCGATTCTTCATGGCGTTCCATTTCTCGATGCGGCCATACACTTTGTCGATGCCTTTTTGGCGCACCGAGCAGGCGATGATGCCAAGGATCGTGGCCTCGTCTTCGTTTTCCGTTTGCACAAAGCCCATGCCGTTGAGCACCGTGCGCACGCGTTCCGTGTCGCTCAAGTTCATTTGGCAGCCTAATGGGAGAAGATAGTATTTCATTCAGTTGTCAGTTGATAGTTATCAGTTGTTCTGTTGACGCTTTGCGTCATTGCGAGGAGGAACGACGAAGCAATCTAGGGATAATTCTTTAGGTTAATATAATGACTCCTTGAAAGTTGTCACTCTGGACTGCTTCGTGCCTCGCAGTGACGCTAAGCGCGTCCTAATCGGCCTGCAAAAATACGAATAATTGTTCAGCCGTAAATCAAATGGATGATGTCGTGGATGATTTCGTTACTTGAATCGTACTTAGGTGCGGACTTGGTAGAGGTACCATGCAGCAATTGCTCGGCCTGTTGGATGGTCTCTGGCTCAAGGCAATCCGTTGCAATTTGAACATCTTTGATAATTGCGTTGGCTTCATCAACTTGCAATGCGATCTCCACGCCGCCCCATGGGAAACGGGATTTTTTCGTGGTCTTAAATTGCTCCCAACGACCGAAGAGAAAGCCGTGTGACGAGATTTCATCTCGGATGCCCTGCACTTCTATAGTATTAATTAAGGTGTCGAAGTCGAGCATCTCGGCTTTGCCGTCATAAATCTTCTCAAAAGAAGCCATCAAAGGCTGTTTGATGTTCTCCGAGGTCAGTTCGGGGACGAGTTCGCTGAGGTTGACGACGCGGCTAGTCACACTCTTCACGCCGTTTTTCATCAGCTTGGCCTTGTCGACGATGAGGTAACGCTGCATCATCGCGCCGTCGGTCTTGATGAGGATGGTGCCGTGGTGCAGGTTGTTTCGTTGCCCTTTGGCGAAGGCGTTGCCGCTGAATTTACGTCCCTCGCAGGTGAGGTCGTTGCGGCCCGAAATCTCAGCATGCAAGCCGTATGCGAGCAGTGCATTCTGGATGACAGAGAGTTGTTTTTTCACGTCATACAGCCTTTTGTCAGCGATAAACGAGAAGTTGATGTTGCCCAAGTCGTGGTAGACTGCACCGCCGCCTGTGCCGCGACGCCTCGTTTTTCCAGAGGTACATAGTGACGACTCCTTCCTCTTGGCACTCGGTGAGGTATTGCTCCACGGCGCGGTTGAGGAAGGGGTCGTACTGCGGGCTGATGATGATACGTAGCCTGCTCATTTCGTGTGTTTTGTGTCTTATTTTTTGTCAATCATCACTTTTTGGCTGACCAAGCGGCCGTCTTCAGTCAGGCCTTGGATGATGTAAACGCCTGTGTTGAGTTCGTTCATGCCGCTGACCGAGATGAGTTGGCCTTTCATGTTGTAGACGTTCAATACGGTGACGATTCTGTTGTCGGTATTCTCTTCAATTCCAGTGATTTCGACGGTGACATGGTTCTCGCCATCGGGAGTGAGGGCATAGTCTGACTCGCAGTATTCGTAAACGGCAATCAATCTATACGTAATTGTCGCGGCAGTTGGCAATTCATGGAAATACTCGGTTTCGGTAGGATCAATCTCCGCAACGATTATGGTTTCGTCAGGCAGTGTGATGTAGAGTTGGTACCATAATGGCTGTGTTTCAGGTGCATCCCAAGTCAGCAAGGCACCGAAAGTTTGGTCTTCTCCGTTATACACGTATGTTCCTTGGAAATTTTCTGGAGCTAAACAGGGCTGGACGGGCTCGATGTAGCCCATGGCGCCGTCGATGCCGATGTTTTGGCCATACAAACCGCCATTATTATGATTGACCCACATCATGATATTCTGCCCGTTGTGGAAACCAGTTGTGTTTTCTGCGGCTACTTTCCAGTCGTTCACGTTGTTCATCACCGTTTCCCATTGTAGGTTGCCATTGGCATTAAAGCCTTTGGCCTCGATGAAAGAGTCTGTTCCCCAGTCGCTGTTTTGTCTCAGGTAAGCCACCATGAATCCGTCGCCGTTAGGGTAGGCGTCCACTCTGATGTCGTGGCAGGGTGCATTGCCGTTGTCGAGCACTAAGATGCCATCGCCCCAAAGCACTTCGCCATCTGGGGTGATGCGGTTGATCCACACCGAACTCTCTGATTGTGTATACGCGTCGGTCTTCTCGTAAGCCAAGATGATGTCTTGAGTGGCAGGGTCAACAGTGGCGTAACCTTCACCATAATAATGGTCAGGGTCGGGAGTATGCACTGCTACCCCTTGTTGACTTTGGATGGTTGAGACGCCGTATTGATCGAAGTGGAACACGTATAGGTTGAATGCATTTCCATTGCCAGGATGCCAAATATAGACATAACCGCCACCTAAGCCGTCAGAGATGGCATAATGGATGTAGGTCGACTGGAATGTTTCAGATTCCGACATCAACACGGTTTCAGGACTTACCTGTGTGCCGTCAACATTATAACCCGCAACAACTATTTCTTTGTTGGTGTACATTCCACCGTTTGTCTTCTCGTAGGTCACAAAGACTTTGTTGTCTTTGCCAAGGGTAAGCTGTCCGAACATGCAGCTGTGGCTTGGATCAGAGATGATGATATTGGGATTCAAGGTACCGTCGGCGCTGACATATTGGGCAAAGAGTCGGCTGTAGTCGAAACCTAATGTCCAAACGCCGCCATCTTCGCCTGCGATGACTTCAGTACGAGAGAAACCGAGACCGTCGAAAAGCTGGACGCCTTCCTCACCCCAAGCGTATGTGCCGTCGGCATTGAGTTTAACGGCGTACGAATAACCGTCATAAACGGAGAAGCAGCTTACCACACCGCCATCAGTCGTTGCCACCATGGCAACGCCTTCTGCAGAGGAACTGAATTGATGATAGCCGAGGTGTATGCCGTCCAT
>CACXIM010000093.1 GCA_902767725.1 uncultured Bacteroidia bacterium | reverse complement strand
AGGCGAGGCCATCATGCTAGCCATGCGGACGGCGGTGGAGTGGGAGTCTACATCAACTCCATCGGATTGATTTGCAGGAAATCTTCTGCTTTGAGGCCTCCTTCGCCGACAACGAGAGCTTTTGCATTCTTGAACTGTTTGCGGAACTCGGTCAAGCCCGAATTGCTGTCGTCCGTGTTGCTTTTTACCTCAATGGCGAGAAGATGCCCGTTTTTCTCCAATACATAATCTACCTCACGGCCTGTCTTGTCGCGCCAATAGTAGGTTTTATAACGCCCTGCATTGGCACTATTAATAATATAGGCACCGATGGCCGACTCGAACAGCCTTCCCCATAGCCGTGAATCAGCAATCGCCTCACCAAAACGCTTCCCGCAATAAATGTCCTTCAATGCATTGTTGAAAACCTGATACTTCGGCACACTGTTTCGCTTCCTCGCAACATCGGAGGAATACTTGCCCAAGGTGCGCACCAAGCCCGCCTCGCCCAACAGCTCGAGATAAACAGCCAAGGTGGTCACATTTCCTGCGTCTTGCAACTGACCCATCATCTTTGTCAACGACAATTCCATGCCCGAATAGGCTGAGGCAAGTTCGAAGGCCTGCCGAAGTAAGGCTGGTTTCATCACTTTCACACCCTGCAGGATGTCTTTGTTGATGGTGGCCTCTATGATGGAGCCCGTGATGTATTCCAACCATCGGTTCTCGTCATCAATCAAAGGCGCAGCACCTGGATAGGCACCGAAATATACGTACTGCTCCAAGCTAAAGCCAAAAGCCTCACGCATCTCAGGATACGACCAATGCGGCATCACGATGCGCTCAAAACGCCCCATCAGGCTGTCGGCCAAACCGTAATCCAACATCACCCGCGACGAGCCAAGCAACACCACCTTGATGTTTACATCGTTGAAAGTGTCGGCATCCCATTCTTTCTTGACAGCCTCGCTCCACGAATCAATCTTCTGTACCTCGTCAATAACAAGTATGTATTCCTCAGTACCTTCCGCTTTCATCTTTCGCCGTGCCGTTTCCCAACACTCACTGATCCAAAACAGATTGCCTGCTGGTACTGCATCGGCCGTAAACATGGAATAAGGTTGTGAAACATCGGTCAAAACCTGCCTCACCACCGTGGATTTACCCACTTGACGTGGCCCCATCACCACCTGAATGAATCTTCTTGGTTCTTCAAGTCTTTTCTTTAATATTTGATATTCAGCTCTTTGAAACATAGTTTTATATTTTACTCAATAGATTGAGTAAAATTACTCAATGGATTGAGTAATTTTACTTCATGGGGCAAAAGTACACATTTTTTTTAAACTGCAAGAGGTAAAAGGGAAAACTTACACGCAGTAGACACACTTTTCAGGGCGACTTTCAGGAAATCTTATGCCTTCATGTAGCCGTCGCTAACGATGGAGACCTTTGCATCCTCACCCAATCCCATACTTCTCAGCCAACAAATCCATCAATTCGTCGGTCTGTTCCATGAATTGGGTGGCGTCTTCTTTCCAGTTGGGATAGTCTTCTTCCGTCTCGTCCTTGCCGCGCATGGCGTTCATCCTGGCGAGGAAGGTGGTGTCGCGCTCCAGCTGGATGAACATGGGTAACATCTTGTGGCAAAGTCCTTGCATTTCAGCGAAATTAGATTGTTCAATTAAAGTGTTCATTGAAACCAAATCGTTGGCCGTCGACTGCACAAAAACCGTCAAGATGTCGGTCATGGCTTCCTTGTCGTTGCCCATCATCTCGCTGAAGGCAGGGAAGTCGGGGAAGGCGGTATCCTCTTCGTCTTCACTTAAAGCAACACTTCCGAATAGGATTTCCAACTGCTTCATATTAAATGGTTTTGGTAGGAATCCATCAAAGCCTTCTTTTTTGGCTTTTTCGTTGGTGTATTCGATGCGCCCAGTCATCAAGATGACGGGTTTGTTGGCATCGGTCTCCTTAAAGATGTGGAGGATGTCGTTGCCGGTGAGGGCGCCCATCTCACGGTCGGTGAGAATGTAGTCATAATCAGCGATTTGAGCTACGGCACTTTCCACATCGCTTTTCGACCTGCAGGGGATGGCCTGGTGCCCAAGTCGGTGCAACATGGTGTCGATAACAGAAAGCAAAGTGTTGTCATCGTCAATGACTAATATATTAAGGCTCTTTTTATTATCTTCATTTATTTCATCTTTTGCTTCAAGTTTGGTTTCAACACTGTTGACGGGAATCCTGACCTCGAAATGAGTGCCTTTGTCGACTTCCGAATCGATTTGGATTTCACCTCCAAGGAGGTCGACGAGACCTTTGACAACCGACATGCCATAGCCGCTGCCTTCGGCAAATTGGTTATAGGTTTCTATGCGGACAAAGGGCTTGAATACCTCTTCCAACTTGTCTTGTGGGATGCCTACTCCTGTGTCGGTGATGTCGAAGACAATCAGGTTGCGTCCCATGCGTGCCTTGAAAGTGACACTGCCTTCTAAGGTGTATTTGACACCGTTTGAAATCAAGTTGCTGATTATTTGCTTGATTTTCAGTCGGTCCGAAATGATTGTGCAATCCTCCTCAAAGGAAGGCTCATAGATGAATTGCAGGTTTTTGTGGCGGGCGATGGGCTCAAACATTTCTGCGGTCTCGTCGCAGAGCTGGCGCAAATTGAAAGTTTCGTTGTTGACTTTCAGCTTGCCTTGTTCGAGGCTCGAGAACTCCAAAAGGTTGGTCAGCAGGTTGAGGATGTGGTCGGCGGATTGCTGTATTGAGCTGAATTCCTTCTCGTTACCGGTCTTGTCCATAAGTTCGACGTTGCCCATGATGGAGCTCAACGGAGTCTTGATGTCGTGGGTGACGGAGAGCAGCAGTTTGTGGCGGCTTTCCATGATCTCTTCGGTCTTTCGCTTGGCTTCTTCGGCAGCGCGTCGGGCTCTGTATCCTTTGTTTACATCACTGATTATCAATATAATGAAAATAATGATAAGACCCAATGTGATGGCTCCCACGAGGATGGAGTAACGGGTGTTTTCTTGGATGATTTCCTCGCTTTTCTCGATTTCCTTGATGGTGGAGTCGAGAATTTCCTGGTTAAGTCGAATTAATAAGGTGGAAATCTGTTCGGAGAGTTCGTTGTCGGCTTTTACTAGCTCTTGAGTCTTTTTCTCGTATTGTTTGATTTTTTTCCAATACTCGTTTTTAGCTTTGTCGGAAAGCACGCGCAGGTTGGCCAAGATGTTAACTGAGTCTTGGCCTTGGTGCTGGATGCGAAGCGTGTCGGTACGCTCCATGGAAATGTGAACCACGCTGTCTTCTTGCTCCTCCGTTGAACTGAACACATTGCCAACGCGTTCCCAAAAGCCTTTTTTCTCCACTTTCTTCGGCACACGGATGACCGTGTCTTTCGAAACCGTGGTGACTACGATCTCCTCTTCAGGTTTTGGTGGGCGGTAATCGTCGATGGTGCGGTCGAACTCGGCCAAAGGATTAAAGTCGTGGAACTGCCTCGACAGCTCGTTACTAATTCGACCTTTACTTTTAATAAGGTTATTTATCTCATTAACCATCAACTTATTGTCTTCGCTAATCTCAACTATCAAAAGCGAGTCGGTTTGTGTTTTGATAGCATCGCGGTAGGTGTTGAATTCGCGCTTGTATTTGGCCTGTTCGGTGAAGGCATAAAGGTTGGCTGCGTTTTGGGCGGCATGCACGTTTTTGGTAAACTCGTTGACCCAGTTGAGGGCGTTGTGCTGTGTGTTGATGTTGGAACGTTGGTTCTCGATGCTTTTACGGAGGTTGAAGATGTAGTAGAACAATGCCGCGCAAAGGGCGATGACGAATAGGTAGGTGATGACCACTTTCCAACTCGTCCGGCTCCCGCTGGGGTATTCGTTTCTGCTTTTCTTCGACATGATGCGGCAAAGATAGAACTTTTTTCATAAATTTGCCGCTCTTTTAATCACTATACCTATGAACAAAAAGAAGTTGTTGTTAGTGCTCGCCCTTGTAGCGGTAGTGCTGTTCCTTGTGCTTCGTCATCGCCCCGAAGGTGATAATGAGCAAAAAGGGTCTACGAAACAATCTGAAACACAGGCGACTGATGGTAACGCCGAGATTGTCATCCTTTCGGTCAACGACATGCATGCCAGCATCGACATGTTTCCCAAGTTTGCCACGATGGTCGACAGCCTGCGTGCCATTTATCCCGACTTGTTGCTGTTTTCGGCGGGCGACAACCGCACAGGCAATCCAGTCAACGACCAATATGAACCCGTCAATTTTCCCATGATTGAGTTGATGAATCGGACGGGTTTCGACCTCTGCACCGTGGGCAACCATGAGTGGGACGGCGATGTCGGTAATTTACGGAACGACCTTGAAAGGGCTAAGTTTCCCTTCCTTTGTGCTAATGTTTATGACTTCCAAAAAGTTGGCCTTGATTTCAAGCCTTTCGTGACCATGGAGCGACAAGGGGTGAAGATGGCCGTGGTGGGTCTGATTGAAGTACGCCATGACGGCATTCCAGGCACCCATCCTGACAGGATCAAAGACGTGAGATTTAAGAATCCCAAGGTGGTGTTGCCTGAATACAAATACCTTAGGAACGAAAACGATGTGGTGCTTCTGCTGTCGCATTGTGGCTTAGAGGACGACATGGAACTTGCCCAGGCCAATCCTTGGCTTGATGCCATCATAGGCGGTCATTCCCATACTTTGATTGAAAAACCTTCCGAGACCAACGGTGTGCTCATCACCCAGTCGGGCTCGCATTTGAAGTATGCCACTTTGGTGAAGCTAACAGTGAAAAATCATAAGGTGATAGGGAAAGAGGCTGTGGTCCTCGATGTCAATAAGGTGCGTAAGGAAAAGCCTGAAATCAAGAAGCTGGTGAACGAGTTTAACGATGCCCCAGCCTTGAATGAACCTCTTGCCATTGCGAAAACGAAGTTTGAGACGCCGCAGGAGCTGGGTTGCATGATGACAGACGCCTTGCGCGAGATGAGCGGTGCCGACTTTGCCTTCCAGAATACGGGCGGCGTGCGCATCAACTACCTAAATAGAGGTCCCATCACGGTGAAAGACGTCTACAGCATCGACCCATTCAACAATGAGGTTGTGGTGTTTGAGATGACGGGCGCCCAAGTGAAGAAATACATCTTGAACTCCTATCGCAAAAACGGCGGCTTCCCTTCTTTTGTGTCGGGCATGACCTACTCCGTCGAAGATGAGGGACGTAGTGTATGGATTGATATGGAAGGGGAAAACTTCTCGACGAAGAAAGTATATAAGGTGGCGATGAACAGCTATATGGCCTCCACGGTCAATATCGAGAGCGAAGACGATGGCCAAAGCATGTTCATGACCTCTGAGGAGATGATGATAGAGTTTTTGAAAAAGCATAAAGAAGTTGATTATCAAGGCGTAGTGAGAACGCATTAAGCTTGCTAAGTTGGTCGAAGTAAAATTGTTTTGCACGAATTAAAGAGTTTTTGTAATTTTGCAGCCCAATTTTGGTGATTTGAATCAAAAAAGATGAAAAAAGCATTATTTGTTTTTGCAATGGCTTTATTATTAGTCGGTTGCAATCGAAAGAAGGAAGTAAAATTGATTCCGGCCGAGAACTTCAACACGGAAGTGGAGGGCAAGAAAGTGTCGCTTTATACCTTACACAATGGTTTTTTGACGATGCAGGTGACCAACTATGGTGGCCGTGTGGTTGCTCTTTGGATGCCCGACAATCGTGGGAGCTTTGAAGACATCGTTCTTGGTTACGACCATATCGACAAATACTTGAATAATAGTGGCGAACGCTATCTCGGCGCTGTTGTCGGTCGTTGTGCCAACCGTATTTCCCATGGCTCATTCAAATTGGATAGTATTGAATATCAATTGCCTATGAACGACGGCGAGAACACTTTGCATGGTGGCCTCATTGGTGCCGACAAGCGTGTGTGGGACGTGACTTCGGTCAACGACAGCGTGATCGAAATGCACACCGTATTTGCCGATGGTGAAGATGGTTTCCCCGGCAATCTTGATGTAACGATGAGTTATAAACTGACTCACGACAACCAGTTCGAAATTCGCTATGCAGCCACTACTGATGCACCCACGTTGTGCAACTTCTCGCATCATTCCTTCTTCAACCTGAAGGGCGAAGGCAATGGCACCATCCTCGACCGTTCTCCGGCGTGAAGGAGACCCCGTTCGATTTCCGTGAGAAACACCGCATTGGCGACAACATTGCTGCCGATGATGAGCAGCTGAGAAACGCCAAAGGTTACGACCACAACTGGATTATCGACAAAACGGATGTGAAAGCTTACACTTGGAATGCCAAGCTGACCGAGCCTAAGAGCGGTCGTGAGATGCAGCTGTGGAGCGACCAGGTGGGTATGCAGTTCTATAGCGGTAACTTCTTCAAAGGAAATAGCACTGGCAAGTGTGGCAAGACCTTGAACTACCGTGAAGGTCTGGCTCTTGAGCCTCAGTTCTTCCCCGATGCCATCAACCATGAAACCTTGGCTCCTGTGCCGGTTTTAAGACCTGGAGAAGAGTACCATCAACTTTGCATCTACAAGTTTGTGGTGCTGCCCAAGGAGAAGAAATAACCTTGTTGAAGACAAAAAGTTGAAGCCTCGTGTCTGTGGATGCGAGGCTTTTCTTATTTTTGCGCTATCAAAACGAAAAGCTATGCTGAAATTCAAATGTCCGTTATTGGTGGTTACCGACATGGAGAAATCCATTAACTTCTATGAAGAGGTGATTGGCGACCGCGTTGAGATGAACTTTGGTGAGAACGTCCAGTTCAAAGGCGGTTTCGCGCTGCAAGAGATGAAGAAATGGAAGTCAATGATCCATAATGCAAAAGTGCGCAGGAATGGTAATGACGCCGAACTTTACTTTGAAGAAGAGGACTTTGATGATTTCATCTATTATTTGAGAGGCTTTTCCGAGATCCTGTATGTCCACGGCGTAGAGGAAACCCCGTGGGGGCAACGCATCGTCCGTTTCTATGACCCTGATTTCCACATCATCGAAGTCGGCGAACCCATGGATGCGGTTATCAAAAGGCTGTTTGAATCGGGCATGACGGTGGAGCAGGTCTCGGAGAAATCGCAATATCCCATCGAATACGTCAAGCGTTTCGCGAAATGAACTATCTGTCGGTCAACGCGATATCCAAGTCGTACGGCATCAAGACGCTGTTTGCCGATGTCACTTTTGGCATCGAGAAGGGTGACAAGACAGCACTGATTGCCACCAACGGCTCGGGCAAGTCGACGATGTTGAAGATCTTGGTGGGGCAGGAGTCGCCCGATTCGGGAACCGTTACCTACGCCAATGATATCAAGATTGGTTACTTGGAGCAACTGCCAGTGTATCCTGCTGGGACTCGGATTTCCGACTTGTTGACCGATCTCAACGATGAACAGCACCTTAGGGCACGGCAATATCTGACACGCTTTGCCATTACCGACTTGGAACGGTCGGTCGACGAGCTCTCGGGCGGACAGGTGAAGCGACTTGCGTTAGCCTTGGTTTTGCTGCATGAGCCTGATTTTCTGATTCTTGACGAGCCTACCAACCACCTCGATGTGGAGATGGTGGAGTGGTTGGAGAAGTTCCTCACCCAGTCGAGCATGACGCTACTCATGGTGACCCACGACCGTTATTTCCTTGACCGAGTGTGCAACAAGATCTTTGAGCTTTACCAAGGCGTGATGTACACCCACAATGGCAATTTCGACTATTATGTGCAGAAAAGTCGAGAGCGCGAGGAGGTGAAACGTGCCACTGCCGAGCGTAACAGCCAGTTGCTGAAACGCGAGTTGGAATGGATCCGTAGCACGCCACAGGCCCGCACAGGCAAAGCCAAGAGTCGTATCGATGCTTTCTATGATTTGAAGGAACGTTCGCGATACCAAGAGCAGGATGAACGCCTTGAATTTGGTTTGCAGATGCAGCGTCTTGGAGGCAAGATATTGGAGCTCAGTAATGTATCGAAATCGTTCGGCGACCTGACGGTGCTCAAGGACTTCGACTATGTCTTCAAGCGCGGTGAGCGCATCGGTCTCATTGGCAAGAACGGTGTGGGGAAGTCAACTTTCCTCAATCTCATCACCGGCGCGATGCAACCCGACCGAGGCCGAGTGAAGACGGGGGAGACCGTGACCTACGGCTATTACCGCCAAGAAGGTATACAATTTGATGAGAGCAAAACCGTGATCAGCACTGTGCGCGACATTGCCGAGGTGATGACCTACGGCAAGGATAAAGTCTATACAGCCGACCAGTTGCTGGCGCACTTCATGTTCCCCTACAAGATGCACCGTCAACCCGTGGCACTGCTCAGCGGTGGAGAAAAACGAAGGCTTTACCTGTTGACCATTTTGGTGCAGAATCCCAACTTCCTCATCCTCGACGAGCCCACCAACGACTTGGACTTGCTGACTTTACAGAAGTTGGAGGACTTCCTTCAAGGCTACAAAGGTTGCCTTTTGGTAGTCTCCCACGACCGTTTCTTCATGGATCAGGTGGTTGACCAACTTTTTGTGTTTCAAGGCGATGGTGTGGTGAAAGGTTTCATGGGCAACTACAGCCAATACAAGGACTATCTGGATGCCAAACAGCGTGAGGAACGCAAGGAAAAGTCGGCGCAGAAGAAAGAAGAGCCCAAGCCCGTAAAGCAACGCGAGAAGGTGAAGCGCTCATTCAAGGAACAGCGTGAATACGAGATGCTTGCTCAAGAAATGGAAGCCCTGGAGCAAGAGAAAGCCAGCCTCACTGAAGCCTTGAATAGTGAGACTGACTACCAAAAACTGCATGAGATGGGCAATCGTTTACAGGAAATCAAGGACTTATTGGACGAGAAAGAGCTGAGGTGGTTGGAATTGGATGAAATAGGAGGATAAAAATATGAAAAACAGAAAGATAATAGTATTATTTCTTGCGCTCTTAGGCTTATCCGCCTGCGTTCCGGGTGAGACGGATTACCAAGTGGGCGTGATTTATCTTGGCCGTACCGAGGGCGTCAACTTCTTCTCGCAAGGTGACGTGAACATCGTGGCCGATGGTGATTTCAATATGACAAACACAGGCTCCAGTCAAGTGGAGTTTGCCTTTGTGAAGGATTTGGTGTATCGCTTGAGTATGGTTAACAAGATTCCCAAGGACGGTTGGACGGACACCATCGAGCACATCGACCTACAGGACGGCTACGTGGGACGCCTTCTCTTGGACGACGGCACTTACGAGTACTGCCGATTCTGCGTCCATTCTATCGATTACGACATCAATGCGGACAAGTATATCTTGTTCAAGTATCAGAGTAATTATGTGAAGAAATAAGGCTTCAGACCATTTCCTCGATATTCCACGAAAAAGCCCTCAACCCCAAATCTGGGGTCTTGAGGTCTTTTTCGTGCAGTTGGTTGAGGATGCCGTCCACAGCCTCATCGGGGACGATGCTGATGATGGCGTTGTTCAAGGTCGGCCAGGCGTGGGTGCCAAAGTGAGGCTCTCCGGTCTCGCTGCCGTGGCCTTTGATTTCGTTCCACTCGGTGAAGCCCTTCACTCCGTTGTCGTTCAGAATTTTGGCGATTTCGTCGTAGTAGGCTTGGTTGTATGTGATTAGGATGGCTTTCATGGTTGTGTGGTTTAAAAGCTGTAAGCCGTAAGCCATAAGCTTTAAGCTTGGTGGCATGTTAGCTTATGGCTTATTGTTTTTTCATTAGTGAAGTGTTTCAATCAGAGCACCTAACATGGCTTTAATCTCTTTTACTTCTTTGTCAAGTTTTTGATACGATTCCTTGCTCATGAATTCGAGGTCAAAAGACAACAGCAATTCTTCTTCAACTTCGGAGGTGGAGCCTGCTGCAATGTTGAGGAAATGGGCAAATTCAGCGTCACTTCTTCTTCCACAACCTTCGGCAATATTAATAGGAATAGAAGTACTGGCTCTGCGGAGTTGGGAAGTCATGCCAAACAACTCTTCTTTTGGGAATGACTTCGTTTGTTTGTAAACATCGAGTGCGAATTGATGCCCTCTTTGCCAAACTTGATATTTATGGAAATCTCTCATATAAAATTCATTGTATTTAAAGTTATCTGGAAACCAAGCTTATAGCTTACTGCTTATAGCTTATAGCTTACAGCATACAGCCTATCTAATATTCTCCGTCTTGGTTAACGCTTCCTCAGCCTTACGCTTCTTTCTTCTCACAGCACGAGTCTCCAACGAGCAATACAGCGCAGGAATCAATAATAAGGTAATCAAAGTTGATACGGTCAAGCCCCAGGCGACGGTGATACCCAAGCCATTCCACATCTCGGCACCTTCGCCACGGCCGATGGCCATAGGAATCATACCTAGTACGGTGGTCAAAGTGGTCATCAGGATAGGACGCAGACGCGAACGGGCAGCCTTCACTGTGGCTTCCTTTACCTCGACGCCGCGCTCTTCCAAGAGGGTGGTGTAGTCGATGAGCACGATACCGTTCTTCACGACGATACCCATCAGAATCAGGATACCCACGAAGGCCATGGCGCCCAAAGCGGTGCCAGTGGTCCAAAGTCCGAGCAACACACCGGTGAAGGTGAAGGGCACAGAGAACATGATGACGAAAGGCTTCATGAGGTTCTCGAACTGGGAGGCCATCACGATGTAAACCAAGATGATGATAAGGATGAGCAGGGTGAGCAGGTCGCCGAACATCTCCTGCTGGGTCTCGTAGTCACCAGCGATTTTGGGATAAATCTCAGGCGGGATGGCGGTGTCTTCGATGACTTCTTGGCACATCTTGACCACATCGCTCAGTACCTGTCCCTTGCCGACGACAGCAGTGACGCTGACCATACGTTCACGGTCCTTGCGCTGGATCTGGGGCGGTGTCAACGATTCAACCACCTCGCCGAGGTCGCCCACGCGGACGGGCTGTCCGTAGTTGTTGTAGATCTTGATGTCCTCAATGTCCTCAATGCTCTTACGGAACTCGGGGGCGTAGCGCACACGGATGTCGTATTCCTCACCGTCCTCACGGTAGTAGGAGCCCACCGAGCCGTTGATGCGGTTCTTGACGTAGGTGGCTGCCGTGGTGCTGTTCAAGCCATTGAGAGCCAGCTTTTCACGGTCGAAGTCGACTTGGTATTCAGGCGTATATTCGTCACGACCAACGATGACCTGCAAGATGCCACGGTCGCGGAGTTTCTGTGCGATTTCATTAGCCACCCGGTCGGTGGTGTTGAAGTCGTAGCCATAGATCTCGACTTGAACGGTGCTCATGCCGCCCATGCCGCCACCGCCTTCGTTGACGTTGGCTTTCTTGATCTCGGG
The DNA here is from genome assembly GCA_902767725.1 of uncultured Bacteroidia bacterium. Classification (GTDB taxonomy): domain Bacteria; phylum Bacteroidota; class Bacteroidia; order Bacteroidales; family F082; genus Limimorpha. The sequence goes on along the minus strand of CACXIM010000093.1, from coordinate 19 downwards.
CATGGCGTTGAGTTTGGCG
>CACXIM010000092.1 GCA_902767725.1 uncultured Bacteroidia bacterium | reverse complement strand
TTCACCCAAACGCCTCATAGCGGGCAAGGACCCGCTATCCCTGACACGAAACGGCAGCATCGCTTTCCTCGATGCCCGCGCCCACTACATCAATGGTGTGGGTTATTACGAGCGCGACAGCGTGGTGGACGCCTGCAAGGAATACCTGAAGGCCTTGGAAGTGATGGAGGAACAGTTTGAGGAAAAGGAATTGGTGGGGAAGAAGGCAAAGTTTATGACCTATACTTACAACCGTCTTGGGGATTTGTTTGAAGATCAATTTATGATGGATCCCGCCATTGATTGCTACAAGCATTCATAATCACCCATTTCATTTTATAGTATCTCCAACGCCTTGTACCGCATAGGCAAACAGCATAATATGAAGGGTGACTTGGATAGTGCAAACTATTATTATTCACAAGCTTTGGACAATATGCCCGACTCGACAAATCCATATTTTAGAGACATTGCCTCTACCAAAGCCCTATTGTCGTATCAATTGACACATCAAGCTGAAACGACCAGTTCAGGCGGATTTGCAATCCGCCGACCTTGAATATCAGCATTTGCAATGCGAGAAAAAAGACTTGCTCAATTGGATGAAAACCATTATATTTGCCACCGAAACAATAGTCTAACGCCATGAAAGGCACAATAAATAAAGGGATTGCAAATCCCCATACTCAGCACCAGCGGATTGCAAATCCGCTGGAACAGGGTCCAACTTCTTACAAAAATCTTTCGTTGCTAATTGATAGACAAGCAGGTCGAAGGACTTGACATGTCATATTTTGCATTGGAGGATGGTGTATTTTTGTGCAAAACAAATGAAGAATTGTTAACCTTAAAATCTAAAACTATGAAAGCAAAAGTCTTAGCTTTGAGTCTTACACTCATCGTATTGTTGGCGGTCACCTCTTGTAATAAGGAATATACCGTCACTGTAAATTCGAACAACGAAACATGGGGAACTGTCACAGGCAGTGGCACATACGCATCTGGTGCCACGGCAACCCTTGCGGCTATCCCTGCCACTGACTGCTTCTTTGTGAAATGGAACGATGACGTCACCGACAATCCTCGTACCATCACTGTCACCAAAGACATTACTTACACTGCCTATTTCGCCGAGAATACTGGCGAAACCTTCACTGTCACAGTCAATTCGAACAACGAAGCATGGGGATCTGTCACGGGCAGTGGTATTTACGCTGCTGGTGCTACGGCAACCCTTGCCGCTGTTCCGGCCGAAAACTACCTCTTCGTGAAATGGAACGATGAAGTCACCGACAACCCTCGCACCGTTACCGTGGCCAGCGACATCACCTACACCGCCTTCTTTGCAGAAAAGTCTGGCGGCAATTTTTCCTTCTCTGGTAAAGTACAGAAAGGTCCTTTCGTGACCGGCGCTACCATCACTGTCAACGAGCTCAACGAAAACCTGGGACAAACTGGCAAGTCGTTCACTACCTCTATCGCTTCCGACGACGGCAGCTTCAGCCTCAATAATCTTGAGATGGAATCGGATTTGGCATTGCTCTCTGGTAATGGTTTCTATTTTAACGAAGTGCTTGGACAGCTTTCGTCGGCACAGATTACCTTGCAAGCCATCGCTGATCTGACTGATGAAGAGACTGTCAACATCAATGTGCTGACCCACATCACCAAGTCCCGCATCGAGACCCTTGTGGGAGAGGGCATGAGTTTCGCTGATGCCAAACGACAGGCTGAAGGGGAATTTCAAGACTTTCTCGGCGTGACCGAACATTTCAATCAAGGTTTTGAACAGATGTCCATCGCCTCGCAAGGTGACTTCAACGCCATGTTGCTTGCCTTCTCCATCATCCTGCAAAGGCCATCTAACAGCATTGTGGTAGTTCCCACCCTTCCAGCCGAGTTGACCTGGCTCATGACTAGCCTCTCCACCGACTTCGCTGTCGATGGTGCCGTTAACGATGAAGCATTGGTTGATACACTGCTCTACAATATCTCAATACAAAACCAAAGGTACATCAGGCAACGTATCCAAAACTACTATTCCGGACTAGGGCAAAATGTGGATATTCCTGACTTTGAGTCCTATATCGCGATGTTCCAAGCCGCACACCAGGAATTGGTCACAGAATTCATCTATCCCGACGAAGCCTCTCCTGCTCCAGAAATTGGTAACGATGGTGCAGTGCCCAACATCCTCGTGAAAGATGTGACACAATTCGACGGCACGCAAGCCTACGTTGTAGCGGCTATCACGCCTTTGGGGAAGAGCCTTAAGGTGAAAGTTACGGGAAACGTGCGTCTTGATGCAGGTCTCAATAACGGTTGGGTCTATACTGATTACACAACAAATGGTTTCACCATTGAGCCACAACGTCAAAACACGCTTGTCTCAATGCTCGTTTACCTCTTGGATGAAAACAGGGATGGTTCCGCAACTATTGAGTATTACGAAGACTCCGACACGCCGACCTTTACTAAGGTAATCACTTGGACAGGCGGATGGTTTCCCTTCAAATAAGTGGAATACACAAGCTCATTCAAAGTTGAAAGCGATGCCAATTCTCTAAATTAGGCAAGATTGCCCCCATCCGTAAAATTACTCAAATTTTACTCAAAAGCCGTTTTTCTCACAAAACGGCTTTTTTGTGTCACAGTTTTTGTATAGTTTTGTGCTCGGAAACCATCAAAATCTAATTAATATGAGTAATAGAATGAAAAAAATCGGCAGCATCGGCCTGTTGGTGGCCATGATGCTGCTTTGCTTCTTGCCCTCCTGTGGCAAGAAGGGTGGCGGACAGAATGCCGCTTTCGTGGAGCGCATCCAGCCCCTCAATGAGGCCTTGCTGCCGCTGCTCGACAGCTACACCTCAGGTGTGGTGGCCGCAGGCGAGCCCATCGTGGTGCGCTTCAAGAGCCCCGAGACGATGAAGGTGAAGTTTGGCGAGACCATCCCCGCCAAGGCTTTCCAATTCACCCCTGCCCTGAAAGGCCAGGCCTACTGGGTCGACGAGAACACCGTCGGCTTCAAGTACGACAACATCGACAAGGAGCAGAACTACATTTGTAAGTTCCATGTCTCTGATTTCGTGGACTGCGGCTCCGACCAAACCCTCGAGTTCGGCTTTGGCGTGCGCCGTCAGAACTTCAGCCTCGTGGCCCAGCAGCCCATCTGCAACTCGAACGAGACGATGGACTACAACCTGCGTATCGCTTTTGCCGTACCCGTCGATCAGGACGATGCCATCAAACTGTTTGACGACGCCTTCCGCAAAAGCCATCCCGTTGAGATTACCTACTCGGGTAACAACATCTATGACTTCTTGGTCCAAAACTTTGAGCGTAAGAACGAAAACTACGACGTTCATGTAGTCCTCAATGGCAAGGAAGTCGATTCAAAGGCCAAGATGGAACGCGACTTGACTATTTATGCCAAGAATGTCTTCAAGCCTGTTGGCTTCGACGTCGACCAAACCTCTGATCATGCCACGCTGCTTTTCAGCCAGCCGCTGAATGAATCGCAGAATCTTACCGGTTTCATCACCACCCCAAGAAACTTGGGCTATAAGGCCGACATCAAGGGAAATAAGGTGGACTTCTATTTCGACAAGAGCAATGTCTATAGGTATGAGTTGGACGAATTGAGGATTGGCGTGAACAGCGGCATCCGCTCCGCTAATGGCATGGTGCTCCAAGAAGACTATGAGTATGCCCTCGACCTTACTGAAGCGCAACCCAAGGTGCGTTGGACCGACGAAGGTGTCATCATCCCCAATGTGGATGAGACCACCGTCTATTTTGACGCCATCTGCCTCAATGGTGTTACGCTGAGGATTGTGCGTGTCTTCGACGACAACATTCTTTCGTTCATACAGGATAACGACTTGGACGATACCTACGGCATCCGTAAGGTGGGGCGTCTGGAGAAGAAGGTGCGTCTGGCCATCGACAATCCTTATCCCAACCAGTGGAAGACGTTCCCCATCGTGCTCTCCGACTACATCAAGGTGGAACCGGGCGCCATGTATCAGCTGAGCCTCAACTTCGGTCCTGCCGACTACACCTTTGCTAGCGACGAGATGAAGCTTGCTTTGACCGACAACAATGATGAGAAGGAAGCCAAATACTGGGATGGCGAGGCCTACGACTACAAGGAATATCGCTACGATGGCGAATATGGCGACCCCCACGGCTACTACTATTATAACTATGTGGAAAAAAAGAAGAACATTGTCGTCAGCGACCTCGCCGTGACCGCCAAGATGGGCCGCAACGACCTGGTTGACGTCTTCGTATTCAATATCTCCAACGCCAAGCCTGCTTCGGGTGCCGAGGTGACAGCCTACAACTACCAACGTCAAGAGATTTGTAAGGGCATCGTTGATGGCAATGGCCATGTGCAACTGCAATGCGCCAACCGTCCCACCTTCGTGGTGGCTGCCGATAGGAAGAGCAAGTCGGTGATTAAGCTGAACAACGGTAATGCCTTGTCGTACAGCCGCTTCAATGTATCTGGTGAGTCCGTCGAGAAAGGGGTGACTGCCTTTGCCTACTCCAACCGTGGCGTGTGGCGTCCCGGCGACGAGTTGCAGCTCAACCTCATGCTCAACGACATGGAATCGTCGGTGCCGGATGACTATCCCGTCGTCCTCGAAGTGATCGACGCCAACGGTCGTCTCTATGCCAAGCAGGTGAACACCAAGCCTGTCAACGACATCTACTGCTTCAACGTGAAGACCAACGTGTCGGACGAAACGGGTCTTTGGACCGCTCGCTTCAAGGTGGGCACCAGCACCATCACGCAAAATCTCCGTGTGGAGACTGTGAAACCCAACCGTTTGGATATCAAGATGGACCTGCCAGAGGTGGTGTGCCTCTCGCGGAACGAGCGCGCCGACTTGAACGCCAAATGGCTCAACGGATTGAAAGCCACCAACTTGAAGGCCGACGTCGACCTGATGCTGCGCGGTGGCGAGACCTCGTTCAAGAACTTTGCCAACTACTGTTTCGCGAACGAGACCCGCAGTTTCGAGCCTCAGGAGATTTCCCTCTTCAGTGGTCAACTGAATGCCGAAGGCAATGCGAGCGTGGGCTTTGGTCCTTTGGAGGATGTGTATGCCTCTCAGATGATGAACGGCACCTACGTGGTGAAGGTTTTCGAACAAGGCGGCGACTTCAGCATCGCTTCGTTCACGTCGAAGATTTCGCCTTACGAGCGTTATGTGGGTGTGGAACTGCCCAAGACCCTTTCGAAATATGGCAGCTACTATGACACCAACACGGACTGGAAGTTCAACATCGCTGTGGTCAACGAAAACGGCACAGCCTGCAATTCGTCGGTCGCCCTGGAATACGCGCTCTACAAGTTGGATCACTACTGGTGGTGGTCGAGCGAGGATTACTACTCGTTGCAACGCTATGCTTCGGGCACTTACAAGGCCCCGTACGATAATGGTAACTTGACCTGCAACGGCACCACCTCAGTGACCTTCAACATTCCGAACGACAAATGGGGCAGCTATCTCCTCGTCGTCAACGACAAGCAGGGTGGACACACCTTCGCCAAGGTCATCAACTTCGACTGGGGTTATGGCCACTCGTCAAGCGAATCGGGCGCTCCTGCACAGCTGTCGATGAAGACCTCTGCTGAAAACTACGAGGTGGGTGAGAAGATCGTCGTCACCTTCCCCGCCAACGAGCAGGCCAAGGCCCTCGTCACAGTGGAAGCCAACGACCGTGTGCTGCAAAACATGCTGGTGGAGAAACTCGGCGAGGAAGGCAAGGTGGAAATCACCGCCACCGAGGAGATGATTCCCAATGTATACATCTACGTGGCTTTGATCCAGCCGCATGATGCCAACAACGACCTGCCCATCCGTCTCTATGGCGTGGTGCCGGTGAAGGTGGAGAACAAGAAGCTGCAGCTGCAGCCCAACATCCAAATCCCCGAGACCGCCAACACCAAGAAGAAGATTGACGTGAAGGTGAGCGAAGCCGCCGGACAGGCCATGACCTATACCTTGGCCATTGTCGACGAAGGCATCCTCGGCCTGACCAACTTCAAGACCCCGAATCCTTACGGTTATTTCAACAGCAAGCAGGCTCTGAGCGTGCGCACGTGGGACAACTACGCCAGCATCGTTGATGCCTTCAGTGGCGAGTTGGGCTCTGTCTACGCCATCGGTGGTGATGGTGCACTCGTCGCCCAAGAAGTCACTTTGGACAAGCGTTTCAAGGCATACGCTGTCACCTTGGGTCCCTTCGAGCTGAAGGCTGGCGAGACCAACACCCACAGCTTCGAAGTGCCGCAATGCTCTGGCGCCCTCCGCTTCATGGTGGTGGCCAAGGGCAAAGGCAAGGCTTTTGGCTCAGCTGACAAGAAGATGACCGTGGTCGACCCGATCAACCTCTTTGCCTCGGCACCGCGTGTGGTGGCACCTGGCGACGAGCTCAACCTCAAGGTGCAGGTGCAGGCTCCCAATATGAAGAACAAGACCCTGGAGGTGAAGTTCAACAACAAGAACCTCAACCCCGTGGAGGCTTTGCCGACTTCGGTGAAGATCGACGGCAACGGCGAAGGCATCGTGTCTGTTAGAACGACCATCCCCAAGACCATGGGCAATGCCGGATGCCTATCCGCATGCCTTACGCTGAGCGCCGCAACACCATCACCAAGGACATCGAAGCCGGTCAGACGGTCACCGTGCCGTTCAACCTTGAAGGCATTGAGGGCACGCAGCAAGGCAATATCACCGTTTCGTCGCTGATGCCTGTCGACCTCTTCGGTCGCATCGACTACCTGATGGACTATCCGCACGGCTGCCTTGAGCAGACCACTTCGAAGGCCTTCCCGCAGCTCTATCTAAACTATTTCGTCCAACTTGACGACAAGGAGAAGGCAGATTTGAAGAACAACGTTGAAACAGCTATTACCAACCTGAAGTCGTACCAGAAGTCCGACAACTCGATGACCAACTGGCCTGGCGGTAACTACACCGACCCGTGGACGGAGATCTACGCCCTGCATTTCTTGGTCGAAGCCAACAAGCAAGGCTACAACGTGCCGCAGTACTTCATGGATGGTCTTCTGAACTATCAAGCCGACCGCGCCAAGCAGTGGAGGAACAACCCCGACTATAAGCAGGGTGAGACCATCCAAGCCTACCGTCTCTTCGTGCTGGCCCTCGCTGGCAAGGCTGAGATGGGCGCCATGAACCGTTTCAAGGAACTTGAGATGAACTATGACCTCACCAAGGCATTGACCGCTGCCGCCTTCGCCCAGACGGGTAAGACCAGCATTGCGCAGAACCTCTTGCCCAAGGTAGCCGACGGCCAAGCCATGTCCGACTACTACACGTCCTTCGGCTCTAAGACCCGCGACCTCGCCTTCTTGACTTACGTTCAGATGCTTTGCGATGTCGACAAGCAGACGGTGCAGAACAACGTCAACAACGTGTGCCGCATGCTGAGCTCCAACCATTGGCTCGACACCCAGTCAACATCGTTCGCTCTCTTCGTCTTGGGCAAGTACGCCGAGAAGATGAACGTGGCCAACACCAACCTCTCCGCCACCGTCAAGGTGAATGGCGAGGAGCGTGCGCTGAATACCAACATGGCTTCGGTGGGCTTTGGCTACACGCCTAAGCTGGGCAACAACACGGTGGAGATCAAGAACAACACCGACCAAAAGATGGTGGCCAACCTCTTCACCAAGACCTCGGTGGCCGAATACGACATGAACGAAGGTGGCAACTTGATCAAGATGTCGGTGAACTACACCGA
>CACXIM010000091.1 GCA_902767725.1 uncultured Bacteroidia bacterium | reverse complement strand
CAACATACGCACCGACTCCGAGGAGTTCAAGCAGAACGAAAAGAATTTCCTTGCGCTGATGGCGCAATACCGCGCGGCGATGTCGGCCTCCATGCAGGGCGGTGGTGAGGCAGCCGTGGCCAAGCACAAGAAACGTCACAAACTCCTCGCTCGTGAGCGCATCGACCTGCTCATCGATCCCAATACACCTTTCTTGGAACTCTCGCCGATGGCGGCATACGGTACCTACAACAACGACTTTCCCTCTGCGGGCATTATCACTGGCATCGGTGTGATTCAAGGACGTGAGGCGGTCATCGTGGCCAACGATGCCACGGTGAAAGGTGGCACTTATATGCAATACACGGTGAAGAAACACCTGCGTGCCCAAGAGATTGCCATGGAGAACCATTTGCCCTGTGTCTATATGGTCGACAGCGGTGGCGCTTTCCTGCCTGAGCAAGACACGGTCTTTCCCGACCGCGACCACTTCGGTCGTTTTTTCTACAACCAAGCGCGTATGTCGGCCATGGGCATCCCGCAGATCGCCATCGTAATGGGTATGTGTACTGCCGGCGGTGCCTACGTGCCAGCCATGAGCGATGAGACCATTATCGTGCGCAACCAAGGCACCATCTACCTCGGTGGACCGCCGTTGGTGAAGGCCGCTACGGGCGAGGTGGTCACAGCAGAGGAACTGGGTGGTGGCGAGATGCACACCTCCGTGTCGGGTGTGGCCGACCATTTGGCCGAAAACGACCAGCACGCTTTGCAAATCTGCCGCAACATCTTCAAGACCTTGGAGAAGTCGCACCGCCAAAAGCTGGATATGCTGCCTGTTGAGGCTCCTTTATATGACCCACACGACCTCTATGGTCTCGCGCCCATCGATTTCCACAAGCTCGTTGACCCGAGGGAGATTATCGCCCGCATTGTCGACGGCAGCCGTTTCCAGGAGTTCAAGTCGCGCTATGCCACCACCATTGTCTGCGGCTTTGCCCATCTGATGGGTTTTCCTGTGGGCATCATCGCGAACTTTGGTGTATTGTTCTCGGAATCAGCACTGAAAGCCACACATTTCATTGAACTTTGCTGCCAAAGGAATATTCCGTTGGTCTTTTTGCAGAACATTACAGGTTTCATGGTGGGCAAGCAGTACGAGCAGGGCGGTATCGCCAAGGACGGTGCCAAGATGGTGCATGCCGTCTCCAATGCTAACGTGCCCAAGTTCACGGTCATCTTCGGCGGCTCGTTTGGTGCGGGCAATTACGGTATGGCCGGCAGAGCTTATAGTCCTCGCTTGTTGTTCATGTGGCCTAACGCCAAGATTTCCGTCATGGGCGGCGAGCAGGCAGCCAGTGTTCTTGCTACTGTGAAGGAAGACCAATACAAATACAAAGGTTTGGAGGTGCCGACCGACGAAATCGCCCAGATGAAAAAGGACATTTTGGCCAAGTACGACTACGAGGGCTCGGCTTTTTACAGCACCGCCCGCCTTTGGGATGATGGTATCATTGACCCAATAGATACGCGCAAAATCTTGGCCTTAGGCATTGCCGCTTCCTTGAACCAACCCTTCCCACCACAGCAATTTGGTGTGTTCAGAATGTAGTTTTTTTGTGAGTAATGGGAAAATAGTGTATTTTTGCACGCTTTTTTAACAAGGAAACGCTTCTGATGGTGGAAGAAAAGAAGACTCGAAAAATTGGGATGTGGACGGCCTCTGCCTTCGTCATTGCTAACATGATAGGCACGGGCGTGTTCACCTCGCTTGGTTTTCAATTGCTGGGAACGCATCAGTTGGGCGCCGTCATGATGCTGTGGCTGTTTGGTGGCGTGGTGGCGCTTTGTGGCGCACTCACATACGCTGAATTGGGCTCGGCCATGCCACGTTCGGGAGGTGAGTACCATTACCTTGGCGAGATTTATCATCCATCGGTGGGTTTCCTGTCGGGCTGGATTTCGCTGATTGTGGGTTTTGCAGCCCCCGTGGCACTCACTTGCATGGCTTTGTCGTCCTACGTCTGTCGCATCTTCCCCGTGTTGAATCCCAAGTGGATTGCCTTGGGCGTCTTGACCTTGATCACCTTGATCCATACCCGTGATTTGAAGTTCAGCGGCTCGTTCCAGAATATCTTCACGGTGCTGAAAATCATCGTGATAATTATCTTTATCGCTTGCGGTTTCATTCTTCCCGAAAACGTCCAGGATTATAGCGCCCAACACCTCGAATCCAAAGACATCTTCAATCCTGGTTTTGCTATCTCCTTGATTTGGGTCTATTATGCCTATTCGGGATGGAATGCCTCCACCTATATGGCGAGCGAGATTGAAAACCCAAGGAAAAACCTGCCTTTGTCATTGATTATCTCCACCGTTATCGTGACAGTGCTTTACCTGTTGCTGAATTATGTCTTCCTGAGGTCCACTCCTATGGCCGATTTGGAAGGTCAGATCGAGGTGGGTCTCATCAGCGCGCACAATATTTTTGGCAGCACCATCGGTAATATGATGGGTCTGATTATTTCGCTACTGTTGCTGTCGAGCATCAGCGCTATGGTCTTCATGGGTCCGCGTGTCGCACAGGTGATGGGTGAGGACCATAGGATCCTTCGCTTTTTGTCGTACAAGAACAAAAGGGGCGTGCCCATGGCGGCCATTCTCTTCCAATACGTTATCAGTTTCTTGCTCATCATCACCAATTCGTTTGAGATGATCACCAAATATACGGGCATTCTGTTGTCGATGTGCTCTTTGCTCACCGTGTTGGGCATCTTCAGGCACCGCCGCAAGTTCCCCAACATTGAGCGCAAATACAAGACCTTGGGTTATCCCGTGACGCCCATCCTTTTCTGTCTGCTCATCCTTTGGAGCATCGTGTATCTGGTGTATGAGGACTACACCAAGTTTGCTAACGGTGAGCAACCTGTGATGTGGATGACCCTCATGAGCGCTTTTACCCTTGTTTCCGGAATCATCGTATATTTCATCAATAGAATAATTACAAAAAAACAAGTTCAATGAAAAAAGTTACTATTCGCATAGTGGTTGCTGTCGCTATGTCGTTCGCATTCTTGACCGGATGCGATAGCGTTAATTCTCAAGGTGCAACGCAAGAGCCAAAAACCGATACCATCTCCGTTGTCGAAACCTTGCCTGTTGAGGAAGAAGTCGTCAAGCTTGAGGGTGATCCTCTTCTGAATTCTCTTGCACGTATTTTGGCTGGACTTCCGTTGGAGGAAGACGACACGTTGTATGCCATGACCCAGACTGAAGAATGGAAGAATCATTCGGCTGAACTGAATCGTATGTGGGCCAACAGCTTGGAAACGCTTAACAAGGTGGATGCCATCCGAACAAACGATTTCGGTGATATCACCGCACGAGCCAAAAACGTTTTCTATTCCTTCAGTGGTCCCGATTTTCCGTTTATGGCAACGTTTTTCCCCAAGGCTGAAACCTATTATATGATGGGTTTGGAGCGTTCGGGTTCGCCCATTACGGCCAAGGAATTTGGCAAAAAAACCTACGAAAAATACCAAAAGGCCCTTCTCGACTTGTTGCGTCGCAGCTACTTCATCACGAGTTACATGAGTTCGGACCTCCACAATAGCGAAATTGACGGTACCGTTCCGATCTTCATGGTGCTGATGGCGAGGATGGGTTACGAGATTATCTCCATTGATTTCCAAACCCTTAACAAAGATGGCGAATGGGTAGAGACCGCAAAGCGCAGTCCGTTTGTGTCCATCCGCTTCTTCCATCCCGAGGAGAACAAGGAGAAGACCTTGTATTATCTCTGCACCAATCTGTTGGACAAAGAGTTTGACCCGAATGTTCAGGCCATGATCGACAAGATCAATCCGGATTCGACGGTCTCTTTCGTCAAGTCGTGCTCCTATTGCCTGCACTATGGTACCTTCTCGCAGATTAGGGAGGACATCCTCAAACATTCGTTTGCCGTTGTCCAAGATGACACAGGCATTACTTACAGGACATTGGTAGATAGGGGATGGCAGACCATTCTGTATGGCACCTACACCCATCCTATCGATCTGTTCTCGAGCAGTGTGTACCAAAAGGCGTTGAACGATGCCTATACCACCCGCAAGGACATTCGTCCCTTGGGCTTCCGCTTCGGTTACAACTATAAGGGTTCTTCGCTGATTGTGGCTTTGAGGCCTGAAACGAAATCAGAGTAAGTTTTTGGTAGACAGCAGTCCGCACGCGGCGTCGATGTCCTGTCCGCGTGAGGCACGTATGGTGGCGATAATGCCTTTGTCGTTCAAGGCATCGCGGAACCATGTCATCGTGGCGGCATCGGGGCTCTTCAACGGGATGCCAGGCACGGCATGATACCTTATTAAATTAAAGCGGCATCGGGTGCTGCCCAACAGCCTTGCAATTTCCTTGACGTGGTCCTTGCTGTGGTTGAGGTCCTTGAAGATGATGTACTCAAACGAGAGGCGACGTTGTCCATGCCAGTCGTGTTGCTTTACGGTATGAATGACTTCCTTGATGGGATAGCTTTTTTCGACAGGCATCAGTTTGAGGCGCTCGTCGTGGAAGGGGCTGTGCATCGAAATAGCCAGATTGCATTTTGATTCCTCAAGGAAACGTTTGAGGTTAGGGATGAGACCGCTGGTCGACACGGTGATGCGGGTGGGGCTCCAGCCAAGGGCCCATTCTTGCGTGAGGATGTCGAGCGAGCGCATCAGGTTGTCGTAGTTAGCCAAAGGTTCGCCCATGCCCATGAAGACGATGTTGCTGAGCTTGTCAAACTCGGGCAGGCTAAGGACTTGGTTCATGATTTCGGCCACGGAGAGGTTCTTCTGGAAACCTTGTTTGCCCGTGGCGCAGAAGAGGCAGTCCATTTGACAGCCCACCTGCGTGGAGACACAGAGTGTGGCGCGTTCGCGGTCGGGGATATAAGCGGCCTCGATGAAATGCGCCCCGGCAGGGAAGAGGTATTTCTTCGTGCCGTCGGTCGAGACCTGTTCCTTGATGGGAGCCTTCAATCCAGTTTCATAGTGTTCGGCCAACAAAGCCCTCGTGCTCTTACTGAGGTTGGTCATGTCCTCAAACGTGGCGCAACGTTTCATATAGAGCCAATCCACCAATTGTTTGCCCGTGAACTTGGGCAGTCCCAGTTTTTCGACGACCTCCTGAATCTCGGCAGGGGTCTTGCCTACTTTTTCTTATTTTTGTGCTTTCTATTACGACTAACCCTAATCTGAAACATGATGAGAAAACTTCTATCACTTATCGTATTGGCAGTTGTTTTTGCCATGCCATCTTATGCCGATGGACCTGTCAAGCTACAAAGCCCCGACGGTCAACTGGAATTGAAATTCGAAGTCATCAACGGCATACCGCAGTATTCCCTCGACCGCGTTGGCAAGCCCGTGGTGCTGCCCTCAAATATGGGCTTTATCCTCGAATGGCGCGACGACCTTGCCCATGCCTTTGTGCTGAAAGACACGAAATACAGCACCTTCGACGAGACTTGGGAACCCGTCTGGGGCGAAGAGGCGCAAATCCGCAACCACTATAACGAGATGCTCGTCACCTTGGAGCAACCTGTTGGTTCCGTGGAAAGTATGGACCATTCCACCGAGAAAAAGGCCACGGTCATGCAGATTCGTTTCCGCTTGTTTGACGACGGCCTCGGCTTCCGTTACGAGTTCCCCATGGAGAACGCCTTGGTCTATTTCTGGATCAAGGAGGAACTGACCGAGTTTGCCATGACGGGCGACCATACCGCTTGGTGGATTCCGGGCGATTACGACACGCAAGAATACAACTACACCGAGTCGCGACTGTCTGAAATCCGTGACTTGTGGGAGGCTGGCCACAAAGACGGCGGCTGGCCTTGGACGGCATTCTCACCTACGGGTGTTCAAACCGCTCTTCAAATGAAGACCGACGATGGCCTCTACCTCAACATCCACGAGGCCGCCACCCTCGACTTCCCGACCATGCACCTCGACCTCGATGACAAGAACATGGTGTTCCGCGCCTTCCTCTGCCCCGATGCCACGGGCTACAAAGGCCGCATCCAAGCCCCTTGTGTAACCCCTTGGCGCACGGTTATGGTGACCACTTCGGCCACTGATGCTTTGGCTTCGCGTATCATCCTCAACCTCAACGAGCCTTGCGCCTTGGAGGATGTGTCGTGGATTCACCCCGTGAAATACATGGGCGTTTGGTGGGAGATGATTTCGGGAAAAAGCACCTGGGCTTACACCAATGACTTCCCCTCGGTGAAGTTGGGTCAAACCGACTACGAACACGCCAAACCCAACGGCACCCACGGCGCCAACAACGCCAACGTGCGCCGCTATATCGACTTTGCCGCCGCCAACGGTTTCGATGGCCTCCTCATCGAAGGCTGGAACATCGGCTGGGAGGACTGGTACGGCAAGCAGAAGGAATTCGTCTTCGATTTCCTCACACCTTATCCTGATTTCGACCTGCCCGCACTCAACAAATACGCCCATGAAAAAGGCATCCGCCTCATCATGCACCACGAAAGCTCTGCTTCCACTGTCAACTATGAGCGTTGGATGGAGAAAGCCTACACCTTGATGAACCAATACGGCTACGATGCCGTGAAAGGTGGCTATGTGGGCACCATCATTCCTTTCGGCGAAGGCCACTACAGCCAGCCCATCAATAACCACTATCACTATGCCATTGTGGAGGCTGCCAAACATCATATCATGGTGAACTCGCACGAGGCGGTAAGACCTACTGGTCTCTGCCGCACTTGGCCCAACATGATTGGCAACGAAAGCGCCATGGGTACCGAATTCCGTGAGCGCATCAAACCTGGACACACTACTATTCTGCCGTTCACGCGTTTGCAAGGCGGCCCAATGGACTATACGCCGGGCATCTTCGAACCTGACATGGGCAAGATTGTGTCGTGGGGCGGCAAGATGCGCCACACCATCTGCAACCAATTGGGGTTGTATGTGACCTTCTATTCGCCTTTGCAGATGGCTGCCGACTTCCCTGAGCACTACGAGCCTTATATGGATGCCTTCCAGTTCATCAAGGATGTGGCCGTCGACTGGGACAAGAGCCTGTATCTCATGGCAGAGCCTGGAGATTACATCGTCACGGCTCGTCATCCTAAGCTGTCGTCCTTGAATAAGGCCGCCGAAGGTGTGGGAACGCTGGCTGACGGCAAGAAAGGCGTTATCTCCAATGCCACCAGATTTATTTACAACATTCCTGACGAAGTCCAACTGCTAACTGACAACTATCAACTCCCAACTCCTAAAGATGTGTGGTACGTTGGTGGCATCACGGATGAAAACGCCCGTGAGGTCTCAGTGAAATTGGATTTTCTGAAACCAGGCGTGAAATACGAGGCGACCATCTATGCCGATGCCAAGGACGCCAGCGGCATCCCTGATGAACACTACAATCCACAGGCTTACACCATCACGAAGAAGACCGTTACGGCCAAGTCGACGCTGAAGCTGAGGATGGCGCCTTGCGGTGGCTTCGCAGTTTCGTTAAGATCGTTGTGATCACAAATTAAGAATTAACCAAAAGATGAAGAATACAATGTTATTGATGTATGTGCTGGCGGCATTGTTTGCCCTGCCGTCGTGTGGCTCATCAGGAAATCAATCTACTGAGCCAGAGAATAATAAAACTATTGAAACGGTGATTGCTGATACCATCAAAGCCGTTCCATCCGATTCGGCGACGTTTTATTCCGAAGTCGTCAACAAGAAGAACTGTTTCATTGTCATTTCCAAGCCTGAATTTAGGCTGTATGTCTGCGAGGTGGTGAACGGCGATACCCTCAAACGTGTGCATTATCCCGTCTGCGTGGGCAAAAACAAAGGCCAAAAGCAGAAGCCGGGCGATATGAAGACACCGGAATGTACGGCCAAAAATCCTTTCATCATCACGGAGATTGTGGATGCCTCGAAATGGACCCATGACTTTGGTGATGGCCGTGGTGCCATATTGGCCTACGGCGATTGGTTCATGCGTTTGAAGACGCCAGGCCATTCGGGCATCGGCATTCATGGTAGCACCAATAACGAGAGCTCGGTGCCAGGTCGTGGCAGCGAAGGATGCATACGCTTGCGCAATGACGACTTGAATGAGCTGAAAGACAAATATGCTTTCGTAGGGATGCGCGTAGTCATCCTTGCCGATGAAATGGAATAAATATTACTTGTTCAGGTCCCAAACTTCCTCTAAGTCAATATCCCAGCCGGCTTTCAAGTCGAGTGGGTCTTTGTAGTCGAGGATGGTTTCGGGTAGGGTGTGGCGATGGTAATTGCCTGTACTCCATTTGCCGTTGCCGTCGGCATCGAGGAGGGCGCGGAGTTTGTATTTGGCAGGCATGAGGTAATCGAACATCACCTCTTGTTTCTGCGTGATGGCCTCTTCTTTTAACACCTTTCCGCTTTCGTTGGTGAGTTGCACCACGACCTGTTTCATGCCTTCGGGTGGAACCACGGTGATGTAGATATTGCCGTATTCGTCGTCCTTAAGCACATGGAAATCGGTTTTAATGACATCGTTTGTGCTGCCACGGATGCCCCAAAACACGGAATCAGGTATCTCGAAACTATAGCTTGAATCAGCTGTAAAAGGTGTAGTCAGTCGATATTTTGTTCCATATTCATCAGCTGGCTCGAAAGCAAGTCGGTCATAATAAACCGTTGAATCACATTTGAAAACAGCCGAATCGCACATCTGGTAGCTGATGATGGGTTCAGAAAATTTCAGTATGAGGTCCTGCCCTGGAATTAGTCCTACTTTGTTGAGTAGGTTGTTGTTGACAGTCAGTTTTTTAGGCTCTGCCTTGCGTCTTCTGTTGCCGCCTGGTTCTTTGAATTTCAGGCTGTATCGTGTCGAGTCGTTGATGACTGTGTCGTATTTCACCTGCACCCACAGGCTGTCCTTGACATTGGGGGTGAAATACCACCAAATGGTGTCGTATTCTGCGGAATGCATCGTGATTAGGTTGAAGGAGTCAGGCAACATCTCGTGGGTCATGACGACGGCTTCTTTGGCGGGATGGCGAAACACGAAGCGCAGCAAGCCTTCCTCAACGAGTTTCTTTTCTAAAAGCACCTGCGTGGAGTCCACTTCAGTGAACATGTACATGGTGAGATCCAAGGCGTTTGGCTGATACATTGTCGTCGTTTTCGTCTCGAAAACGACTGAATCTTCAACTGTCGTCATTTTCGTCTCGATAACAGTCGAATCTGCAACGTTCACAAGTGTATCCACTTGCATCGCCAAGCTGTCCATCACGGTTGAATCCATGACGGGGGGAGTTGGTTTTTGCAAGCACGAAGCTCGTACCAGCGTATCCAAAAAAGCCACTTCTTCATTGGGCAAGTCGAAATAGAGGTTGGCGTTGGCATCTTTTAAGGCAAAAACGAGGTATTTCTTGTCGGCCAACCCGTTGAGGCTGAACTTACCATCCTTATCCGTCTTGGTGATGTAGTCGGGAATCGTGGTCATCGGCAATGAGTCCACGTTTTCGCGGCCGGCGGAATATAAGGAAACATACACCCCATCGACAGGTTTCTTGTCGCTGGCATTCAATACTTTACCCGCTATAGCAAGTGTGTCAATATGGTCGCCCGTCGAAAAACTATAAACGTAATCCTTAAATTGATTGCCCTCGTGCAAGTCCTTGATGGCTGCCCCGAAGTTGATGGTGTAAGTGGTGTTTGAAGCCAAGTCTTCCTTGAACTTGATGACTACGGTCTTATTCTTCAGTTTGATGTCGGGTTTTTCGCTCAAAGGCGGCGAAATCATCACGTTTTGGTTGGCGTTTTCGAGGGTGATGTATTCGTCGAAGGTGATTTCAATCTTCTTTCCGATGAAGTTGATGCTATGGTTTTCGGGCACGGCTTCGACCACCACGGGAGGCTGTTCGTCTTTAGGTCCACCTGTAGGTGCCACAGCATTGGCGCAACGCTGGGCAAAGAAGGCCATGAGCAACAGGCCAGCCGTAATGAGAATATGTTTCACTTTCCGAATCACGGGGCAAAGATACGATTTTTGGTATGCCCTAAAGGATAGAAATCTTTCAAAAATCGGGCTAAAAAACGTTGTAAAATCATAAAACATTGATTTTCAATAATTTTAATATATTTTTCTTATATTTCTTGCGAAGCAATCCAAAAAAAGAAATGGTTTTGCTATTTTTGCAAGTTTTATTTGACTAACGTCGAATCTTCGATTTCGACAAGCTCAATAACCTAATCTTTAAATCTGAAATTTTAAATCTTTAAATCTCGAAATATGTATAGAACACATACTTGTGGCGAACTTCGTCTTGCCGACGCCGGCAAGGAAGTGACATTGGCCGGTTGGGTGCAGCGCACCCGCGACAAAGGCTCCCTCGTTTGGATTGACCTCCGCGACCGTTATGGCATCACGCAACTCTTTTTGGATGGCAGCAGCGACCCTAAACTCATCGAACAGGCCCGTACCTTCGGCCGTGAGTTCGTGATTCAGGCCAAAGGCACCGTCATTGAGCGTGAATCGAAAAACCCGAACATGCCGACGGGAGAAATCGAGCTGAAAGTCAGCGAGTTCAAACTCCTCAACAGCAGCAAGACCCCGCCCTTCACTATCGAAGACGTCAGCGATGGCGGCGACGACCTCCGCATGAAATACCGTTACTTGGACATCCGCCGTAACCCCGTTCGCCAGAACCTCGAGTTGCGTCACCGCATGGCCATGTTGGTGCGCAACTATTTAAGCAACCTCAACTTCCTCGAAATCGAGACCCCGATGCTCATCAAGAGCACGCCCGAGGGTGCCCGCGACTTCGTGGTGCCGAGCCGTATGAATCCAGGTGAGTTCTACGCTCTGCCGCAAAGTCCGCAGCAATACAAGCAACTGCTGATGGTGGCTGGCATGGACCGCTACTTCCAGATTGTTCGTTGCTTCCGCGACGAAGACCTTCGCGCCGACCGTCAGCCCGAGTTCACGCAAATCGACTGCGAGATGTCGTTTGTGGAACAAGAGGATGTGCTGAACACCTTCGAAGGTTTGGCCAAGCACCTCTTCAAGGAGATGAAAGGCCTTGCATTTGGCCAATTCCCACGCATGACCTGGCACGATGCCATGAAATACTATGGCTCCGACAAGCCTGACATCCGCTTTGGGATGAAGTTCGTGGAACTCAACGATGTGGCCAAGGGCAAGGGTTTCGGCCTCTTCGACAACGCCGACCTCGTGGTAGGTATCTGTGCCGAGGGCTGCTCGGAATACACCCGCAAACAACTTGATGCACTTACCGAGTTCGTGAAGCGTCCGCAAGTGGGTGCTGGCGGTATGGTCTACATCAAATACAACACAGATGGCACGTTCAAGTCGTCCGTCGATAAGTTCTACACGCCTGAAGACCTGAAGGTCATTGCTGACAAGTTCGGTGCCAAGCCTGGCGACCTGATGCTCATCCTCTGTGGCGATGCTATGAAGACCCGTGTGCAGCTGAACGCCTTGCGTCTTGAGATGGGTAACCAACTCGGCCTGCGCAAGCCCGACGAATATGCTCCGCTGTGGGTCATCGACTTCCCGCTGCTGGAATGGGACGAGGAGACGCAACGCTACTACGCCATGCACCATCCTTTCACTGCACCGAAGCCCGAGGACGAAGCACTGCTTGACGACCCGACCAAGTGGGGTGACATCCGTGCCAACGCCTACGACATCGTGATGAACGGTGTGGAGGTTGGTGGTGGTTCCATCCGTATCCACGACCGCACTTTGCAGAATAAGATGTTCCACACTCACGCTGGTTTGGCCTTCGGCTTCGACCGTCTCTGCTCGCTCTTCGGCGGCGCCGACAGCATCCGCGACTTCATCGCCTTCCCGAAGAACAACGCCGGTCGCGACGTGATGAGCGGTAGCCCCGCACCGATTGCCCAAGAGCAGTTGGATGAGCTGCAGATCGCATTGAATTTGAAATGATTAGAATTTAATTGTAGAGACGGTGCATTCACCGTCTCTACATAATCCAGGACAGAATACAAAACAATTAATAATATGAAAATGAGATATTTGAAATCCATTGTGTTGGTAGCATTTCTGTCAATGGCAGTCTTGTTTGTCTTTGATTCTTGTTCCACAACCAAAAAGACAACCACCCGGAAAGGTGATGCGAGCATTGCAGCAAATGCCCCCGATTATAAGAGGATAAAGAAAGAAATCAACACAAAAGGAAGCGAATTCTGTTATCCTGAATTGTTGAGACGCTTCCAAGCTGCGGATACTACATTGAACCTTGATCAATTACGGCATTTTTATTATGGGACTGCCACCCGTTCGGATTATAACCCCTATAAGATTTCCAAAATCGATGCTTTGCGTGAAGCCTTTGAAAAGGATACCCCCAATAAAGAAGACTGGGAAAAAGCTGCGCGGGAAATTGATAAGGAGTTGGAAACAGACCCGACGAATATCAGGTTTCACCTGTATAAACAAATTATCTATAGTAACTTGTATGGTCCAGATTCAGAAAAGACCGCTGATGCCCATAATCAGGTTGTTATGCTCCTCTCGGCTGTAACATCAACAGGTGACGGTAGCTCAAAGGAATCCGCATTTCATGTGATAAACGTCTCTGATGAGTATGGTATCTTGGAGATCTTTGGCTTTTCGCCCACGATGCAATCGTTGGTCGAGGACAGAGGCCAATCTTACGATGTGATGGATTTGAAGGAAAATAAATATGGGTTGAAATCCATGTACTTCAATATTACTGTTAGCTCTTATGCCCTTCGGTTTCCGCTTAAAGAGAAAAAAGGGGGATGAGCAAACAAGCAATGAACAAGATTTTTAGTTTTTGAGTTTTAAAAATATCACCTCAATATGAAAAGACTATTAGTCCTCACCGGTGGCGGCGATTGCCCAGGCCTTAACGCCGTGATTCGCGCCATCGTCAAGAGAGCCGCCCAAGAGAAAGATTGGGAAGTGCTCGGTAGCATTCAGGCCTACAACGGCATCTTGTGGGAGCCCACAGAGGTTGTA
>CACXIM010000090.1 GCA_902767725.1 uncultured Bacteroidia bacterium | reverse complement strand
GGAGATCGGTGAGAAATTCGACCTGACGCGCGAGCGCGTGCGCCAGATCAAGGAGAAGGCCATACGCCGGTTGAAACACACCAGCCGCAGCAAGATCCTGAAGAGTTATCTCGGTTAAGGAATTGAAAAAGCCCCTCAAGAGTTGAGGGGCTTTTTTGATGAGTGCAGCCCTGGTCTCACCATTCCCCTACCCTGATATGGAATGTCTTTGAGGCACGTTCTATTTCAATAGAAAAGTTGATGTAGCCCTTGTCTGATTCGCCTTTCAATTATCACTATATCGCATTGCCGCAGGGGTTTTTATTGCATTGATGAACTTCTCTTTGCTCAATGTGTCCTCCTCTCCTTTCAAATAACGATAGATGTGCCACGATTCATCCTTTAGCACCGGAAGATAAAAAGCATAATCCGTGAGTTTTGAACATTGCTTGTAACATTCTTTCAATGCATTGACTTTCGTTTTGTATTCCTCTGAATCAAATTGCGAAGCATTGGAAACATTGACACTTTTCACCTCAAACAGATGAAGATAACCTTGACGGTCTTTCATTACAAAATCGGGGTATGAGTTGTGAACACCATTCAGATAATACTCAAATCTGATTTCTGAATTCATCAGGAAGTTCTTGCCCCACAAAAACTTGCTTTCATCACTCAACCGAATCGGTTCAGTAGTTCCATCTGTCCTCAACTGACCTTGTTTGTAGGCCGGATTAAACTCTCCCACCTCAACCTTATCCATTTCGTCACGTGACAAGTCCTTCAGAATCGAAGCCCATTCTCGTTCGGCCTCACTGTCGAATGAGAATCGGTCGTGACCGTCTTTCCTTTTCCAAACCCAATCGTTAATGTTCACATAATGCTGATTGTCAGCATACATAGAAGTCATTGGAAACGATACTTCTTTGTCAACTCCGTTCTCGTCTTTCACGATTTCCATGCTTTGGGCATAATCGCAAATAAACTGCTCATACGACTTTCTGACCTTATCCGCATATTCGCTAAACAACCACCACTTCATAATGTCGCCATCGGCATATTCATAACACAGCTTCTTCACATCGTTGTTGCACTTTTGCAAACGCGCATACACCTCGAAAATGCTAGAATGTGTCCCAATCGTCGGCATAGTCTCCAAGAATTTCGACACATCGAAATCGGCTCTTTCCGTCAGCGGTTTCAGACGCGTCGTCTTTATCTTAACCGCATCGGGTATGTCTTTCGGATTGCCATAGAGTTTCACTTGATAGGACTTTCTGACACTATCAGGCGGAATGCCCCAAATCCAAGCAGTCATAGCCAATTCCTGCGCTTCTTTGGATAGATTTTCAAAATCAAGCAAACGTGGATTGCGCCGTACACGACCCATCACCTGTTCATCCAATTGTTTGCTTTGCGTGTCACGAACTTGATACAGCATACAAGCCCGAGGTATATCCCAACCTTCCGAAATCACCATCTTGAAAACGATAATATCAATAGTGGAGGCGTTTTCCTTGGCGTAGTCTTTCCACTTTGCCACTGGCAGTTTGCCTAATTTGTCGTTGGTCTTGCATTTTTCCTTCTTGTCCACTATCGACATCCATTTCAAGTGCTGGTGCTCGGTTTTAGTCAAAATGGATTCGATGTTCGCCCATTCTTGTTCGGCCTTTTCCTTGTTGGAAATCTGGATGATGAGGCAAGGATTCACACCCAACAAGTTTCTGTAATCTTCCTTGATTTCCTCAAACTTGCAGATGGCCTTCTCGACCGTATCTTCATCACTTCCCATTTGCACCTCTTTAATCAACTTTGCGGCTACGGCCTCTTCATCCGAGATTTCAACGTCGGGATTTTGGCCACGTTTCAGGTTGGGTGTTGCCGAAAAATTGATGGTTTTTGAGAAGAAATGCGCCGAAAGGTTGTCAAGGTTGTTGGTGGCTTGGTGGCACTCGTCCTTGATGAGGTAAATCGTTTTGTTCATCCCACCACCAAACAGGTTGGATGTGATTTGATCCAAGAAATTCATCATCGCGCCCTGCATCAGTCTGCCTCCGCTTTTGTATAGGTCACGCGGCAGAACATACACATTATAGTCCAAAGGGATGAACAGTCCTTCTTCCTCTGCAAGTTCCGTCGAAATCAAATGAGGACGCAAGTGAGGAAATATGCCGCGCTCAGCGCAATCGCGAAACACTTTATAGTTTTGCTCCGCCAAGTTGCCTTTGGATAGTGTCGAAACAAGAAAAACCACTTTTGGCTGCTGTTCAATGACGCGATTCATAAAGTCAGCCATCATGCGGGTCTTGCCGCTACCCGTTGGAGCGCGGAAAGTGATTTCTTTTTTCGACTTGAGCTTGTTCACCAATTCAGCAACAGCATTCTGCTGTAAATCAATCGCTTCTTGCAACATGGTTTAGCCCTCCGCAATTCGTTTCTTCCATTCGTCATCGTTTTCAACATTCTTTTGGGCATTGCTGAAATTACCGCATACCCATTCCACCTTTTCCCGCAGCGTCTGGAACTTTTCTTGCCCGTATAACGTTTCATCGATGACTTCAAACGGCGTCTTGCCATCGGTATCGGCAAAATTGGCTACGGTTGCAACGTCATACACATCAAGGTTGCCTCCGTATGGGTGGTTCTCCTTTACCCATTTGAAATCTTTCGTGCCGTCATAGCATTCGCCCGTCATAATGCGTTTCAAACGTTTGGCCGTAACATCGTACGCAATGCCATTTGGTGTAGTATCGGTCTTTTCGTTCAGTTGGCAAAGAATGAATGTGCGATCGACGCCATCTTTGTTCAAATCTAAAACCGCATGACCTGTGGTGCCGCTGCCAGCGAAGAAATCGAGGATAATTGCATCGTCCTTATTTGTTGATTTTATTAAATTACCAATAAGTTTTGTTGGCTTTGAATAATCGAATAGCTTATCTCCAAACAAATCTTTCAATTCTTTCTCACTATCTTGATTGTCACCCCAATCAAGTAACAAGTCCGTTATTGCTTTTGCATTATTTGTTTCTTCTTCTGAAACATCTCTTCTTAACCCATAGTTTGCCGTAATAAACAATAGTTTTTTTGAGATATAATTATCGATTTTTTCCTGCGAAACTGAAAAATTAGCTTTAACATCAACATCATTTTGAGTTATTCCATCTGCAAAATACACATCGTCCAAATACTCAACTGACATCGTTTTGATAGTGTATTTTCCTTTAGGAATAAGACCTTTATCACCACATTTCACTCTAACTCCTTTAATAAAATGTCGTATGGAGACCTGATTCGTGAGATTTACAACTTTTTTTGTAGCATCAGAAAGTGTTTCAATAGACAATTTACCTAACGATTCCCATTTTTTAGCAAAAACTAAAACATATTCCATAACCTTTGCCGTATGCTTTGCTAAAAAAGAAGGTTGTTTCTTTCTTTTCCAATGTAATGTATCAACATAATTTCCTTCTCCAAACACTTCATCAAACAAACATTTTACATATGCATGGTTACGGTCGTCAATACTGCAAAAGATGACTCCGCTATCTGAAAGAAGCATTTTCGCCAACATCAGTCGCGGATAGAGCATTGAAAGTAAGTTGTCGCGCGTGATGGCATTTTCGTAATTGGTTTGGGCAAACTCGCCCATACTGTCCTTGCCATACGGAGGATCGATGTAAATGACATCAATCTTTCCTTTGTATTGAATCAGAAGGTTTTGCAAGGCTTGGTAGTTGTCGCCAATGATAAGTTTGTGAACGGGTTTTCCGTCATCGGTATGAAAACTCAGAGCCTCGTTTTTCTTGAAATAACAGATGTCATCGGTCATGCGTTCCAACCGTTTGTCGAAATGCAGGCCAGTGCGCTTGTAAGTGGTGCCCAATTCAGCTATCGACATGGCCTCATTGTCGTTGTCCGCTTGGCGTATCAACTTTTTCAGCAACTCGGCATTGGCTGGCTCCAAAATCTTGTCGGCCACCCTCTTGTCGATTTCGGCAATCAAATCATCCTTAATGGTGTTCATATTCCGTGCTTTAGGATAGCGTCGGAAAACTTGTTCGAGGACAACAGGCCAGCAAATACCGAAAACGAAGAAGCGTGAAGTTCGCTTATCGCTTTCCGAGGTATTTGGCTGACCTGTCCATCCAATAAGTTCCGTCCACGCTTACGCACGGACGCTTGAACTTATTCATGGATGGACTTCTCTTCTAATCGCCAAATTTTCGGAAAGTCTCGAATAAATTGCAAACGCTATGGTTTATAATATGTTAGTTATCTACAGAATTACTTCATTCAATTCATTTAGTGGTTTATTGGCGCAAAAATAAAGAATAATTTCATTCCGTCAGCAGGTTGCTGACGAATTACAGCACCTAATCCGTCACCAGCTTGGTGACGAATTTCGTCAACGACTCGTTGACGATTTGTTTTTGATAATTGGTCAACGACTTGTTGACCTTTTTCATCAAATTCTAATTAGCCACCAGCTTGGTGGCTAATTTGGCCAACGGGTCGTTGACTTTTTCTAAATTTGAAAAAGCAATATTGCGTGAAGCAACTATTTCCAAAATGGAAACAGTTCAACTTGAAGGCAAACGAGATGTAAAAAGAATAACAGACCGTATAATAGATTCAATCTTTGAGAAAGCCTCTCAAAAGTTTTTGAAGGGCTTTTTTATTATCGTTCAAAAATATTCTCTACCTTTGCAGAATAACTAACAACTACCAACTGAATAATTGGTGTGGCTACCACAATGTGACAGTCCTACAACTGAACAACTGACAACTATTAATCTGGATTGCTTCGTTCCTCGCAATGACGCGAAGCGACAACTGAACAACTGAACAACTGACAACTGATAACTATGAACTTGATAGCCCCTTCCCTACTCTCAGCCGACTTCCTCAACCTGGAAGCTGACATCGAGATGGTCAACCGCAGTGAGGCCGACTGGTTCCACTGCGACGTGATGGACGGCCGCTTCGTGCCCAACATCTCTTTCGGCATCCCCGTGGTGCAAGCCATCAAGAAGAAAGCCCAGAAGCCCCTCGACGTCCACCTGATGATCGTGGAGCCGGAGAAGTACTTCGAGGCCTTCGCCAAGGCGGGCGCCGACATCATCACTTTCCACTATGAGGCCTGCACCCATATCCACCGCGCCGTGCAACAAATCAAGGCCCTCGGCATTCACGCCGGTGTGGTGCTTAACCCACATACCCCTGTCAGCGTGCTGGAGGACATCCTCGGCGACCTGGACGTGGTGCTCCTCATGTCGGTCAACCCGGGCTTCGGCGGGCAACAATTCATCGAGCGTACATACGAAAAAATCCGCAAGTTGCGTTTAATGATCGAAGAACAACACGCTACCGCACTCATCGAAGTGGACGGCGGCGTGAACACGCATAACGCCAAGACTTTGTTCGAAGCTGGCGCCGACGTTCTGGTGTCCGGCAATGCGGTCTTTAAGGCAGAGGACCCGATGGAGACAATTCGATTGCTAAAACATACTGTATAGATTCCCCTGCGGGGAATGGAGTGAGGAGTGTATTAATAACGCGGCGGCTTGAGGCACCACAAGCCAATTGCTGTTTGAGGCCGCCGCCCTTTAACCTCACGACACTACTCCATTCCTGAAGGGAAACTCAATATCGACCAAACAACAATTAAACACTTCAACAATAAACAATCAACAAACTATGAGTAACGACATTCTGAAATTAAAGCCGGAAGGCATTTGGAAAGAGTTCAACGGCATCCTCGGTGTGCCGCGTCCGTCGAAGAAGGAAGCCAAAATGGTGGCTTACCTCGAGAAATGGGCGAAAGACCATAAAATCAGCTACGTCAAGGAAGACTGCGGCAACATCATCATGACTGTGCCCGCCACCAAGGGCATGGAAGATCGCCAGACCGTCATCCTGCAAGCCCACATGGACATGGTGTGCGAGAAGAACAGCGACAAGAAGCACGACTTCGAGAAAGACCCCATCGAGCCTGTCATCAAAGGCGAGTGGCTGCATGCCAACGGCACGACCCTCGGCGCTGACGACGGCATCGGCGTGGCTGCGGCCTTGGCCGTCATCGCTGACCCGAAGGTGGAACACGGTCCGCTCGAGTGCATCTTCACCGTAGACGAAGAGACGGGCCTCACGGGTGCTATGAAACTGGACCCAGAAGACTTCACCGGCCGTATCCTCCTCAACCTCGACAGCGAGGACGAAGGCGAGATCTTCATCGGCTGCGCTGGTGGCATGGACACCATCGTGAAGGTGTGGTACGAGCTGGAGCCCGCTCCGGAGGACAGCACAGCCTATCGCATCACCGTGAGCGGCCTGAAAGGCGGCCACAGCGGCGACGACATCAACAAGAACCTGGCCAACGCCAACAAGCTGCTGACCCGCATCCTGTGGCAAGGCACCAACTGGTTCGACCTCCAACTCTATGACTTCCAAGGCGGCAACCTGCGCAACGCCATCGCCCGTGAAGCCACAGCAGTGGCCTTCGTGCCGAACGACAGCATCGAGCATTTCCTGCACTATGTGAACGACATGGAGAAGCACTTCAAGCAAGAATACCAAGTGACCGAACCCGGACTGAAAGTCACTGCAGAAGTCGCCGAGGTGCAACCCGACGTGGTCATCGACGAGATGGCCCAGTACAACCTGCTGAACGGCCTCTATGCCTGCCCGCACGGCGTCATCGCTATGTCGCAGACCATCCCGAACTTCGTGGAGACCTCGACCAACCTCGCCTCCTGCAAGAAGAAGGAAGGCTATTTCTTCATCCAGACCTCACAGCGCAGC
>CACXIM010000089.1 GCA_902767725.1 uncultured Bacteroidia bacterium | reverse complement strand
ACACCTCGCGGATGTCCTCCATGCAGATGGTCTTGTAGAACACGCCCGCCCATCCTGCATCGAAGGCCCGCGCCACCATCTCGTAGTTGGTGCAGATGGACGACGAGGCGAGGAAGAAGGGATTCTCGCAAGGGATGCCGCAGAAGTCGATGGCGAGGCTGGGGAGGTCTTTTTGTGGCTTCGTGCCTTTGACGGCATCCGCCAGTTCCCTGATGCGGATGGGTCTGTCGTAGTGGATGCAGGCCGTCTCGGCGGCTTGCAGGTCGGCATCGCTGCACGAGTCGAGCCACTGTCCGGCAATGGCTTCGTTGCCGAATCGTATGGCGCGTATGGCGCGTGCCGGGTCGCCATTCTTGCAGGCCTTGCTGCACGGCGCATCGGCGCAGAGCAGGCAACGTGAGGCTTCTTCTTGGAGGTGCATAGTTTTGTTCATAGAGACTAGATTATAGATTTTTTCCGACACAAAAATAGAAAGAATTCTACATCTATAAAAAAGTCCCCAAAAATAACGTCATCTATTTCCTTTCGCCCGATTATGCGTCTTGCATAGCATCTGACAGTTGGCGATGTCCGTTTCACCGCCTTTGCTCCAAGCCGTCACGTGGTCGGCATCCATCTCGGAGAGTTTCCAAATGCGGGTGCGGTTGGCATCGTGGCCAATGGCACAATACGGGCAATTGGAAACGCCTTCCGCCTCGGCAGCCTCGGTCTGTTTGGCGTAGACGGCCTTCTTCGTAGGCTCATCGAACACGCGTACATTCAGTAGACGCGGCTCTTCACAACCGCCAAGGATGTACTCATAAATACCTTTTTTCTCCTTGACGTAGAAGCTTTCGTACAACTCACGAACTTTGTCGGCAACAGCCGTAGGATTATAGGCGTTCTTGTGGTATTTCTCATACAACTCACCCCACTTCAGACCACACATCTCCTTCTCGGGCGCGATGTCGAATACCGAGGTAATCCAGTCGATGACCGAAGTGAAATAAGCCTTCAACTCATGGATGTTGTCGTCGTAACGGTGAGCAGCCATATAGTCCTCCGTGTGACCGTGACTCACCCAATCCAAGGCAGCAGCGAGGAAATCCTGTCGTTTGGCCGTGCCCGAAATGAAGCAGCTCCATTTGTTGATGTTAGTGTTGTTGGAGTTGCTGAATTCCTCTTTGGCCTTGGTCACAAAGGGACCAGAATACACGGCATTAAGCGTCTCCTGCACGTTGAGCGGGATGCCCACGATGTTGATGGTGCGGAACCAGTCCTTGATTTCTTTCTCCGTGCCTTCGCAGACGTAAATCAACAGTTTGGTATTCAATAACTTTTCCTGCTCATCGACATTCAAGGCGGAGAAATACCAAGGGCGACCGTCGGTATCAATCCAAGCGAACTTCTCCGTGAGGAAACGCCCCAGCGAGGTGA
Source organism: uncultured Bacteroidia bacterium (assembly GCA_902767725.1). Taxonomy (GTDB): domain Bacteria; phylum Bacteroidota; class Bacteroidia; order Bacteroidales; family F082; genus Limimorpha. The sequence goes on along the minus strand of CACXIM010000089.1, from coordinate 5,472 downwards.
TGCGCTGCTGGCCGTCGAGCACCTCATAGCGGTCGTCGCCCACCTTCGAGAAATAGATGAGACCCAGAGGATAGCCGTTGCGTACGGATTGAATCACATCCACTTCCTTCTTGCCGCCATTTTCGGCATAGAGATAATGACGCTGAAACTCCGGCTGAATGGTGAGCCGTCCCGAAAGACCATAAAGGCCCTTGCCTTCGTATTCGTTATACTGGAAACCTTTGCAAATGTCTCCGATGGTCCAGTCGGTTACTAATCGTGCTATCATTTTTCTGTTTTTTCAGTGTTTTCAATTTCAAGTAGGTTCATCCCTACGGGATGTCTTTGTATCTTCTATTACTTTTTTACCTAACGAACATCCCTACGGGATGCAGATCAATCTATCAACTTCATAATCAGTGGCTTTACTCGTTTTAATTGTCTTTTGTTTCCCGTAGGGAAAACCGTTCGGTTGAAGATTTTCTAGTTGGTGTTATAGCATCCCGTCGGGATGCACCAACTATCGCATCAGTGTTTTTTACGGATAATAATTCTTTCGTATAGACGAACCAATTCTCCATCTTTTTCGATATAAAACCTTGGCCCACCACCTGCTTTTCCCAGTCTTTTCTTAATGATACCCATATCTGCCAATTGCAAGCTATGACCGATAATTTCGAATTGTTCAGGACAATATTTATCAAGAAAAGAAATAGGTACGCCCATCGCACCTTCATAATTGTCGGGGATGGCATCAGAATAAGGAACTTCAATAGCATCATAATTCACATAATGCTGATAGCCTTTTTCTCTTAATTCTTTATGCTTACCAAAACGAAGATTGTCTTTCATTGACATTAATTGCAATGGCTCATGACGTCGGCCTATCTCGATATTTGTAAACCAACGTACACCAGGAACTCGAATAAAACCTTCACGATAATCATGTGAATTAAAATAACTTAAAGAGGTGTCAATATCATACGGAGTGGTAAAATATGCTGCTCCACGAACAAATGGATTATCTGTCCATATTCTATTATCTTGAATAAGTGGGAACACCTCTCTATATGTCATCGCATTTACATTTCCGATGATTGCAAACTCTTTTTTTGCCTCCATTATCCAACCCAAAAACTCCCTGAACAAACTAAACGGTGGATTGGTCACAATGATATCTGCCTCATCGCAGAGCTTGCAGACCTCTTTGCTTCGGAAATCGCCATCGCCTTCGAGGTAGTGCCATTCGAGGTCGTCGATGTCGATGCGGCCATTTTGGTTGGTGTCGCGGGTCAACTCGAAAATCTTGCCTTTGATACGGGTCTTGTCGGCATCAAACCACGGTGATTCAGTCTCGAAGAGTGTGGGCTGATAGTCCTTGTATTTCTTGCTCTCCACGGCATAGGAGGTGCTGACGAGCCGTTTCAGGCCCAATCGCTCGAAATTTTGCGCGAAGAAACGGGTGAAATTGCTCCATTCGGGGTCGTCACAAGGCAGCAACACTGTCTTGTCGCGAAAGGTGTCAGGGTTGTACTCCAGATAGGCATTCACCTCCTTCTGGATGTCGGCATATTGCGTGTAGAACTCATCGTTCTTCGCCGCCTTTGCCGCGCCGAGGTTCGTATTGTTAGCCATACGCTATGCATTTGCGCGTATTGCTTATCTTCGGAGGCAGACATTGGGCAAAAAAAAGCATGGACGATATTCCCATCCAGCTTCAAAGGCCCTGAGATGCCTGCCAGTCCAGATAAGTCACGCCCATGCATACGCATAGGCGTTCGCAACTTATTCTTTCGGACTGGACTTTTTGAATTTCTCAGGTTCTTGAAGCAATTCCGAATAAAAGCAAACGCTTGTTAAACGAGCTCGGATTTGGCTTCGCCGAATGCAAAGCATTTTTCCCCGAACTCGGTGCAAAGATACAAAAAAGGATATAAAACGAAATTGCAGCGGTTATTTTCTTATTTTTGTCAAGAAGAAACAATTGAATGCCGTCATGTCTCCCTACGACCCCAACATCCACCACCGCCGTTCCGTTCGCCTACGGGGTTACGATTATGCCTCGGCGGGATGGTATTTCGTCACGATATGCACACAAAACCACGAATGTTTGTTTGGTAACATCGAAAACAACGCTATGGTTTTGAACGACGCCGGACGCATGGTGGAAAAATGGTATCACGAAATACACAACAAATTTCCCGACATCGTTTGTCACGAAATGGTGGTCATGCCCAACCATTTCCATTGCATTTGGGAAAACGTTGGGTTGAATGGTGCCGTAGGGGCGAACCTATGTGTTCGCCCTGCAACCATCAACAACGATGTTTCCCATCCATGTGTTCGCCATGATGCCAATGACGTTAACACGGTAACCAATATTATTAACAATGATTATTGTAGGGATGAGGGCGCACACACAGGTACGCATGTTTTTGTGGGTAACGATGATTATTGTGGGAATGAGGGCGCACACGCAGGTGCGCATGTTAATGTGGGTAACGATGATTATTGTGGGAATGAGGGCGCACACGCAGGTGCGCCCCTACGGGAGGTGAACGATTCGGATTTGATCGAAAACGTGTCGGGGTCACCGTTATCGGCGGTAGTGGGATGGCTCAAAACCATGTCGACCAACGAATACATCCGTGGGGTGAAACAATTGGGATGGCCTCCATTCGACCGCAAATTGTGGCAACGCAATTATTATGAACACATCATCCGCGATGACCAATCCCTGTGCGAAATAGCATATTACATCACCAACAACCCCGCACGATGGTCCGATGATAAATTCTATCCCAACAAATCTTATCCCTTTATCAAATAAAACCCTATCTTTGCGCCAAAATATGACCAACCGAGAATGTCCACCGACAAACCGATCATAGAACGACATCGCACCACCCCTATCCTATTGACAACCATCGCGATCCTGGCCGTCGGCATCGTGCTGTTCGTCCTGAACCTGCGCTATGGCTCGGTGTCGATTCCGTGGAAGGAATTCTGGGACGCGCTGTTCCATGGCAACACGTCGACCTACCACGCCATCATCCTCGACTACCGCCTGCCGCAAGCCATCACGGCCCTGTTGGCGGGCATCGGTCTCTCCGTGTCGGGCCTCCTGATGCAGACCCTCTTTCGTAACCCCCTCGCCGACCCTTCCCTGCTGGGCATCAGCAGCGGCGCGAGCCTCGGCGTGGCCTTCGTGGTCCTATTAGGCACGGCCACAGGACTTTCGGTCAGCACGCTGTCGCTGTGGTCGACCTTCGGCGTCACCATAGCGGCTTTCCTGGGCGCCTTCGCGGTGCTGCTGCTCATCCTCGCGCTGAGTTCGAGGTTAAGAAGCATGGTCAGTCTGGTGCTGGTGGGCATCATGATCGCCTACATCGCCGGCTCGGTCACCGACATCCTGAAATTCTTCAGCCAGAAGGAAGGCCTGCACTCCTTCGTCATCTGGGGCATGGGCAGCTTCTCCAATGTGAGCAAGGCACAACTGCCCTTCTTTGCCATCGCGGTGGCGACCGGCACCATAGGTTCATTCCTGCTCTTCAAGACCTTGAATCTCCTGCTCCTCGGCGAGCGTTATGCCGAGAACCTTGGCGTCAACATCCGTCGCAGCAGCATGCTCATCATCCTGGCCTCGGGCTTCCTCACTGCCCTCATCACGGCGTTCTGCGGCCCCATCGCCTTCTTAGGCTTGGCTGTGCCGCACATCGCTCGATTCCTCTTCCGCAGCAGCGACCACAAGCTGCTCATCCCCGCCACGGCTTTCCTTGGCATGGACCTGGCCCTGTTCTGCAACCTCATCGCACGCCTGCCCTCCTTCGAAGGCAACCTGCCCATCAACTCGGTCACGGCACTGATTGGCGCGCCTATCGTGCTGTGGGTCATCTTCCACCGTCAACGTATTAATCACGGACAATGATGAATGTGATGAAAAAGAACTACGAATTTCACGAATGGAACGAATTGAATTTTGCGACCAAAGTCGCGAATCTCTACGAATTCTGTACATTCGTACTCATTCGGACGCTTGCGTCCCAAATTCTTCTATCACATTCGCATAATTCGTGTAATTCGTAGTTAAAAACTGATTATGAAAGAGGTTCTCAATACAAACCACCTGCTCATCGGCTACAAAGGCCAGGCGCTGATGCCCGAAATCAACGTGAGCCTCAACGAAGGCGACATCGTAGCTTTGGCGGGTCCCAACGGCTCAGGTAAGACGACGCTGTTCAAGACGCTGTCGGCCAGCCTCAAGCCCGTCGGTGGCGAGGTCAAGCTGTTCGGCAAGGACCTGCGCGACTACTCTCCCACCGAGCGCAGCTCGCTCTTCAGCCTCGTGCTCACCGAGAAGCCCGACGACCTCTTCCTGAAGGTCTTCGACATCGTGGCCGCCGGACGCTACCCTCATCTTGGCCTCTTAGCTAAGCTGAAAGCCGAAGACGAGCAAATCATCTACGACAGCCTTGAAACCGTCGGTATCAGCCATTTAGTCAACCGAAATTTCGTTTCCTTGAGTGACGGCGAACAGCAGAAAGTAATGATTGCCAAGGCTTTGGTGCAAGACACGCCCCTCATCTTCATGGACGAGCCTGCCGCCTTCCTCGACTATCCAAGCAAAATCGAGTTGGTGAACATCATGCACAAACTCTCGCGCGAGAAGCATAAGACCATCCTCTTCAGCAGCCACGACCTGGATTTGTTGCTCCGCCACGCCGACCAGATGTGGGTGATGGCACCACACCAAGCTTTGATCCAAGGCACACCGAAAGAGCTTGTTGAACAAGGGATTATCGACGATTATTTCAAGCCAATCGTCGCTAAGGAAGAGTTTTTCTGGATGAAAAACTAGGGGGAAAAACCAAGAACATTATTTTGGAAAAACGCTTCTAATATGTTCGTCGTTATTCGTTGAGGACGACACGGATGACTCCAAGGTTAAGTTCTTCGATGGCCGTCAGTTTGCTGCCATCGGCGTGACGGTCGAGGATCTCGTTCATGACGACATGAAGATCGTCTTTCGGTAGCAAACGTAACATTTCCGTGGGCAACGGACGCACCGATGCGATGGGTAAGCGTCCCTTAATGCCTTCGTAGGGACCCTCAACCCACGTGAGTTCAGCCTCGCCCCCCTCGATTCTAGGACTATGCTCTACGAAAGGTTCGTCATGAATGACTTTGACTTTAAGACCCATTGGACAGGGAGTCACTCTCCATTGCATCGGTCCCATAATCGCACCGGCACCGCCTCCGCCAGGCATCTTGCCCCACTTGGGTGAAGAAGGATTGCCCCGGCTCACGCGTCCACCACCGTATTCAAGGGTGTCTGTGACTGCATAGTATTTGTCGGTATGGAAATAGAAGAAGCCTGGGTCGCACGAATAATCAAGGTCTTTGTAGTGTTCCATGACTGGACCAAACACGACTTTTGTTCCGTCTTTCATTTCATATACACCGTCGTAGAGGTCGTGCATCGACAAGTTCTGC
>CACXIM010000088.1 GCA_902767725.1 uncultured Bacteroidia bacterium | reverse complement strand
GGAGTCGAACCCACAACCGCCTGATCCGTAGTCAGGGACTCTATCCAATTGAGCTACTAGTCCAGTCGTTTTTGACACTGCAAAAGTACAGCTTTTTTCATTTATGCAAGCAAAATTTCATGAAAATTTTTGTTGTTTTTTGCAAATATTTGATAATCAAATTGATATTTTTATTTCAAGGATTCTGATTTCGATGCTTTCTTGCGAATGCAATCCCTTTTTTGCTATCTTTGCGCCATCGTTAACCAACATTTTACATCATGAGATTATTACTGATCAGCAATTCGACCAATTTCGGTGAGAATTATCTGGCTTGGGCTACGACCCAAATCGAGCTGTTCTGCATGCAGAACCATATTAATAAGGATAGCCGCATCATCTTTGTGCCTTTCGCAGGCGTCAACATCGGTGGCATGGTCTATCCCGAGAGCTACGATGCCTACGAGTCGAAGGTGAGGAACGTGTTCCGCACCAAGTTCGGCTTGGAGAACTTTACTTCCGTACATCATTTCGATGATAAGGTGAAAGCCGTCCGTGAAGCCGACTGCATCGTGGTGGGCGGTGGCAACACCTTCCATCTGGTGGCCGAGATGCACCGTTACGGCTTGATGGACGCTATCCGCGAACGCGCCCTCGCTGGCGTGCCTTATATGGGCTGGAGTGCCGGCTCCAATGTGGCTTGCCCAACGCTGTGCACCACCAATGACATGCCCATCGTGCAACCCGCTTCGTTCAAGTGCCTCAACCTGGTGCCGTTCCAAATCAATCCGCACTATCTTGACCCGCATCCCGAGATCGACAAGATGATTAAGCATGGCGGTGAGACGCGTCAGGACCGCATCAACGAGTATCTTGCCGTCAACCAAGACATGACGGTGGTCGGTCTGCGCGAGGCCACGGCCCTCTGGGTGGTCGATGAGAAGATGTGGCTCATGGGTGGCAAGAAGATGATTGTGATGCGCTACGGCAAGGAGTCTGTCGAGATTGACCCGAATTCCGATGTCACTTTCCTGCTGGGTGGGCAGAACGCGTAATAAAACAAACACATTTTAAAGGAGATTCCCTTCGGGAATGGAGGTGTGTTTTTTTTATATCGCGGCGGCTTGAGGAGCTTGCGTTTATTGAGTTCTTTTTGCCGCCGCTTTTAACGCAGCGACTTCATGCCATTCCCGCAGGGAATCTCATTATGATTGGAAAAGTTTTGATTTTACTCAAATGCTTTGCGGTCCTCAAAAACGACGAGGCGACGATCAAGGTGGATGGTTTTCCGTCCACCTTTTTCGCCTTGTATGAGGTAGCGCGAGGCGTCCTCTCCAAGGATGTCGGTGAAGGCCTTTTTGATGCGCGACAGCGTGGCGTTGAGGGTGTTGCCCACGAAGTCGGTGAGGTTGTCGACAGCTCGTTCCAAAATAGCATCGTCGCCATAGGTGGAAATCTGGCGGTAGATCCTATAGAGTTCAGGTTTGTAGTCGCTTAGGTAGTTCAGCGAGATGCCTTCTTCGTGGAAGAGGAATAGGAGATACAAGGCCTTGCTGAGGGCAGGAATCTTCACTTCGGTGTTGTTGCGGTCGGTGAGAAACAGGTCGCCGCGTTTGGTGACATAAAGCCGGCTGACTTCGTGCGTGCCGTCGTGTTTCAGCACGATGTCGATAAGTACTTTGTGGAATCCAGTATAACGCAACTCATTGTTGTTGTCATCGGCAGAAGGCCTTATTTGTTGCAATAGTTGCATCTCCTTGGCATTGAGACCGTTGGGTTTGAGGGCGACGATGCTGTTTTTGAGTTGGTAAAACTGTTGCAACGTCGTGAGGGGCTTGCCAGTGATTTCGAGGATGAGATAGTCGTGGTAGTTGTCGGAGTCATTGTCGCCGATCTTGAAGAAGAAAGCCGGTTTATTGATTTCCAATCCATTGATTTTAAGGTAATTGAGAAATATCTCTTTGGATAGGAAAGCACTATCCATTTGCGGAAGGCGTGTGTCGATGATGTCAATCTGTTCTTCTGAGAGGGTAGGCTCGATGTAGTTGAGCGTCTGTCGGAAAGTGGCTTGTTTTGCACCGAGGTCACGAATCACCATGGGCAGATAGAATAGCTCTCGGTGGTCGGCTTTCAGCAGGCGGCAGATGTCTTGGTAATCTTGGAGGATGCTTTTGTTGGTTTTGCTGTCGTATTCCGACTCAACATAAAGGACGGCATTGCTTGTGTCTAGGTTAAGGTGGGGGATGGAAACGAGGTGAGCCTTGATCCCTGTTGTCGCTTCCAACTGCATGTCTAGAGATGTCAAGAGTGCCGTGATGAGCAGCGATTCGTTTGGATTCAATTTGTTGTCGGCCAAGGAGAGGGCCTGAAACAGACTTAGCATCATGTTTTTCTCTCTGTCGCCCAAGGTTTTCAGTATGCTGACAGCGTCGGAAAGGCTGAGCGTGGTGGCTTTTTTCCGGCTCGCCGAAGTGATGCCGAAAGCCTCGTTGACCCGATGCAGGAAGTCGATTTCGCCTTGGTTGACGATACCGTCGCACTGAACGAGGTCTGAAAGTACCTTTGAAAGCGCTGTCTTTTGATTCTCCTTGAATTTCATGTACTTATGGGTTTTCTTTTGGGTTGCAACCTTGCAACCTCTTTGCGGTTTCGTGAAGGGTCGTATTTTTGCCGCGTTTTATCAACGCAAAAATAGGAAAAATCCTTCAGACTACTAAATACTATCCCGAAAAGATGAAGCGAAACTATAGAAACGGCTTGACGAAGGAGGAAGTGGAGAGGAGTAGAATCAAGCATGGCGACAATGTGCTGACGCCACCCAAGAAAGACCCGCTGTGGAAACAGTTCTTGGAAAAGTTTTCCGACCCTATCATAAGAATCTTGCTGATTGCCTTGCTGCTGTCCGTTGGAGTTTCTTTATACCAATTATTTACCGGTGCCGAAGGCATGAGTGTGCTGCTTGAGCCGTTGGGCATTTTCGTGGCGGTGATGCTGGCCACAACGGTGGGCTTTATTTTCGAGTTGAGCGCGAACAAGAAGTTTGACATTCTGAACAAGACAGAGGATGAGTCGATGGTGACTGTGTTTCGCGACGGATTGATTCAGCGCATTGAGCGAAAGGACGTGGTGGTGGGCGATACCGTGGTGCTCAACACGGGTGATGAGGTGCCTGCCGATGGCATGCTGATGGAGGCTGTGGCCATGCGCGTCAACGAATCGGATTTGACAGGCGAGCCTTCGTGCAGCAAGACCACGAATAAAGAGGAGTTCAAGCCTGATGCCACTTATCCGTCCAACTACGTTTGTCGCGGCAGCTCCGTGATGGAAGGCCACGGCGTTTTCGTGGTCGAGAAGGTGGGTGATGCCACGGAGTGGGGTAAGGTGTATCATGGGGCGCAAATCGACAATAAGGTAAAGACCCCTTTGAACGAGCAACTTGACAAGTTGGGCAATGGCATCACCGTGGCCAGCTATGTCATTGCGGGTTTGATTGTCGTGCTCCGTTTGATTATGTATTTCGTTTATGGCGATGAAGGACCGTTCAGTTGGATGGACTTCGCTCGTTATCTCCTGAATACGCTGATGATTGCCGTCACGCTGATAGTGGTGGCCGTTCCTGAGGGTCTGCCAATGAGCGTGACGCTGAGTCTTGCCATGAGTATGCGTAGGATGTTAGAAACCAATAACCTGGTTCGAAAGATGCACGCCTGTGAGACCATGGGTGCGGCTACTGTGATTTGCACCGACAAGACGGGCACGCTCACCAAAAACCGGATGAGTTTGGGCGATAGTCTCTTTTTCGGGCTTCAGAACGGTCAGATTGATGATTCGGAGGTAGGACGACTGTTGGTGGAAGGCATCGCGGTCAATTCGACGGCATTCTTGGATTACAGCGACAAGAAAAAGGTAAAGGTGATTGGCAATCCCACCGAGGGAGCCCTGTTGTTGTGGCTTTTCGATAACAATGTCGACTTCGTGAGGATTCGCGACGACGTGAAACTTGTCAGTCAGTTGCCTTTCACGACGAGGTATAAGTACATGGCGTCTGTAGTTAAGACGTCTTTTTCGAGCGAATATGTGCTGTATGTGAAAGGTGCCCCAGAGATTCTGCTGAAGCGTTGTGTGACGGTTAGGAATCTTGATGGAGAAGCCGATATCGTTTGTGCCAAACAAGAGGTTGAGAATAAACTGTTGGAATACCAAAACAGAGCCATGCGGACCTTAGGCTTTGCTTACAAATACCTCACGGATGATGAGGTGGATAAGGTGTTCGCCAACGGAAAGCTGACGGTTGAGGACCTTTGTTTCCTCGGTATCGTGGGCATCATCGACCCCATTCGCGACGACGTGGCCAATTCGGTGAAGGATTGTCTTGATGCTGGTATCGGTATCAAGATTGTGACGGGCGATACGCCAGGCACTGCACGCGAGATTGGCCGTCAGGTGGGACTGTGGAAGGAAGATGACGACCCTGAGCGACAGATGATTACGGGCAAGCAATTTAACCTGTTGACCGACGACGAGCTCAAAGAACGCATTGGAGAACTGAAGATCATGTCGCGTGCAAGGCCTTCTGATAAGGAACGTCTTGTGCGACTTTTGCAGGAAACAGGGGAGGTGGTGGCCGTGACTGGCGATGGCACCAACGACGCGCCAGCCTTGAATCGGGCCCAGATAGGCCTCTCGATGGGCGACGGTACCTCAGTGGCCAAGGAAGCCAGCGACATCACCATTCTCGACAATTCATTCAAGAGCATCGCCCGCGCCGTGATGTGGGGACGTTCATTGTACCATAACATTCAGCGTTTTATCCTGTTCCAGATGACCATCAATGTGGCGGCTTGTCTTATCGTGCTTTTGGGAGCAGTGATGGGGACGGATTCGCCGCTCACCGTGACGCAAATGCTGTGGATCAACCTCATTATGGACACCTTCGCCGCCATGGCCTTGGCGTCTTTGCCGCCAGATCAAAGCGTGTTGAAGGAGAAGCCCCGTTCGCGAGAGGCCTTCATCATTACCAAAGACATGGGCAGGCGCATCTTTGGCTTGGGTCTGCTGTTTGTGGCCGTGCTGTTTGGCTTTATTCAATATTTCATGCACTGCCACGTGGATTCGTTGGCTGAGTTTTCCTTCCGCGACTATTTTGTCAACTTCTTTAATTTCAATCATGTAGGTGGGAGATTTACGCCAAAGGAACTATCGCTGCTTTTCACCATTTTTGTTTTCATGCAATTCTGGAATATCTTTAATGCCAAGGCGTATCACACCATGGATTCCGCACTTAAGGGTTTGTTTAACAAAGACATAAGGCGAGGCTTCGGGGTCACCGTGTTAATCATTGCACTTGGTCAGGTTCTCATCATTACTTTTGGCGGTGAGATGTTCAATGTGGTGCCTTTGCCCTTGGGCGACTGGCTGCGCATTGTCATTGGAACCTCGTTGATTTTGTGGATTGGCGAAATCGAGCGATTTTGTGATTTAAAAAGTTGTATCTTTGCCGCTCCAAATCAAAAAGGAGTAAGAAATGAAGAAAAACTTGATTATCATTGCTTTATGTGGATTGATGGGTTTGGCTTTCGCATCATGTTCCCGTCCTTCCATCGTTGGTACCTGGGTTGAACCTGCCGCTGAGGGCAGTCTTCTCGGTGAAGTGGGCTTCACTTTGCTCGAAAATGGCGAGGTCGTGTCCATCAACACGGGCTTCAGGGAATATAAGACATGGGAAAAGGTTGGTGACAAGCTGATTCTCAACGGTGTGACGAGCGGCTCCAATCCGACCAGCTTTGCCGACACCAACAACATCATCTCCCTTGATGAAACCCAATTGGTCATCGGTCAGGATGGTTATACAGTGACTTATCAGAGAAAGTGAACACTCAGGCTTCTGGCCTTTGGCAACTGGTAGTTAGCTATTTGCTGTTAGCCAAGAGCCAGAAGCAATATTTATAAAAGATAACAACATTAAATAACTAATAATGAAGAAATTAGCAGTCATCGCCTTTGGCGGAAACGCCCTGTTGAGAGGCGGTCAGAAAGGAACTTACAAGGAGCAGATGGAGAACGTCACCGAGACGTGTCATTCGTTGCTTCCTTTCCTCAAGAATGATTACAATTTGGTTATCGGGCACGGCAACGGTCCTCAAGTGGGCAACGTCATGTTGCAGCATGAGGCTGGTCACCATCAGTTTGGAGTGCCGGGCATGCCCATCGACTTCTGTGTGGCTGAGACACAAGGTTTGATTGGTTTCATGATTGAAATGGGACTAGGCAAGACCTTTGCCAAGGAAGGCCTCAAGCGCAATGTGGTCACTTTGGTGACGCAGGTGGTGGTCGACAAGAACGATCCGATGTTTCAAAACCCGACCAAACCTGTTGGTCCCTATTATTCCAAGGAAGAGGCTGAGAAATATGCTGCCGAGACTGGCGCCATCTATAAGGAAGACCCCAAGGGCCGTGGTTGGCGTAAGGTGGTGGCATCGCCCAAACCGATTGCCATTCAGAATGTCGAACTTGTGAAGCAACTTGCAGAACAAGGCAATATCGTCATCACCGTTGGTGGCGGTGGCATTCCTGTCATTGAGAAGGCTGACGGTAGTTTGGGCGGTGTTGAGGCGGTCATTGACAAGGACCTCGCATCGGCCATGACGGCCATCAACATCGGTGCCGATGAGTTCTACATCCTCACCGACGTGCCTAAGGTCTACATCAACTTCCGCAAGGAGAACGAACAGGCTTTGGACACCATCACCGTTGCTGAGGCGAAGAAGCACCTGGCTGACGGTCAGTTCACTGAGGGCAGCATGGCTCCCAAGGTGCGTGCCGCTATCCTGTTTGTGGAAGCCACTGGTCACGAGGCCATCATCACTGAAGCCACGCGCTTAGGCGACCCGACTTGCGGGACGAGAATCATCGCTTGATAAACAGGTGGTTTTAGACATAAAGGACTGCGAGCTCGCAGTCCTTTTTTTATTGTTTATAGGCTACGCTCCAGGCATAGCTTTTCTCGCGGTTGACGCGGGTCTCAAGTCGATATTCCTCGCCGTTGAGCACATGGTGCAGATCGTCGACGATACCCGTGCCACGCAGCTTCACCACGGCTTCTTTCTTGGTCCAGAATTGGGTGAAGGCCTCGATGGGGTTGGAGGAGGAACGTATCCATTCGGCTTCCTTGGGATTCATCGTGCGATTGATGAGGGCGAGGTTGCCCTTTCGGAAACTCTCGATATCGATGCCCACAGGGGAGAAGTCGACCACCACGGCTATGCCCATTTTGCAGTGGCTGAGGTTGAAATGTACCTCGGGATGGTGAACTAGGAAAGGCTTGCCGTGTTCGTTGAAATCCATTTTCAAATCATGAATCCCCATAGGTGTAAGCAACTCTTTCAGCATGAGCCACGACTTGAGGCAGGCAAACTGCCCAAACAGGTGCTTGTAGCGCAAGGCCTCGTCGCGCCGCTGCCCGTCTACCAAAGGCAACATGCGTTGCACTTCGGCTTCGGTGACTTGAGTCATATCGTCGAAAATGGAAACCATAATAACGCTGCAAAAATACGAAAAACGTTTTAAATGATTTTCGGTGAGGAAATCGACTATTTTGTAGCTAAAAAAGAGGGTCGTTTGGATAAAAAAAACAATCGAATGGATTAAGTTATATTTTTGCGTCAATTATTTTGATATGGAAGATGTCACATCAAACGGGAAATTGATTCAGCCTTTTCCCGACATACCATCCCGCACCTTCGACCTCCTGCCGAGGTTTGTGGAGAAATTTGGTAAGAAAAAGACCATGTTTGCCTGTAAGGTGGATGGAGAATGGAAGAAATATATCAGCCGCGATTTCGTGAAAATGACGGACACCATCAGCCAAGGACTGATAGGTCTGGGTGTTGGTCATGGCGACCGTGTGGCTGTGATTTCCAACAATTGCCCGCAATGGAACATGGTGGACTTTGCCGTGCAGCAGATTGGTGCCATCCTGGTGCCCATCTATCCCACGGTGCGCCAGAGTGATTTTGAGCATATCCTCAACCATGCCGAACCTAAGATCGTATTCGTGGAAGGCGCGCTGCTGCACAATAAGGTCAAGGATATCCTCAATGCCATGCCTGTGCGTCCAAAGGAGTTTGCCTTCAACCCCGTGGTGGGCATGATGACTTTGCGCGGTCTGATGGTCTCGGTCAAAATCGACAAGAAGAGCCAGGCAGCCCTACATACCGCAAAATATGCCGTCGACCCAGAAGATGTTGCCACCATTATCTATACCTCGGGTACCTTGGGCACTCCTAAGGGCGTCATGCTTACCCATCACAACCTGATGAGTTGCGTGGCTTATTACGGTCCGCATTATCCTGTGCCGCCCAGCCATAAGGTGGTGAGTTTCTTGCCTTTGTCGCATATATACGAACGTTCGGTGCTGTATACCCACCTATATCTTGGTAACTCGACGTATTATGTGGAGAACTTCGGCACCATCATGCGCGACATCGCCGACATCAAGCCAGAGCATTTCACCACAGTGCCTCGCGTCATCGAGAAGGTGTATAACGGCATCATCCGCAAGGGCGACAAGCTGAAGGGAATGAAAAGACGCATCTTCCTGTGGGCTTTCAAGTTGGCCGAACGTTACGATGAGACCGGGAAGAGAAACAATAGGGCCTATCGTTTTAAACTCTATTGGGCTAATAGATTGGTCTTCAAAGATGTACGTAAGGCCTTTGGCGGCCGTCTGGAGTTTATCATATCTGGTGGTGCCAGTCTACAACCCCGATTGGTGCGCTTGTTTGCGGCCATGAACATCCCCATCATCGAAGGCTATGGACTGACAGAGACTTCACCGGTGATTTGCACCAACAGCCTTGCCTTAAAGATTATTAAGGCGGGAACGGTGGGTGTGCCTTGTAGGAGTGTGCGCTTCAAGATCGATCCGGAGACGGGTGAGATTCTTGTGAAAGGCTCACCTGTGATGAAGGGCTATTATAAGGATGAGGAGCAGACCAAGATCGCTATCGACGAGGAGGGCTTCTTCCATACGGGCGACATTGGCGAGTTTGATGAGGACGGCCTGCTGAAGATCACGGGCCGCATGAAGGAAATCTTCAAGGACTCGATGGGCAAGTACATCTCGCCTGCTTTGATTGAGAACCGTTTTGCCGAATCGCCATTTATCAATAGCATCATGGTAGTGGGAGAGAACCAGAAGTTTGCCGCCGCCTTGATTGTGCCCAACTTCGAGCATCTGAAGACCTGGTGCGAAGAGAATCACATTCCTTATACCACAAATACCGAAATGGTGAAGAATAAGGCTGTCAACGACCGTTATCGCAAGGAAGTGGACAGCTACAACAAATACTTTGGCGACTTTGAGAAAGTGAAACGCTTTGAGCTGGTCGACCGTGAGTGGACCATCGACGACGGCGAGGTGACGCCCAGCCTGAAGATCCGACGCAAAATCATCGCCGAACATTTCAAGGATTTGATTGACGGAATGTTTGCGGAATAAAAACAAAAGTGACTTCATTTGAGGTCACTTTTTTTGTATCTTTGCGGCAAACATTATTTTATGGAATCCTTACCCGCATTATTCTCCGACCTTGCCCTAATACTCGTTACGGCAGGTATAACAACAGTGATTTTCAAATGGTTGAAGCAGCCCGTAGTACTGGGTTATATCATAGCTGGTTTCCTCATTGGCCCCAACTTCGAGTGGTTTCCCGTCATCAACGACCACACGAGTGTGGAGACTTGGAGCGAAATCGGTATGGTGTTCATGCTGTTCGGTATCGGCTTGGAATTCAGCTTCAAGAAGTTGAAGAAGGTGGGAGGAACGGTTGGCATCACTGCCATTACGGAATTGGTGACCATGTGTGTGGTGGGTTTCCTGCTTGGTAAGCTACTGGGTTGGTCGCAAATGGACTGCATCTTCCTCGGTGCCATGTTGTCGATTTCCTCGACGACAATCATAGCCAAAGCCTTTGACGACATGAAGCTGCATCGTGAGAAATTCAGCGGAAACGTTATCGGTGAGTTGGTGGTGGAAGACTTGGAGGCAGTCTTGCTGATGGTGATCCTTTCCACCTTGGCAGTGAGTAAGACCTTTGATGGCATGCAACTGGTTACCAGTATGTTGAAGCTTGGATTCTTCCTGTTGATATGGTTCATCGGTGGCATCTTCATCGTGCCGACCGTGTTGCGATGGTCGCGTAAGTTCATGTCGGAAGAGACCTTGACCGTTTTTGCAGTGGGCTTGTGTTTCATGATGGTCGTCTTGGCCAATGTGGCTGGTTTCTCATCGGCTTTGGGCGCGTTCATCATGGGCTCCATCTTGGCCGAAACCCTTGAGGCTGAGATGATTCACAAGCTGACGACTCCTATCAAAAACCTTTTTGGTGCCATATTCTTCGTCTCGGTCGGTATGTTGGTCGACCCGAAGATTTTGGTGGATTATTGGTGGCAGATTCTGGTGGTGACTGTGGTCTTGCTGCTCTTCAAGCCTTTGAGTAATGTCATCGGTCGTTTGTTGGCGGGTTTGGGCCTCAAGCAATCCATACAAGGCGGTTTCTGCTTCTGTCAGATCGGTGAGTTTTCCTTCATCATTGCCTCGTTGGGCTTGAGTTATGGCGTCATCGACGAGTTTCTTTATCCCATCATTGTTTCGGTGTCTATCATCACAACCTTCATCACGCCATACGCCATCAAGGCATCGTTGCCGACCTACCGTTGGTTGAGCGGTCATTTCCCTGAAAAATGGCTCAACCATTTGGAGAGCAACGACCGAGGCATCAAGGTGAAGAGTGGCAAGAAGGTGAATATGGCAAGCTTCATGGGTAGACAAATTAAGCATATCATCATCAATGTTGCCATCGTCATAGCGGTGCTGTTTATCTGCTTTTGGATTGGCTCTGAGGTCATGAAATATGTGCATGGCATTTGGGGTATCGCCATCAGTGCGGCCATTACTTTGGTGTTGGTTTCGCCTTTCCTGTGGGCTATCGGTTTTAGACATACTTTGGTTAAAACGACGCACAAGCTGATGGAGAACAGTCGGTTCAATAAAACCCTGATTTTGAGTATCTTCATCTTGCGTTTCGTCATTGTGTGGGTGGTGGCTGCTGGTGTCATGCGACATTTCTTCAATGCGGCATTCTGGTCGCATTTGGGCATCGGCTCACCTTATTTCCGTTTCATCAACGTCGCCATGGCTTTGGTTTACACTTTCTTGCTTCGTGTCATGAGTCCCGCGATGAAGTTCTACAAGCGCATTGAGGACAACTTCCAAGGCAATCTTAACAAGCGCCAGTCGACGCAGGTGTTTTCCATCCCTGAGATTTTGCAGGAGAACTGCCATTTGCAGAAAATGACCTTGAGTCCCGACAGCGAGTATTCGGGAAAACTAATCAAGGAGACTGACTTCCGAGACAACTATAATGTTAGCGTGGTAAGTGTAGAACGCGGCAAACAACTGTATGAATTGCCTAAGTCCGACTTCCAGTTGTATCCTTTCGATAAGATCACCTTTGTAGGGCATGAAGACCACCTCCGACTTTTGGTGGGCAAGGTGGAAGCCTTCGATGATACGCTCATCCAAGAGCATGAGGAAAGTGAGGTGGATTTGTACAATGTGCAGGTGCGTCCCAATAGCCCTTATATTGGCGTTGCCCTCAAGGATTCAGGCTTGGCCGAGAATTTTGATGCCATGATTATAGCCATTGAGCGTGACGGACATTTCATCTTGAATCCGTCGGCACGGCTTTCTTTCCAAGCCGATGACTTGGTGTGGTTTGTGGCGCAGAAAGACAAGGCGGAAACCTTGATGAACTATAATCCGGAGGAGATTTCTAACTAATTAAAATAGTCGGCTGCCCAATCCTCCAGCCCTCTTTGGAAGGGGGGAATTGTGACAGCCCTTCAACTGTCAACTCCTAACTGAACAACTGTTAACTCCTAACTGAACAACTGTTAACTCCTAACTGAACAACTGTTAACTCCTAACTAAAATGATCGTCTGTATCGCCGAAAAACCAAGCGTAGCCCGCGACATTGCCAAGGTGCTGGGTGCCAACACTGCCCATGAAGGTTATATGGAAGGTAATGGCTATCAGGTAACGTGGACTTTTGGACATCTTTGTACTCTAAAAGAGCCACACGACTACACCGACCAGTGGAAGGCGTGGGCTTTGAGTCGATTGCCTATGATTCCGCCTCGTTTCGGCATCAAGCTTATCGCCGACAAAGGTGTGGAGAAACAGTTCAAGGTTATTGAATCTCTGTTTCAGAAGGCAGACGAGATCGTGAACTGTGGCGATGCTGGACAAGAGGGTGAACTCATCCAACGTTGGGTGATGCAGAAGGCTGCCGTAAAGTGTCCCGTGAAGCGTCTTTGGATTTCATCTTTGACAGAGGAGTCTATCAAAGAAGGCTTCAAGACCTTGAAAGACCAAGCCGACTATCAGTCATTGTATGAGGCTGGCCTCTCGCGTGCCATCGGTGACTGGCTGTTAGGCATGAATGCCACGCGGCTCTATACCTTGAAATATGGCCAAAACCGTCAGGTACTGTCCATCGGACGAGTGCAGACGCCCACATTGGCCTTGATTGTCAACCGCTACCACGAAATCGTCAACTTCAAGCCAGAGGCCTATTGGGTGCTGTCGACCATTTACAGGGATACGACCTTTACGGCCACCAAGGGCAAATATGGCTCCGTGGAAGATGGACAGAAAGACTTGCAAAGCGTTGAAGGGAAGGAGTTCACCGTCACCGACATCTCCACCAAGAAAGGCACCGAAGCCCCACCAAGGCTGTATGACTTGACCTCATTGCAGGTGGAATGCAACAAGAAATACAACATGTCGGCTGATCAGACCTTGCAAACTATACAAAGCCTTTACGAAAAGAAATACACTACCTATCCGCGTGTGGATACCACCTATACTGACCAACTACGCCGAATACACTGCGCCTTTGGCGGGCAAGAAGCTGCCCAAGAGCAAGAAGGTGTTCGACAACAGCAAGGTCACCGACCACCATGCTATCATCCCGACGGGAGTGGTGCCGACGGGATTGAGTTTTGCCGAGCAGCAGGTCTACGACGAGGTCTGCCGCCATTTCATTGCCGTGTTTTATCCCGATTGCCAGTTTGCAACGACTACGGTTTTGGGCAAGGTTGAAGGAGTGGAGTTCAAGACTTCGGGTAAGCAGATTCTTGTGCCGGGTTGGCGCGATGTCATCAAACCGGTAAAGCAGGAAGAGGAAAAGAAAGACGGACAGGAGGACGAGGAGAAGACTTTGCCTATCTTTGAGAAAGGCGAGCATGGACCGCACCAGCCGCAACTAGCCGAAAAGTGGACCTCGCCGCCCAAGCCATACACCGAGGCTACCTTGTTGCGCGCCATGGAAACGGCGGGTAAGTTGGTCGAGGACGAGTCATTGCGCGAAGTGATGAAAGAGAATGGTATTGGGCGACCTTCCACTCGTGCCGCCATTATCGAGACATTATTCAAACGCAATTATATCAAGAAGATCCGCAAGAGTCTGGAGCCAACTCCTACGGGCATCGAGCTCATCGGCCTCATCCATGAAGACCTGTTGAAAAGCGCCGAGTTGACGGGCATCTGGGAGAAGAAGCTCCGTGAAATCGAGCAACACAAATATGAGGCGCGGCAGTTCTTGGACGAACTGAAGCAGATGGTGACCGAGATTGTCACAACGGTGATGATGGACAACAGCAACCGGCGTGTTGCTGCAGCAGTGGAGGAGAAGCCTAAGAAGGCGGCGCATAAGAAAAGCACGACACCAAAAGCTAAGAAAGCTTCGGAAGGCATAGATTCCAGCCAACGCACAGCCTCACGCAGGAATGACATGCCTCCCGAAGCTTCAGCAACACCCACTGAAGCCAATTCTGACGCCATCATTGGGCAGCCATGCCCGCTATGCGGCAAGGGACATATAATAAAAGGAAAGACCGCTTACGGCTGTTCCGAGTGGCGGAATGGCTGTGGTTGGAGGAAGGCGTTTTGATTCTCCTCCAGCCATTCCCTAAACCTTTCCGGTTTAACGTTCGCATCCAAAGATTTTTGAGCAATCCTCGCCCCGAGAGAAGTCGCCATCTTTTCTGGATTAAGCTTGATTCCGACGCGGCCTAGGTCGAGGCGGTCAGCATCGTAGCAGGTGTCGATGGTGGCATCACCTGAGCGGGGTTCCGTCGTGTGGAACTTGCAGGCGTGGTACAGCTTGTTGAATTGTTCCTGAGTGATGTCGAAACGATGTTCCTCGAAGCAGGACTTGGCGAATTCGGCGCCACGAGGGCCGTGTTCTAAATCGAAGCCATCATCGGCACGTTTGCTGTCGTGGAACAGTGCGAACAGCCGCACTATAGTGACGTCGGCACCCGTTTCGGCGGCGAGCAGCAGGCCGTTGCGTTCCACTTGCTTCCAATGCTCGATGCCGTGCAGCTCCGACTCGAAGATACGGTGGGAGAGGATGTGCTTTTGTAGGGTGGGGTAGTCTGGTTCTTTCATGAGGAGGATGAGGTTTTTGTGGCAAAGATATGTTTTCTTTTGTGATTTTGTTTATTTTTGCACTTGAAATACATTTATTATGGGCGTAACCTACGACAACGAGAAGCAGATGTTCGTGTTTGACTTTGAGCACGATGGCGCTGAAGACATCGTCAATCTGACGGGCAACGGTTATCAGGTGGAGGCGTTTGGAAGGTGCTTCTACTATGGGTATGAGTTCTCGGATCAAGTGGACAGCAATGTCCGTAGTGCGTTCATTAAGTATGTGAAGTTTAACGATGCCTTGCAGGACAGCCCCGATTTGACGCAATTCATCAAAAAGGCTGTGGACAACCTTAATAAGAAGATCAACCTTTATGATTACAATCTTGTGGTTATGCCGGAATCTTCAAGTAAGGTGAACCAGTATATGCTACGCTATATTTATCGTTTTGCCCAGCCGATGCTGAGAGAAATGGAGTTGGTAAAGGCTGTGCCGTCAAGCATCTCATTTGACATGGATGCCTTTGAAAAGCAGTATTTCAATGATGTTTTGGAAAACGGACGCCCTCGTTATACCGAGGCTCAGAAAGATGAGGTGAGGAAATCCATCGCCAACATGCTGGATCTTATTCATCAGAAGGACTATTTTACCATTGCAAAAGATGTGAAGAAGAGCAGGTGGCGTCCCTATATCACGAATTTCTTGAAGTTTGCCACTCCCGCTGACGAAGAACTCTGCAAAATGATCCGTCAGCAAAATGTGCTGGTAATTGATGATGTGACGACTAGCGGTTCAACTCTGAATGAAGTCTTGAGGACGCTCCGTATCCTTAACGAAGACAATGAAATCACCATCTTTAGTCTCATAGGCAGAAAAGACCTGATGGCCGAAGCTGTATAGTTTTTTATGGATGTCTGATATGAAACGCTCGTTGTTGATAGTAGCCTTTTTTGCTCTTCTGTTCTGCGCCTGCACCCCCAAGCGCAGCCACGACGTGGACTTCTATTATTGGAAGTCGAAGTGTGCGATAGGGGAGACGGAACGCGACTATTTCAACCAGCTGGGGAGCAAACGGCTGTTTGTACGTCTGTTCGACGTAGACCTTGAAGGCGGTAGGGCAGTCCCTGTTGGGCCGATTCAAGGCTTCGGGAAGGAACAGCTCCCCAACGACAGCACCAAGGTGATCCCAGTGGTTTTCATTACGAATCAGACCTTCCTCAACTATGTGAACGACACGATGGTGGAGAGATTGGCAAATAATGTAGGTGCCACCATCGGGCATATCATGGATGCGGTAGATATAGATTACGACGAGATCCAGATCGACTGCGACTGGACCGAACGTACTAGGAGATCTTATTTCCATTTCCTTGAGAAACTTGCAGAGCAGTCAGGACGCGACATCAGTTGCACGCTGCGTCTGCACCAGATCCGCGACCGCAAGAAGACAGGAGTGCCGCCCGTCAGTCGCGGTAGCCTGATGTGTTACGCTACCTCCAATCCGATGGAAGGCGACACGCGCAACTCCATCCTTGACATGGAGCTACTGAAGGCCTACACGGCCAACATCAATGACTATCCGCTTGACTTTGACGTCATCCTGCCTATCTACTCGTGGGGCATCGTCACCAACCACCTGAACAAGGTGAAGCTCGTCAACGGACTTACCGAAGCCGACCTCCAGACACCCATGTTCGAGAAGACGGGCGACAACCTCTATCTCGTGAAGGAAGACGGTTTCCTACAGGGATTGTATGTCAACAGCGGCTTCACTGTTAAGATTGAGACCATCACGCCAGAGCTACTTGCCGAGGCGAAACAATACCTTGACCATCAGATTGACAGGGACTTTCCCTGGGTTTATTTCCATCTGAGTCAAGGCTTCCTGTCACGCTATTCAATAGAAAATCTAAAATAAATTGTTATGAAAATGCGAAAGAAACTTCTACTCGCTGCCGTCATACTGACGGCATTCATGGGCAAGTCCTTTGCCTGCGGATGGGATGGCGGAGATTGGTATTACTACAATCTCTTCTCCCAGGAAATCATGAACGACCCGATTTACCGCCCGTTCCTGTTGACGTACGAATCCAAGTATTACTGTGACACCACGCTTCGCAATGGCAACATCGAAGAATGGCAGAAGTATTTGGGCCTGAGCTATGAAGACACCAAATACCTGGTGTTCGATTCCTCGCGCGACGACTTGCAAAACCTCACTAAAGGCAAGTCCGCTGCCGACAGGAGACTGTCATTCGCCACGCCCGAATTTGTGAAGAAACACAAACAGGCTTTGCTCTATTTGGCCTACACCAAATACCTTGAGCCTTATATGCGAATCATCCCCGATCCCGACCTTGACGTGTATAATTGGTGGTGGGAAGAGCAGTATGAACACAATGCGGGTGAGTTGGATTATAATAAGGTGAAGACTGTGCTCACCAAGAGCTGGAACGCCGAGAGCGACGATGAGCTCAAGTTGCGCTATGGCTAT
>CACXIM010000087.1 GCA_902767725.1 uncultured Bacteroidia bacterium | reverse complement strand
CTCACACAGGATGGCAATCGAACCGGCCGAATTGCCAAGCAAAAAGATTTGTTCCGTGTCAATCCTGTATTCGTCGCAATGGTATTTGAAAAACCGAATCGCAGAGCTGACATCCTGAGCCGCCATATAGGCATCGCGAATCAACGAAGTGGCATTGATGTTCCAAAGCGAAAGCAAACGATAGTCGATGGAAGCCGCTGCGTAGCCATGTTGCGCCAAACGTGTGCAATACGCTACCATGTCAGCATAATCGCGGCTACCGGCCACAAAGGCACCACCGAAAACCGTAATCACCAACGGACGTGCCGGAAGGGTGTCGCCTTGCGGTTCGTAAAAATCAAGATACAGGGTGGTGGGCGCTGTTTCACCCTCCTTGACGGCACTACTGAAAGGGATTGCCGTTTCAACGTTCACCTCTTCGAAAACCGGTTCAGCATAGCGCCGACTCGACTGAGCCATTGCATTTGTGAAAAGCATCATGGCCATTGCGACAATTCCCAATTTATTGAATGTCTTCATTCTATCCATTGTTTTAATTGCAAAGATACACAAATAATTGTAGGTTTTGAAAATATTTTCTTTTCCACACCATAATTGTCTTCATTTTTCTAATTCACGACCCATATTTTTCAAAAAAGTTGTATTTTTGCAGAAAATAAACGAATTATGACTACCCAAGCACCAGCATTGAACCCTACACAACTGCATCTGCTTAAAATGTTCTCCTTTTGCAAGACCGAAGAAGCGCTGGAAAACATCAAAAAAGCTTTGCTGAAATACTATTCCGATGAAATTGACAAGGAAATGGATGCTTTATGGGCCAGTGGCGAAATGACCGATGAAAAGCAGGAAACATTCAAGAACGGACATTTCAGGTCACCTTACAAGCAACCTTAAAAATGGAGAACATTGTCCTTGACACTAATTGTCTTCTTGCTTCATTGTCACGAAACAGTGTTTGAATAGACATGTCTATATCCGAAATCCTAAACAAATCTTACCTCGAAAAAGAGGAAATCAAACTCCTCCTCGCTGCCGAAGGCGACGACAAGAAACTGCTGTTCGACAAGGCCTTGCAAACCAAACTGGCGCACTTGGACAATTACGTCCACCTACGTGGGCTGATTGAATACAGCAACATCTGCACGAAGTATTGCCTCTACTGCGGCGTGCGCTGCAAGAATCTGAAGGTGGAACGCTACACGCTCAGCGACGAGGAAGTCATCGAATGCGCCAAGCTGGCACATGAGTTGGGCTATGGCTCGGTGGCATTGCAAAGCGGCGAGAGGAGCGACAAAGCATTTGTGGACAAAATCACCTATTTGGTCAAGGAAATCAAGAAGATAGACAACGGAAGTTTGGGTATCACGCTCTCATTAGGCGAGCAGACCGAAGAGACCTATCGCCGCTGGTTTGAGGCAGGCGCGCACCGTTACCTGCTCCGCATCGAGGCCTCCAACGAAAACCTTTATTATAAGATTCATCCGCACGACGAGAAACACAACTTCAAGCAACGTTTGTCTTGCATTGATAGTCTATTGAAAGTCGGCTACCAAACAGGCACTGGCGTAATGGTTGGCCTACCCTTCCAAACTCTTGATGACCTTGCCGATGACCTGCTTTTCTTCAAGCAAAAAGACGTGGCCATGGTCGGCATGGGACCTTTCATCCCCCACCCCGACACGCCGCTTTGGCAATACAGAGACCAAATCCCGCCTGCTGAGGAACGCATGGAACTGACTTTGAAGATGATTGCCATCCTTCGCTTGATGATGCCCGAAATCAACATGGTGGCAGCCACCGCCAACCAGACCGTTGACCCTCAAGGCCGCGAGAAAGCCATCCTGGCTGGAGCCAACGTCATCATGCCCAACCTCACGCCCAACGAGTTTCGCGAGAACTACCTCATCTACCCTGACAAGGCCTGCGTGAAGGACAAACCCGATGAGTGCCACAGTTGCCTTGACGTGCGTTTGGCTGCCATCGGGCACAAGGTCTTATACAATGCATGGGGCGACTCGGTGGCGTTCACCAAAAGGCAAAAGAAATCTTAAAACTATGACCTGTGACCATGACGATGACCATTTTAGGTTGGGTGCTATCATGGTCATCGTCAGTGGTCATCGTTGAATAGTTGAAAAAAATTCCTTTAATGTCAAAAAACCATCCAAGATATCAAGAAATTACCTATTTTTGCCTTTTTAAACATACATTAAAAACAACATTCATTTTTCTATGAGAAAACATATCCTAACCGCCTTGCTCGTCATGCTGTCCGTGGTGACTTTCGGCCAGCAGTGGGTCGCCATCAAGAGCAACACCCCGAGCACCATCCAGACGACTTTGGTATCCTCTTCGGAGAGCCAAATCACCGTCAACCTGCAAGTCCCCGGCTTCTTCACCCAAGAAGTGACCACTCCTTGTGGCGAAGCCAACCTCATCATGGTTCCCCGCACGGTCAGCACGGCCGAGGCTGGTGAACCCAAGTTGCCCCTGATTGCCATTCCGGCCATCGTCGGCGACCGTCAGCACTACAACATCCGCGTCGTTGATGCACAATACGCCGATTTCTCGATGGAGGTAGCTCCTTCAAAAGGCGATTTCCCGCGCACCATCAACCCTGACGATGTGCCTTACACCTACGGCGAGGCTTATTCGGCCGATGCTTTCTTCCCTGCCCAGAATGTGGGACTTTATGAGCCGTACATTCTTCGCGACTTCCGTGGACAAAACATGGTGGTTTACCCCTTCGCTTACAATCCCGTAACTCACACGTTGCGTGTGTATTACAACATGACCATTGAAATGTACAGCGATGGCATGTCAACCGAGAACATCATCGATCGCCGTTCTTCCGAATTGAAGATGGATGCCGAAATCCAGGCGATGTATGAAAACCACTTCATCAACTACAACGAAAGCCTGACCAAATACACGCCCATGGTGGAAACCGGTGAGCTGCTCATCATCTGCCACGACGCTTTCATGAGCGCCATGCAACCCTTCGTCAACTGGAAGAAGCAAATTGGTCGTCCCACAACCATGGTGGGCACCAGCACTTCTGGCACCACCACCGCTGCCATCCAAAGCTACATCCAAAGCCAATATACGGCCAACCCCAATCTTTCGCATGTGCTGTTGGTGGGCGACGTCGGCCAAATTCCTGGCATCTCCTTTACTGCGGGAAGCGGATGGAACGGCTATAGCGGCAAGAGCGACAATATGTATGGCCAAGTTGTTGGAAATGACTTTTATAACGACATCATTATTGGCCGTTTCTCCGCCGAGAACGAGGCCCATGTCACCACGCAAGTGAACAAAGTGATCCATTACGAAAGAGACATCAACGCCACTGATGCTTGGTTGCCTTTCGGCGACGGCCTTGGCAACGGCGACGGTCCCGGTCACTTTAACGAATACGACTGGCAACACATTGAGAACATCCGCGCCGACCTTTTGGCCTACAACTACACCACCATCTACCAAGACTATCCAGGTGTTTCGGGCTACTCTTCCAATGCCACCATTTTGAGCCAGCACTTTAATCAAGGTGTGAGCATCATCAACTACTGCAACCATGGCTCGGAAACCAGCTGGGGCCTCTGCGGATACAACAACTCACATGTCAACGCCTTGACCAACGTCCACAAACTGCCCATCGTTTGGTCGGTGGCTTGCCTCAACGGAAAATACGACCACTCTCAGCCTTGTTTCGGTGAGACTTGGCTGCGTGCCAACAACAACGATCCCGAGCAACCCACTGGCGCTGTCGGTGGCATGTTCTCCTACATCTCACAGCCTTGGGAACCGCCACAATACGGCCAAGACGAAATGGTTGACGTGCTAACGGAACAACACAGCACCAACATCAAGCGCACCTTGGGTGGCATCTCGTTTGACGGAAACATGAAGATTTTGGACCAATATGGAGCAAACTACAATCCTGGAAAAGGCACCTATCTCTCATGGATCCTCTTCGGCGACCCCACTTTGACAGTGCGTAACGCCGTTCCCTCCGACATGGGCGTGACTCATGCCTCTTCGATGAGCACTACGGCCACGAGCTTCACCGTGAACGCCACCAACGGCAATGGTGCCTTGGCCACCCTGACCCGCAACAACGAAATCATGGGCTCAGCTACCATTGAAAACGGCACCTGCAACATCACCTTCACTGCTCCTGGCACGACTGGCACGGCTACGCTGACTGTGTTTGGTTACAACAAGATTACCTACATCGCCACCATACAAATCGTTAACGGAGGCACGCAAAACTACACCGTTAGCGTGTCGGCCAACCCAGCCATTGGCGGCACCGTTACTGGCGACGGCACCTATCCACAAGGCCAAAGCTGCACCGTGACAGCCACAGCCAACGACGGTTACAACTTCGTCAACTGGACGGAAGGCGGCAACGTGGTCTCCACACAAGCCAACTACACCTTCGTGGTGAATGGCAACCGCAACCTGGTGGCCAACTTCGAATCAGAAGTACAAACCTACAACATCAGAGTGTCGGCCAACCCGATGCTGGCTGGCACCGTCACAGGCGGTGGCACATTCCAGCAAGGCGAAACCTGCACCGTGACGGCCACGGCCAACAACGGTTACAACTTCGTCAATTGGACGGAGAACGGCAATGCGGTCTCCACCAACGCTTCCTACAGCTTCACCGTGACAGGCAACCGCATGTTAGTGGCCAATTTCCAGGCCCAGAGCTTCACCATCACGGCCACGGCCGACCCGGTCAACGGAGGCACTGTCACCGGTGGAGGCACCTTCACCCATGGCCAAAACTGCACCCTGACGGCCACACCTGCCACAGGCTACGACTTCGTCAACTGGACAAAGAACGGGCAACAAGTGAGCACCAACGCCATCTACACCTTCGCCGTGACCGAGTCGGCAACATACGTTGCCCATTTCCAGCTGCAAAGCTTCACCATCAGCCTTTCGGCCAACCCTGCCGATGCGGGCACCGTTACTGGCGACGGCACGTACGATTACGGTACCTCATGCACCGTCACTGCAACGCCTAACCAAAGATCCATCTTCGAAAACTGGACCGAAAACGGCATAGTGGTCTCCACCGAGGCCAGCTACACCTTCACCGTTACGGGCAACCGCAACTTGGTGGCCAACTTCGGAATGCCCATGATTGAAATCACGGCCACCGTCGACCCGGAAGAAGCCGCTAACATCAGCGGAGCAGGCACCTATGAATATGGATCCACGGTCACCTTGATTCTTACCCGCAACGAAGACTGGGCCTTCCGGAACTGGACCGAGGACGGCATCGAAGTGTCGACCGATATGGCTTACACCTTCATCGCCACCGAAAACCGTAACCTCGTGGCTCATTTCGAATACACTGAAGGCATCGGCGAGAACAGCATCGCTGCCAAGGTCTATCCCAACCCGACCCAAGGCGAAATCACCCTTGAGGGCGGAGGCATCAACCACGTCCGCATCGTGAACGCCTACGGACAGACTGTCTACAACGCCAATGTGGAAGGCGAACAAGTCCGCATCGACCTGTCGCAGATGGGCAAGGGCATCTACATGATGCACATTGAAGCTGAAGGCGGACAGGCCGTGAGAAAGATTGTGGTGAAATAAACGCCCTACACTTTGTAAAAAAAATCCCGCTGGCAACGGCGGGATTTTTTTTGTGGCTGCTTTTGCGTATTTTTCAGAAAAATGACTATTTTTGCGATCGATCGTTATCATCAAAACATGAAATACTATAGACTTTACGCCTTGCTTGCACTGCTATTAATGGCGAGTACAGCTTCGGCATACGATTTTGAGGCGGTTTGTTCAACTGGGCAGACGCTTTATTACAACATCAATCCTGACAGTTTATCAGTAACCGTCACCTACCCCGAATACGATAGTGCATGCAACAATTATTATTACGGCTATAACATGCCTACAGGAATCCCCATCATTCCTGAAACCGTTTCTTATCAAAACAATGCATATACCGTAACAGCCATTGGTGCCCATGCATTTTACCATTGCAATGGATTGAATACGGTAATCCTTCCTCAAACGGTGACCTCCATTGGAAACTATGCTTTCTATTTGGCTACCCTCAACGGACATTTTGTGGTTCCTGACCAAGTGACTTTTATTGGAGCTATGGCCTTCGCTCACGTTCACAATCTGAACGAAGTCACTATCGGAGCTTACGTGGACAGCATAGGGCCTGGTGCTTTCTCTGGACAAGACCTTCGTATTGTGCATTACAACGCTATCAATTGTAAAGATTTGGTCAATTCCATTCTCGATATACAGGGCAATGTTGAGACAATCACCATCGGCGAAAATGTAACGAGAATTCCCGCTCTTATTTTCAGCTGTTCCACCGTCAATAATACATTGGTTATCCCTAATTCTGTGACCTGTATTGCACATGAGGCTTTTCTTGATTGTCAACATATTCCTTCCGTAATCATCGGTGACGGTGTGACCGAGATTGGTGCATACGCCTTCGCTTTATCTTACAATTTGACTAACCTCACTCTCGGCCAAAGCCTAAAGTCCGTCGATGATTGTGCATTTTTAGATTGTCGAATTAGTGGTCATCTTGTTTTGCCTGATTCGCTGGAGTATATTGGCGAATATGCCTTCTCGGGGGGCGAATATGATACACTAACCGTTGGCAGTTCTGTCAATTTTATTGATATTGGTGCTTTTGACTTAAACCGTCTTTTGAGACAGATATTTGTGAAACCTACCGAACCTCCCTATCTTGGATATCAGTACCTATTCGATCAACAAGACCAAATACCCGTCGAAGTGCCCTGTGGTTCGCTTAGCGCGTATCTATCCGATCCTAACTGGGCCATTTTCCATAATATCATTGCTGATTTTCCTTATCATCTTACAGTGGAGAGTTCCGATTTACAAATGGGCAGTGTTAGCATCCTTGAAGAACCCAATTGCGCTCAAGAGGCTGTAATCAAGGCCACACCAGAGCAAGGTTTTGAGTTCGACAGGTGGGAAGCAGATGGTGTAACCGTATCCCTAGAAGAAACCTACACTTTCAGGCTTGAACAAGATTTGACCCTCATAGCGTATTTTAAAGTTGATGATGGAATCAAAGAAGAATATGGTCCCTTAGTTAAGATTTATCCCAACCCCGCCAGGGAAATAGTAACAATAGAAAGCATTGAAGCCGCGGAAGTTCAGGTTTACAATGCCCTTGGGCAGCTGGTGAAGACTGTGCGGGGAACGAATGAGATTGATGTGAGCACACTACCCAGCGGACAATACTCATTACGCATTTACACTACTGATGGATTGATTTTGAGTAGGAAAATTATAGTGAAATAAGCTTAGTTTTCATATTACAACAAGAAATAATCTTGCAGTGAGGTGACATTTTTTTGCCACCTCACTTTTTTTTGTTATTTTTGGGGTCAAATTTGGATTATTATGAAAATCAAATTCATCGGTGCGGCCCAAGAAGTGACGGGCAGCAAGCACCTCATCACCACCGACCATGGCAAGAAGATCCTATTGGACTGCGGTATGTTCCAAGGTAAAGGCCTCGAGACCGACGCCGCCAACCGCAACATCATGGTCGACCCAAAAGAAATCGACGCTATCATCCTCACCCATGCCCATATCGACCCACTGCGGTCTGATACCCTATTTCTATAAGCTTGGCTTCCGCGGACAGGTCGTCTGCACCAAAGCCACGGAAGACCTTTGTAACATCATGCTTCCCGATAGCGGCTTCATCCAAGAGAATGATATGGAGTGGTTCAACAAGAAACGCCGTAAACAAGGCTTACCTGCCTTGGAACCCATCTATACTGAAAAAGATGCCCGTGCCTGTATGAGCCTCTTCGTCAGCGTGGGCTACAACCGGTATTTCTATATCGACAACAACATCAAGGTGAAGTTCAACAACACGGGCCACCTTTTAGGCAGTGGCTGCGCCATCATCGAAATCGACGAGGGAGGCAAGATGACCCGCATCGGTTACACGGGCGACATCGGCCGCGAATACAACTACCTGCTGCGCTCACCAGAGCCCTTCCCACACTGCGACTACATCATCACAGAGGCCACCTACGGTAACCGGCTCCATGGCGACCGCACCAACGCCGAACAGCTGCTTTTGGAAGTCATCTACCACACCTGCGTCGAAAAACGCGGCAAGCTCATCATCCCTTCATTTGCTGTCAGCCGCACGCAAGAGATCGTGTATCTGCTGAACAACTTCTACAACCAAGGCAAGCTACCCGAGAAGATACCGGTATACGTCGACAGCCCCTTGGCCGTCAACGCCACCGAGATCTTCCGAATGCACGTCGACCTCTTCAATGACGACGTGAAAGACGTCATCGAATACGACCCCGACCCTTTCGGCTTCAATAGCTTGACCTTCGTGCGCGACATCAACCAATCGAAAGCCTTGAATGCCCGCAAAGAGCCTTGCATCATCATCTCGGCATCGGGCATGATGGAGGCTGGTCGCGTGAAACACCACATCGCGAACAGCATCGAGAATCCGAATAACAGCATCTTGGCTATAGGTTACTGCGCTCCCACCACCTTGGGTGCCAAACTTTTGGCCGACCCAAAACCCGAAACCGTGTCCATCTTCGGCATGGAGCACCCTGTGTTAGCCGAAATCTTCGAAATCGACGCCTTCAGCGGCCACGGCGACTACAAAGAGCTGATTCATTACCTCAGCTGCCAAGACCCGAGCAAGGTGAAAAAGACTTTCATCGTGCATGGTGACCCCGAAGCCCAACAGTTCTACAAACGCCAACTACGCAAGGAAGGCTGGGACAATATCGTCATCCCCGAGCAAGGAGAAGTATTTGAACTGAAATAAACCATAACAGTAACATAAAAAGAAGCATTATGAAATGTCCGACATGTGGGCTTGAAATAAATGGCAACACCAAGTTTTGCCCCAACTGCGGAACGCCCATCGCACCCGTCAGTGCAGAACCGCAACCCCAACCTCAACCCCAACCGGCTCCTAAGCCAGAGCCCGTACCCGAGCCTAAGCCTGAACCCATTCCAGAGCCGACTCCCAAGCCTGAGCCTAAGCCACAACCCGTCGTTGAGACACCCGTTCAAACGGAAGCACCCAACTCCATGGAGAAGACCCTCGCTCTTGAGGCTTATCTTGGTATCCTCGTACTGGCACCGCTCTTTGGGGCCAAGAAGTCATCTTTCGTTAGGTTCCATGCCAACCAAGGTCTCATCCTGTGCATCATCTCCGTAGCCCTATCCCTTCTGATGACCTTCAACAGCATTATCATAGCTGCGGCTGGTGCCCTTTGGGCCAGTATCATCTTCGGCCTATTCAACGGCTTGTATGGCCTCGTCTCATGCGGCGTCATGGCTTTGGCCATCATCGGCATCATCAACGCCGTCAAGGGAAAGATGAAGAAACTGCCTATCATTGGCAATTTTAAAATCCTCATTTTCAGTACGGAGTTCTTTTCCTCTTGACATTTTTCGTATTTTTGCAAAAATTTTCCAAAATGGCACAAAAACCCAGCATTCCCAAAGGCACACGCGATTTCCTACCCGAAGTCATGGTGCGCCGCAACTATATCTTTGACACCATCAAAACCGTGTTCAAACGTTTTGGTTTCCAACCTATCGAGACACCCTCGATGGAAAACCTCAGCACCCTCTTGGGCAAATACGGCGATGAGGGCGACAAGCTCCTCTTCCGTGTGCTCAACTCAGGTGATTTTATGAGCGGGGTGGAACAAAACGGCGAGCCGCTTGAATCGTTGAAACTGGCAAGCAAAATCAGCGAAAAAGGTTTGCGCTACGACCTGACCGTGCCCTTTGCGCGTTTCGTCACCATGTACCGCGACCAAATCGCCTTCCCATTCAAGCGTTACCAAATCCAACCCGTTTGGCGCGCCGACCGTCCGCAGAAAGGCCGTTACCGCGAGTTCTACCAATGCGACGTCGACATCATCGGTAGCGATTCCTTGCTGAACGAGGCCGAACTGGTGCAAATCGTCGACGAGGTGTTCCATGCCTTGAAAATCAATGTCACGCTGAAGATCAACAACCGTAAGGTGCTGGCTGGCATCGCCGAATACATCGGCAAGTCAGATGCCTTGGTTGATATCACCGTAGCCATAGACAAATTGGACAAGATCGGCATCGATGCCGTCAATGCGGAACTGGCTGAGAAGGGACTGGAGCAAAATGCCATCGACAAATTGCAGCCTATCCTCTTCATGAAGGGCAACACCCGCGAGAAGCTGGCTCAACTGAAGCCTTTGATGGACAACGAAGTTGGCCAAAAGGGCATCGAAGAACTCGAAACCTTGTTCGACTACATCGAGAATATGGAACTCGGCATCGACACCGAACTCGATCTCACCCTCGCCCGTGGCCTGAACTACTACACTGGCGCTATCTTCGAGGTGAAGGCCAAGGACTTCGCCATCGGTAGCATCTCGGGCGGCGGTCGTTACGACAACCTCACGGGTATCTTTGGTCTGCCCAATGTCTCCGGCGTAGGCATCAGCTTCGGTGCCGACCGCATCTACGACGTATTGGAAGGCCTCAACCTCTTCCCAGAGACCATGTCGGAGAGCACCAAGGTCATCTTCCTTAACTTCGGCAAGAACGAGGAAAAATATTGTCTGAAATATCTCAATCAGGTACGCAAACACGGCATCAACGCCGAAATCTATCCTGAGGCAGCCAAGATCCAGAAGCAGATGAAATACGCCAACCAACGTGCCATCCCGATTGTTGTCATCGCAGGCGAAAGCGAAGTGGCCGAGCAGAAATTCACTGTCAAGTTCATGAAAGAGGGAACCCAAACGGTGGTTGATGCTGACAAGTTGGTAGAAACAATTATATAATGGCTTTTGGCAACTGGCAACTGGCCTCTGGCAGTTTCATGAAAAACATAAAGCTGCCAATAGCCAGAAGCCAATAGCCAGAAGCAACCAAAAGAAGAAACACAACAAACACATATCAATATGAAAGTCCACAAAATCTCATCGAAGGAACTGACCTTCAAACAGGTAAATGAAATACTCACCAAGGGCTACAAGCTGGAACTCAGCGCCGACGCCATCAAGCGCATCCAAAAATGCCGCGACTATCTCGACAAGAAGATGGAAAACCCCGAGAAGCCCATCTACGGTGTGACCACCGGTTTCGGCTCCCTCTGTGACCACAGCATCTCGAAGGAAGACCTGAGCACCCTACAGAAAAACCTCGTCATGTCGCACGCCTGCGGCACGGGCGAGATGGTACCCGAAGAAATCATCCGTCTCATGCTCCTCTTGAAGGTACAGAGTCTCAGCTACGGCAATAGCGGCGTGCAAGTCGTGACCGTCCAGCGCCTCATCGACTTCTTCAACAATGATGTGCTGCCCGTGGTTTACAACCAAGGCTCACTTGGTGCCTCTGGCGACTTGGCACCTTTGGCCAACCTCATGCTGCCTCTGCTCGGTTTGGGAGAGGTGCATTTTGAAGGCAAGATTTACCCTGCCGAGAAAATCCTCAAAAAGTTCAAATGGGAACCTATCACCTTGCAGTCGAAAGAAGGTTTGGCTTTGCTCAACGGCACGCAGTTCATGAGCAGCTACGGCACATACGTCCTGCTGAAGGCTTTCCGTCTCAGCTATCTGGCCGACCTTATCGGCACCGTTTCTTTGGAAGCCTTTGATGGCCGCATTGAGCCGTTCTTCGACCAAGTGCATCAAATTCGTCACCACAACGGACAGATCGTCACCGCCAAGCGTGTGCGTGAGTTCACCAAGGGCAGCGAACTGATCGTCAGGGAAAAGAAACACGTGCAAGACCCCTACTCTTTCCGCTGCATGCCTCAAGTGCATGGCGCCTCAAAGGATGCCATCGACTATGTGGCCTCTGTGTTCAGCGAGGAGATCAACGCCGTCACCGACAACCCGACAATCTTCCCCGATGAAGACCTGGTCATCAGCGCCGGCAACTTCCACGGCCAGCCTCTCGCCATCACCTTGGACTTCTTGGCCATTGCCATGGCTGAGTTGGGCAACATCAGCGAGCGCCGAATCTATCAACTCATCGGTGGCAAGCGTGGTCTGCCTTCATTCCTCGTCGCCGAGCCTGGCCTCAACAGCGGCTTCATGATTCCCCAATATGCTGCAGCCAGCATCGTCAGCCAGAGCAAACAACTCTGCACACCTGCTTCGGTCGACAGCATCGAATCGTCACAAGGCCAGGAAGACCACGTCAGCATGGGTGCCAACGCCGCTACCAAGGCTTTGCGTGTGGCCGAAAACTTGGAGCGTGTGTTAGCCATTGAGTTGTTCAACGCCACACAGGCCCTTGAGTTCCGCCGTCCGCTGAAGTCATCGCCCATCATCGAGAAGTTCGTCGCCGAATACCGCAAACAAGTAGAGTTCGTGCGTATCGACAAGGTGATGTACACCGAGATTGCTAAATCGGTTGACTTTGTGAAGAATTATCCGTTGGCCTTTGATGATTTGAAAAACAAATAACACACCCCTGTAGAGACGGTGTGCACACCGTCTCTACAATTTTGATGATATGGAAACCTCTAACCTAAAAAAACGCCCCGTAGGGATGACCATCCTCTTGGTGTTGTCGCTCATCAACGCCTGTTGGAACATCTTCAGCGCGTCGATGTCGTTGATCATGAAGCCAAGCATGACCGCGATGTACAAGAATGGGCAATTCGAGGAGATGCTGCAACCCTTCTCGGCCATGGGTGGAGATTTCGCCAAGGCCATGAACGAAGCCATGCAGGTTTTCTCCCAAATCGACTCCAAGTTCTACCTCATCCTCTTGGTTTTGTTCATCGCATCGCTGATTGGCGTCATCAGGATGTTCAAAGGCGACAAGCGCGGTTTCCATATCTATTCCATCGCCCAAATCTGCATGCTGATCAATAGCTCCGTATTCGTCTATCCCCTGCAGAAACCCTCACCTTTCTTCTCCGACCTTATGCTCACCATCATCTTCATCTTGCTGTATTACCTCTATTTCAAACGGATGGAGATGATTGAAAACATGCAAAAGCCCGAATGACCTATGGAACAGCGCGAAGGCAAGATATTCAACCTGAAACCTGAAATGACCCTTCCCATGAAGGTGGCGGCTAGTTTTGCCATCACCTACTACAGTTTTTTGCTTGTCTTCGCCATCATCACAGTTATTTTCAGCCAGTATTACATCGACTCCTACTATTACAACGAAACCAATTTCAAGCAAGACAAATCCGAACTGCTGACCCCAATCATTCAACTTATCCTGCTTTTAACACTGGTATTCAGTTTAATACAAATATTCAGAAAAAAGAATCATGGCAAAGCCATCTTCGTGCTTGCCTCGATTCTACTCATCGTCTTCCAATTGGTGACAACAGGTTTCATGCCGTGGATGAAATACGCCCTTGAAGCACTTATGGTGCTCATCATCGCGCCTATACGGGTGAAGAAGAAAATCAAGTTGAAAGACGGCAAATTGAAGTTGGAAGCCGTTGATAACCAAGAGGCGAAAACAGAAAAACCCGTAGCAGAGACAGCCCCTACAGAAGCCCCTTCGACAGAGGCTTAACGCAACATCATTGCGGCCTTTTTCACAGCATTGACGAAGACTTCCACTTCCTCCATCGTATTGTACAAGGCAAAAGAAGCACGCACTGTGCCTGGAATGCCAAACCGAATCATCACCGGCTCAGCGCAATGGTGACCAGTGCGCACCGCAACGCCCATCTTGTCGATGATGGTACCCAAATCGTAGGGATGAATGCCATCAATAATGAAAGAAACCAAACCAGAGCGATGCTCCGCTTCGCCGATGAAACGGATGCCGTCAATATCAGATAGCTTCTCAATGGCAGATTGCAAGAGCTGGGATTCGTGTGCTTCAACCTCTTTCCTGTCAAGACCTTGCAAAAATTGAACGGCCGTTTCCAAGCCTAAGGCCGCACCCACATTGGGCGTGCCTGCCTCGAACTTATAAGGCAACACATTGAAGGTCGTCTTCTCGAAACTCACCGTGTCGACCATTTCGCCTCCAAACTGATAAGGAGGCAGTTTCTCCAGCCATTCCGCCTTGCCAAATAAGCCACCAATGCCCATCGGCGCATACATCTTATGGCCAGAGAAAACGAAGAAGTCGCAATCCATGTCTTGAACATCAATGGGATGATGGGCAATGGACTGAGCACCGTCAACGACGACAGGAATGCCGCATTGATGTGCCATAGCAACCATTTCTTTCACGGGATTGATTGTTCCCAACACATTGGAAATATGCGCAATCGACACCACCTTCGGTCCTTCTTTCAGCAAGTCCGCATAGCGGTTAAGGTCCAAAACACCTTTGTCATCCATTGGCACGACAAGCAACTGACCATGATGCCGCTGCACCATCTGCTGCCAAGGCACGAGGTTGGAGTGGTGCTCCATGGCAGTAACTAACACTTTCAGCCGCTTTGCGTCATTGCGAGGAACGAAGCAATCCAGATGCTCAAACGCCGTAGCAAGCAAATTCAATGATTCTGTAGTGCCACGTGTGAAGATGATTTCCCTTGCTTCCTTGGCATGGACGAAATCGGCAATGGTCTGACGGGCGTGCTCGTAGGCCTCAGTCGCTTTCTGGCTCAGGTAATGTACTCCACGGTGAATGTTGCAGTTCTCATGCAGGTAATAGTCGCGCTCGCGCTCGATGACGCACAAAGGTTTCTGCGTAGTGGCGGCATTGTCGAGATAGACCAATGGCTTGCCGTAGACCTGCTGATCCAAGACGGGGAATTGGTTTCTTATTTCGTTGATGTTCAACATTTCGTTTAAAATTCTACCTTTGTTTGCTATTGGCTGTTAGCTATTAGCATTTAGCTTTTAGCTTATTGGCTACCAAGCTAATAGCTAACGGCTAAAAGCTAATAGCCACCAGCCAAGCATTCATCGTCAGATTTTCGAATAATCAATCTCAAAATTGTAATCTTTCGGGTGGCTGCAACGCAACACGCAATTCTCGCAACTCGACAGTTCACCACGCAGGCGACGCTTGATCATGTCGTCGATGTGTTCGTGCAGCATCTCGTTCCCGATATGGTTGCTCACCTCAGCAGCAAAGGCATACATCAACAGGATTCTGGCATTGGCCTTGCTGATGCCGCGCTGGCGCATGTAGAACATGGCTTCTTGGTCAAGTTGACCTGTGGAAGTACCATGCGAACATTTCACGTCGTCGGCATAGATCTCAAGGAAAGGCTGGCTGTTGACTTTGGCCGTCGAGGTCAGAAGGATGTTGCTGTTGTTTTGGTGGGCATCGGTCTTTTGGGCGTCTTTGGCCACATACACATGGCCATTGAACACTGCCGAGGCCGAGTCATCGATAACGCCTTTGAACTTCTCGTTGCTGGTGCAATGCGGCACATTGTGGTTCACTTTCAGGAAGTTCTCCACATGCTGGGTCTTGTCGATGAGATACAAGCCGTGCACCTGCGTGTCTGCGCCTTCGCCATCCAGGTCGACATGATAGGTGTTGCGCACATCGCCACCGTTGAAGGTGATGACCACAATCTTCAGTCGGCTGTCGGCCAGCTGCTTGACCTTGAACTCCCTTTGGATGGAGGCCTCGTTGCTTACATTCTGCAGCACATACAACTCAAGGCTCGAATTCTCATTGAGGATGATTTCGGAGACCTTCGGCTCTGATGACAGGTGTGCATCATCGTCATACTCAATGATTTCGCGGCTTTGGTTGGCGGCTAAGATAAGTTGGTTGTCCATAATCAAAGTTCCTTAATCCATTCGTAGCCTTTTT
>CACXIM010000086.1 GCA_902767725.1 uncultured Bacteroidia bacterium | reverse complement strand
CTGGACGGAGAACGGTATGGCGGTGTCGACAGAGGCCAGTTATACCTTCACCGTGACGAGTGGTCGTGACCTAGTGGCCAACTTCTCGGCACAACAACCTTCCCTTGTGGGCGACGTCAACGAAGACGGTGTGATCAGTGTCGATGACGTGTCTGTTCTTCTCAGCCATGTCCTTGGCAACATCTCTCTCACGGGACAGGCGCTTATCAATGCCGATGTCAATGGCGATGGGGTCATCTCCATCGATGATGTCTCAACTTTGTTGAACATGTCCATGAGATGATGTGCCTTAATTGTGTTTAATGGAACGCCACAAGGCGTTCCGTTAAACACAAGACGAACCATATTAATTTGAAATAAAATGAAAAAAGTACGGATCGCATTTTTAGCTTTGTGGGTCATGTTTTTGAGCGGCAACCTTCTTGCCCAAACTGACCTGAACAAACTCATGCAAGAACGCGGCGAGTATTATTTTAGCCTCAACGTCCAACAGCCTTCACAAATCCAACTCATCAACGAGATCTGTTCCGTTGACAAGATTGAAGGCAACCGTGTCATTTGCTACGCCAACCAGAACCAATACGACAAGCTGGTGAAACAAGGTTATCAGCCCACACTGCTCACACCACCTTCTTTGCAAGCTGAAGCCAGGATGTGGGACCAACGTGGTTCTTACGATTGGAACAGCTATCTTTCTTACGGTGACTATGTCACCATGATGGAAGGGTTTCCCTCCAACGCACTCAGCGACAGAAGATGCACCTTGGTTGACTTGGGGACACTTTCCACCAGCAACCACCGCAGAATCCTGGGCGTTCGCTTGAACAATGGAAGTCCGGAAGGCAAGCCGAGATTCCTCTACACCTCGACCATGCATGGTGACGAAGTGACGGGTATGATCCTCATGCTCCGCCTCATTGACGAACTCTGCACCAGCACCGATTCTCGCATTGTCAATTTGTTGAACAACCTCGACATTTTCATCTTCCCTTGCACCAATCCCGACGGTACCTATTATGGAGGCAACAATACTGTAACAGGTGCCCGCCGCTATAATGGCAACAGCGTTGACCTTAACCGTCACTTCCCCGATTTCGATGACGGTGCCCATCCCGACGGCGCTTCCTATTATCAGGACGAGTGCCAATGGATGATGGATCTGGCCCAACAATACCTGTTTACCATGAGTGCCAACTATCACGGTGGTGCCGAGGTGATGAACTATCCTTGGGACACCTACCAACCTGTACATCCCGACGACGCTTGGTGGCGATATGTCTGCCTTGAGTATGCCAATCTGGCCAAAGCTGTCAATTCCAGTTATATGACGGACACGGAATCCAATGGCATCACCAACGGTTATGCTTGGTACACCATTACGGGCAGTCGT
Organism: uncultured Bacteroidia bacterium; assembly: GCA_902767725.1. GTDB lineage: Bacteria > Bacteroidota > Bacteroidia > Bacteroidales > F082 > Limimorpha. The sequence continues at coordinate 19,813 of CACXIM010000086.1, read as the reverse complement.
CAGGACTATATGAACTATTACGGCCAATGCAAGGAAGTCACCATCGAGTGTTCCTCAACCAAGACCCCGAGTGCGAGTCAGTTGCCCAATTTCTGGAACTACAACCACAACAGCATGCTCACCTTCATGGAAGAAGCCCTCTATGGCATCCATGGCGTAGTGACCGATGCCAATACGGATGAATCCCTGACCGGTGTCACCGTCACCATCGAGAACCATGACCATCATGGCTCGTCAGTGACCACCCACGAAGTCGGCGACTATCACCGTCCCATCAAAGCAGGTACCTATAGCGTCACCTACAGCAAAGACGGCTATTATCCTCAGACCATTTCCATCACCGTTGCCGACCATCAAACGGTGACCCAAAACGTCCAGTTGGTCCCTATGGAAGGTATTGCCCCCAACTTTACGGCTAGCGAAACCACTATCACGCCTGGAAGCAGCATCAACTTCACCGATGCCTCATGGGGCAATCAATTGGTCTCATGGCAATGGGAATTTGAAGGCGGCACCCCCAGCACTTCAAATGTCCAGAACCCAACAGGCATCACCTATAACAGCACGGGCACCTTCGATGTCACCCTGACCGTCACCAACTCCGACGGCGACATGCAGATCATCACTAAAGAGGATTACATCACCGTGGCTGAGGCGTATAACATGCAGAACGGCACGATTACCACCTGCAATGCCTTGTTCTATGACCATGGCGGACCTGATGGAAATTACAATAACAGAGAGTCGTATACCATGACCTTCATGCCAGGTTCTGACAATGCCGTAGTTCAAGCTGTTTTCAGTGAATTCAGCACTGAAAACAACTATGATTATCTGTATATTTATGACGGTACTTCCACGAATGCCCAGCAAGTAGGTAGCTATTGCGGCACAAACAGTCCTGGCACTGTCACTGCCACCAATGCCGAAGGAGCACTTACCTTTAGATTCACATCAGACAATGCTACGGTCGATTCAGGTTGGGTAGCCTCCATCAGCTGCATTTACTCCGAACCTGCTTTGTCAGGCGACGTCAACTTAGACGGAGTGATCAGCATCGATGACGTGTCCGTTCTTCTCAGCCATGTCCTTGGCAACATCTCTCTCACGGGGCAGGCGCTCCTCAATGCGGATGTCAACGGTGACGGGGCCATCTCCATCGACGATGTCTCAACGCTGCTGTTCATCTCTATGAACAAATAAAACGAGTCGTCATCTTTGTAAAAATGGATGCGAATGACATAGAACAAAAACGTTTTTTTATCAAACAAAGAACAACATATAAAAAAAAAGACTATCTTTGCCCGTTTAATTATTGAGTCATTCTCATAATCAAGATTTTTGACGCAAGAACAATAAAGTAACAAACAATAAACTAATCACAATGAAAAGAATTTCTTTACTAATGATTGCCCTGAGTTTCCTCGCCTTTGTGGGCGTGGCCAAGGCACAACAGACGCTGACCGTCAATGATGGGACAGTGACAAACAACAATGTGCCGATTTACGGATTGTATGTTGACACACAAGGCCAAAACTCGGAATTCATCATTCCTGCCTCTACCGAAGGGATGTCCGCAATGATTGGCGGAACCATCAACAAATTGGCCTTTTACATTTCCAACAGCCCTCAGTCATGGGGCAGCCCCACCGTCCAAGTGTATATGGGCGAAGTGAGTGGCACCACGATCAGCAGCCTTAACGGCCCCACTGGCTTCACCACCGTGTGGCAAGGTACGCTGAGCAACCAAAACGCCACCATGGAAATCACATTAAGTACGCCTTATACCTATACCGGTGGCAACTTGCTTATTGGTATGTATGTGACGACGGCAAGTTCTACCTACAAAACCACAACCTTCTACGGCATAAGTGCCGAATCCGGTGCTTCTCGGTATAACTATGGTTCCGGCACTGGCACAGCCGTGTCATTCCTGCCCAAGACTACTTTTTCATACACGCCAGGTAGTGGTGACCCCGTCGTCGTCGAATCCATCGAGGCGTCCGATGTGACCGTTTATACGGGCCACACTGCCCAAATCAACTACACTGTGCTGCCTGCTGATGCTTGGTACAAGCAAGTCAGCTTCGCCTCAGCCAATAATGGCATCGCCACGGTTAATCAGGATGGCCTTGTGACCGCAGTCGCCGTGGGCAACACCACCGTTACCATCACCTCCACAGAGTATCCTGCCGTTTCAACGACCATCAACGTGACCGTGGAATACTTTCCTACTTTGAACGAAGCCTTGAACGTGAATGGCGGCACTTTGGAATTCACCAACGATGCCACTCATCCTTGGACCGTTGAGATGGAAGGCGACCGCATCTTTGCCATGTCAGGTAACGGCGGCGTCAGTAGCAGCGCCTCTACACTGACCCTCGTCGTGAATGCCTCTGAAGGCGATGCTCTCAGCTTCGACTTCAAGGCATGGGGCGAAGGCACAGCCAAAACCATTTGGGATCACTGCATCTTCAGTGTTGATGGCACAGAAGAATTCAATTATGGCGCTTACGACAACGACTGGGAAACCTACAATTTGGTGTTCACTGCCGGTGAACACACCCTCACCTGGAGCTTTACCAAGGACGGTAGCGTGGATGGCACTGGTGACTACTTCGCCATTGACAACGTCACATACGAGCCTATCATGGTCATTCCTGTCGAGTCCATCACGGCTGACGACATCACCATGATGACTGGCGAGACCGCTCAAATCAATCCCACCGTGCTGCCCGCCGATGCCAACCAGGCTGTTACATACGCTTCAGCCAATACAAGCATCGCCACCGTTAGTGAGGATGGCCTTGTGACCGCAGTTGCCGCTGGCACGACCACCATCACTATCACTTCAGTTTCTACTCCTGAAGTCAGCACCACCATCAACGTGACTGTGAATTCCAACCCTGACAACGTGGTCTTCACGGTGAACGCTCCCGCCACTGCCCAACCTGGCGACATCATCACCGTAGAAGCTTACTTGAATGCTCCTACCAGTGGCAACTATAACGGCTTCACCGGTCTTGTTCTTGGTCTCCACTTCGATACTGAGGCATTCGCAGTGAATGGTAATCCAGTGAAAGGACCCGTTGCTGAAACAAGTACGATGTCAATGCCTGCACTCCCCAACGAGACCCATCCTGATATAGTCCAAATGGGCTGCGTAATGCCCGTCGGTACCCCTAACCCGACAACAGGTCTTGTGTTCTCCATGCAGTTTACTGTTTTGGCTGAAACTGGCAGTTACGATTTCTATGCCGAGCCTACTTGGGCTTCGGAAGAGGTCTCCAACTTCGTTTGTCGTCTTAGCATGGATGAGGCCGCCGTCAATATTCCTTACGAAGTCACACCTTCCACCGTTGCAGTACCGATAACCTTGGACATCGAAGGCTACGGCGAATCTGCTGGCGGCTATTACCTGATTGCCTCGCCTATCGGAGAAGTCAGTCCTGCCAACGTGGGCGGCATGCTCGATAACGAGTACGACCTTTACTACTTCGACCAAGCCCAAGATCTCGAGTGGATCAACTACGAGGGTCCCGATGGCAACTTTAGCCTCCAACCTTGCAAGGGTTACCTCTATGCTAACCAAGAGGATGTCACGCTTACCTTCACCGGCACGCCTTACAGCGGCGACGGCACTGTTGAACTGGTTTATGACAACAACGCTGTCGACTTCAAAGGCTGGAACCTCGTGGGCAACCCCTTCAATGAAATTGCCTATCTTGCCGATGGTCGCGACTTCTACGTCATGCAATCCGAAGGCAGCGAAATCATCGCTGGCGAAGTCGATGCCATCAATCCCATGCAAGGCATCTTCGTCATCGCTGAGGAAGACGGAGAGACCGTCACCTTCACCACCGATCAGCCTAACAAGAAGATTGCTAGACTCGCCCTCAATTTGAGCAACGGTCGCAGTGTCATCGACCGTGCCATCGTCCGCTTCGGCGAAGGTCGTCAACTGCCTAAGTTCCAAATCAGCCGCAACAGCACCAAGGTCTACATCCCGATGGATGGTTCTGACTTTGCCGTCGTACGCAGCCAAGGCGTGGGCGAGATCCCCGTCAACTTCAAGGCCGAGAAGAGCGGTAGCTACAGCCTGAGCTTCTCCACCGAGAATGTCGAGATGGCCTACCTGCACCTGATTGATAATCTGACCGGTAAAGATGTTGACCTGCTCAGCACACCAAGCTACAGCTTCGAGGCCAGTAGCTCCGACTACGAGAGCCGCTTCAAACTGGTGTTTGCCACTGGTCACAACGACGGTGAGACGTTCGCCTACTTCAACAATGGTAGCTTTGTCATCAACAACGAAGGTGAAGCCATCCTGCAAGTCGTCGACGTCACCGGCCGCATCCTCAGCAATGAGACCATCAGCGGCAGCATAAGCAAGACCATCCAAGCTGCTCCTGGCGTCTACATGCTCCGCATCGTCAAAGGCAACGATGTGAAAGTGCAGAAGGTTGTGGTTGAATAAGAAACTACGACTCTAACAAAAAAAGTCCCCATCTCCAAGAGACGGGGACTTTTTCGTTTTAAGAGAGAAGAAAATCACTCTGCCTTTTCGGTGGCTTCGTCACCACCAAGGCCTTCCTTGATGCCGTCAAAGATGCCGTTGAGCACTTCTTTGCCTTCTTCGATGGCACCCTTGATGTCGTTGCCGACTTCCTTGGCTTTCTGCTTGGCGATGGCAGCGGTCAACTCGGCTTCAGCCTTGGCGACTTCCTTGAGTTGTTCGGTCGTGAACTCGCATTCCTTGGTTTGGGTCTGCAAAGACTCGAACTCGCTGTAGATGTTTTCCCATTGCGACTCGGTAAAAGAGTCAGCCTTGCTCTCAACACGTTCGGCAAGGGCTTTCAGCTTGTTGATGACTTTTTCTTCCTTGGTTTGGCATGAAGTCATGAATGCCACCAAGAGGCACAATGTCAAAACTTTAATTGCTTTTTTCATCATAATTTGATAGTTTAAGAGGTTGATAATTAATTTGATGGTTTTCAAAGTAGGGTAGAGGTCAGCCTTTCACTGCCTCGGCAACAGCCTTGCCCAGGTTGTAGAGCTTGTCCCAATCTTCTTCGCGGATGGGAGCCCCCTTGACTTCGACACTCTCGGTCACGAGATTCCATTTGCCCTCTTCGGCATATTTGGCTAGGGTCTTCACACCACCGCCACTCCAGCTCATGCCACCGAAAGTGGCGTAACACTTGTCTTTCGGCTTGAACTCGTTGATTTCATGGACGAGCAGGGTCATGTTGGGGAACATACTCCCATAGTGTGCACAGGCTCCAATGATGACGCCCTTGTATTTCCAGATGTCGCTCATGATGAACGACACCTCGGTCTTGGCCACATCGTAGACTTTCACCTCCTTGATGCCAGCTTCGGCGGCACCACGGGCCACAATCTCGGCCATGCGGGCTGTATTGCCGTGCATGGAACCATAAACGATGACCACGCCTTCTTCAGACTCTTGCTTGCTCCATTGGGTGCATTTTGATTTCCAATGCGCTGAGCTTCTCGATGGCTTTCAAGGCTTGCATTGCCACCTTGCCGACGATGTTGGCATAGTAGCGGCGCATTTCATCCTCATAGAAAGCAAGGTTGACTTGGTCGTCGAAGATTCCACCATTGAGAGCACCGAAGCCGCCAAAAGCATCGTTGCTGAAGACAATCTTGCTGCTTTGCTCGTAGGTCACCATCGACTCTGGCCAGTGCACCATGGGCACCATGAAGAACTGTAAGGTATGGCTACCGAGGCTTAATGTCTCGCCTTCAGCTACGGTTTTCTTATTCTCGATAGGACCATAGAAAGCCTCCAAGGGTGCAAAGGTTTTGGCGTTGCCGACAACCTGCACTTCAGGATATTCGCGCAAAACAGCGGCCACCGTGCTACTGTGGTCGGGCTCGTCGTGATTAATAATAAGGTAGTCGACCTTACGGTCTTTCAGCACTGACTTCACCTTGAAGAGGTATTCTTCCAAGAAAGTAGCTTCCACAGGGTCAATCAAGGCGACCTTCTCGTCCACGATGAGGTAGGAGTTATAAGAAACGCCGTTAGGCAGTTCCATGTGGTTTTCAAACATGTCGGTGTGGCGGTCATTGACGCCGACATAATAGATGTTTTCGGTTAATTGTATTTGTTGCATTACTGTCGTTGTTTTGTTCTGTTTTTGTAGAGACGTTGTGCACACCGTCTCTACAGCTAAAAAACCTCCTCGAAATCCTCCACTCCGTGTTTGCACAACGGACATTCGAAATCGGGTGGGAGGGAGTCACCTTCGTAGACGTAGCCGCAGACCTTGCACACCCAACGGCGTTTGCCGTCCTTGGGTTTCTCGGCTGGTTGCGGTTTGGGTTTGATGTTCTTCTGGTAGTAGTCGTATGTCACAGAGGGTTTGTCGGAAAGCACTTGGGCATCCAGCACATCGGCAATGAACATGGTGTGCGTGCCAAAGTCGATGCTCTTAGTGACACGACAGGCCAGATAGGCGTTGGTGTATTTCGGGATAAAGAGCACATGGTTGACGGCGCGGTGCTCGGACTCGCAATCGGCGAACTTGTTTACCTTACGTCCTGACTGGAAACCGAAATGCTCGAAAACAAACATCGGCGTCTCGGTAGTCAACATGCTGATGTTGAACACGCATGAATCCTTGATGAGGTCGTGGGTGTAATTGCCCTTGTTGACTGTCACGGCGATCTGCAACGGGTTGCTCGTGACTTGGATCACCGTGTTCACGATGCAGCCATTGTCGATGTTGTCGTAATTGGTGGTCAGCACGTAAAGGCCGTAACCGATGTTGAATAATGCTTTGTTATCCATTTGTTATTCAATTATTTAAAAAATGTAGAGACGCGATTGATCGCGTCTCTACATACATAATGAATTATTCCATGACAGAGAAGCTGTCCTTGCCGATGCCGCAGAGCGGGCAGGACCAGCTGTCGGGAATCATTTCAAAGGGAGTGCCAGGGGCAATGCCGCTATCGGGATCGCCTTTTTCCGGGTCATAGATGTAACCGCAGACGTCACAAACGTACTTTTTCATAGTTGTGTTGTTTGATAATTAATTATTTGATTAACAAAAGTTTACATTAATAGTTTTCCGCTTTGATTTGGAAATAGGACTGAGGGTGATTGCAAACAGGGCATATCTGTGGGGCCTTCTTGCCGATGACGATATGGCCACAATTGGAACATTGCCACACCATGTCGCCTTCACGAGAAAAGACCAGACCTTCCTCAATGTTTTTCAAAAGCTTACGATAGCGTTCCTCGTGTTCCTTCTCGATTTTGGCCACTAGTTCGAAGAGCACGGCGATCTTGGTAAAGCCTTCCTCGCGGGCAGTCTTGGCCATGCCGGCGTACATGTCGGTCCATTCATAATTTTCGCCGTCGGCGGCATCCTTCAGGTTGGTCTTGGTGTCGGGCACCTCGCCATCATGAAGGAGTTTGAACCAAATCTTGGCGTGTTCCTGTTCGTTGCGGGCCGTCTCTTCAAAAAGGTCGGCGATTTGGTTGTAGCCTTCTTTACGGGCTTTTGAAGCATAATAAGTGTACTTGTTGCGGGCCTGTGATTCGCCAGCAAAAGCAGCCATCAGGTTGGCTTCTGTCTTTGAGCCTTTTAATTCCATGTTTTTGTTGTTTAAATATTGATTATTAGTTAGTTACAAATCGTTTAAATAATAAAAGGGTAGGGGATCCACCTACTTTTCGAGGCAAATTTAGCATTATTTTTCTGAATTACAGCACAAAATACGTAATTTTGCATCCGCTATGTTTTTTGGACGAAACAAAGAAAAGATAAAAGGTGCTGACTGGCCTGATGCCGAGTGGCCTTCGTATATACCCAAATACCATCTGCATGATTTTGCCGCCATCGATTTCGAAGGTGCCAATGGCGAGGTGACGAGTGCTTGCAGCATGGGTTTGGTCATTGTGCGTGATGATGAAATCGTAGAGCGTTTCTATAGCCTCATTAAGCCTGTGCCTAACAGATACGACTTTTGGACGACCAAAGTCCATGGCATCACATACAAGGATACAAACCATGCGCCATTGTTTCCTGAGGTTTGGGAGCAAGTGGCAGGCAAGGTGCAAGGACTGCCGATGGTTGCGCACGGCATTTCGTTTGACGAGCGTGTGTTGAAGGCTTTGCATGAATTGTTTCACATACCATATCCGAATTTCAAGTTCTACTGCACGCATTTAGGATCTGAGAAACTCGTACCAGATTTGGAGAATCACAAACTGCAGACGGTTGCCAAGCATTTTGGTTATGATTTGGCAAAGAACCATCATAATGCCATTGCTGATGCGGAGGCTTGTGCTGTTATTGCAATGAATATTTTCTAAAAGGCTAATTTGACTGAGAATTGCAGCATTAGGGGATGGTTTGAAATCTACTATTTAACATAATGTTGATTATTTTCAAAAAGAGCCAGAATAAAAAGTTAGGGGAAAACGGTAGTTTTGCGCAATTTTCCACTTGTCAAAACCAAAATGATGACTATATTTGCATTCTTGAATTTTTTGACAAAAGACGACAATTAAATCATTTAATAATAACTAATTAAACACCCACCTATTATGGAAATTACCGGTAAAGTGGTCAGACTTGGCGCTCTGACCGAAGGAACCAGCGCCCGCGGACCTTGGCGTAAACAAGACCTCATCATTGAAACCGAAGAGCAATTCCCCAAGACCGTATGCTTGACCTGCTGGTCAAATCAAATTGACGAAATCCAGAAATTTGCGCCTGGACAAGCCATCAAGGCACAAATCGATTTGTCGTCGCGCGAATTCAATGGCAAGTGGTACACGGACGTCCGTGTGTGGCGTTTCGATCCCGTTGGCGTTGCTGCTGCCCCAGTCGCGGCTCCGGTGCAACCTGCCCAGCAGCCAATGATGCACCAAACTCCGCCTGCTGCAGCTTCAGCAACTGAGTATTTCGCTCCTGCTGGCGAGGACAGCACAGACGACCTGCCCTTCTAACATTATGTTAAATTAGAACGCCGCGATTTGAGTAATCAAACCGCGGTGTTCTATTAAAACGATGAATACCAACATCTTAAATAGAGACACCATTTGTGCTATTGCCACACCCCATGGCATGGGCGCCATTGCTGTGATACGTATATCTGGCTCTGAAGCCTTACCCATTGTCAGTCAATTATTTATGCAGAATGGCAAGCCTTTCGACATGGGAAAGATGATTGCGAACAAAGCCTATTACGGCCATATTGTGGACAATGGCAAACTTCTCGATGAGGTGCTGGTAACGTTTTTCCGTGCCCCCCACTCTTTCACTGGTGAGGATTCGGCCGAAATCAGCGTACACGGATCAGTGTTTATACAGCAAAAACTACTCCAGGTTCTTATTTCCCGCGGCTGCCGTTTGGCCGAGGCTGGTGAGTTCACCCGTCGCGCCTTTGTCAATCGCAAATTCGACTTGGCACAAGCTGAAGCCATCGCCGATTTGATCAGCTCGGAGAGCGAAGCCGCTCATCGCGTAGCCATCAACCAACTGAAAGGCGGATTTTCCAAAGAACTTCAAGTAATGCGTTCCAAGTTATTGGAAATGACATCGTTGATGGAATTGGAATTGGACTTCTCTGAAGAAGATGTCGAGTTTGCTGACCGCAGTCAATTGAAAGCCTTGCTGCAAGAAACCTTGGCACATGTCGACAAGTTGAAGGACTCCTTCCGCCTCGGCAACGCCATCAAAAACGGTGTTCCCGTAGCCATTGTGGGTCAGACCAACACGGGCAAAAGCACGCTGTTGAACGCCTTGTTGGGCGAAGATCGAGCTATTGTTAGCGATATTGCCGGCACCACACGCGACACCATCGAGGAAACACTGAACATCAACGGCATACTCTATCGTTTCATCGACACAGCTGGACTGCGCAACACCGATGAAACCATTGAGAAAATCGGTATTGAGCGCTCATATAAGAAAATACAGGAAGCCACGCTCGTTATCGGGATGTTGGATTCCACGAAAGGCATTGAAAATGTATTATTTGCGGCTAAGGAAATCCTTGAAAAGATGGACCTTGAGCACCAACAGCTCATTCTTTGCATCAATAAAGTGGACACCTTGAATGACCAAGGCGAAGCTTTACTTGGACATGTCCGGCAGGACTTAGACAACGACGACATCATGGTCGTCTGCCTCTCGGCTAAACACGGATTTGGTTTTGGAGATCTATACACCACACTCAAACTTAGCCAACCCCTCGCCTCTCCTGATGCCACTTTGGTGACAAATGTGCGGCACTATGAGGCGTTGCTACATGCATCGGAGAGCTTGAAATCAGTTCAACAAGGACTTGAAATGAACATTCCTACTGATTTGGTTTCCCAAGACTTACGACAAGCATTGTATTATCTCGGTAGTATCACCGGTGAGATTACCACCGACGAGGTGCTAGGCAATATCTTCTCCCGTTTCTGCATTGGAAAGTAATTCGATTATCATCGTTGCGTTTTCTTAAAACTCCTTCCCAACACAGATCTGAATGCACTCAGCAGCTTTGAACTTGTGGGCCTTCAGGATGATGCCTGTGTACATGTTCCCCAGCTGCGGAAAACGGTATTTCACAGTAACCAACTGATAGAAAGTCTTGTTTCGGGCCAAGCCATCATGATGATGCAGATAACGACCGACACCGACGACTGTAGAGAAGTTATAGTAACGGAGCTCATGCTGGAGAGAGAAGCCGTAGGAGAAGGGATCGTAGGTCTCTCCCCTGCCGTCGTTTTCGGCAATCTTGTCGCAGAAGGGCGTGACAAAAAAGTCAAAGCCCAGACCGGTGGCATGGGTGCGGCAATATCTGTAGAAAGCATTGGCCTCAAATGCGTACTTGAAATAGAGCTCGTTCACCCAGACGCCTTCCTCTTCGAGGTGTCGCAAATAACTGGCTTCGTTACTCATGATGCCGCCGGAAGCTTGAATGCCAAAAGAAAAACTACGTTTGAAGCCGTCATCCACCGTTTCGCGGTGAATCTCCTCCTCGCTTTTGGGAGATTTCATCCCAAGGCGTAATGCCAGTTCAAAGGCATTCAATCCATAGTTTGGGAATGAAACGGCGCCATTTGAATGATGGTTGAAGAAGAATCCGATACCAGCATCAAAACGCGGCGAAATGGCGTATTGCGCTTGAAAGCCTAGGGAGATATGGGCATTGACGGGCGTGGAGATGACAACGTTCCATGGATTTTCAACCGGGTCGTAGCGATGGCTGAACATAAACCCGAGCCCAAATTCCCCGCTATAACCGAAGCTGAAATCGTCGATGACAATCAACGGCCGGTCGATATAACCATAGATGCTGTAGATATTGCCCATCCCTGGCCCATTAGCTGCCTTTATGCCCGACAACCCATCAATCTGAAAACCGATCCCTCGTTCGGGATGCTTGCATATCGCCGCATAGGGGGATGAACCGTAATCGGTCCATCCCAGTTTGACATCAAAGGTGGGAAAGGTCGGAGCTACGCCTTCACCGAACAAGGCTGGATAATACCGGCTGTCATAGAGCGTCTTGCTTTCACCTGCATAGATGGACACATTCTGTGCGACAGCATGGCTTACAGGGACAGCAAGAAGCAGTACAAGACAGAGAACGATGAACTCGCTTCCGCATTCCGGGCGTCTCATTTCTTTCATTTCATCTGGAATTATGGCAAAACGAAAAACTTGTTGGTGTGGGCAATGGTACGAATATGGCCACTGGTGTCCATTAAGTAAAGGGCGTCCTTATCGCTTTCATAGCCTATATATACCAATGAGCCATTGCTCAGCCATTGGGGACGATCCTCCATGACATCCGAGTTGGGCAAAGCGATCTGGGTCTTGCCATCGAGGCTCGACACAGCGAAAAAGCCCAAAAGTCCGTCGCCCAAGTATACATCGGTAGCGAACAGCAGTCTCTTTCCTGACGGGTCAAGTGCTATGGGGTCGTGGTCAAATTCCACTTCGAAATCCCCCATGTCCTCCATATCCTTGAGTTGGTCGTTCAGGCAGATTTTTTGGCCATTGTTCAAATAATAAAAGCCGTCGGAATCTTCAAAGCGGCCGATGTCGAAGTTGGCTTCGGGTGCATAGACTTTGAAGTTGTTTTCATCGTCAAAGAAATCCATCGTTTCCACTTCTTCATTGAATTGATACAAAATGGTTTTGCTGATGGTTTTTGAGGCGCAATCGTAGATGGCGAGGTTGTAGCAAGGTCCTGCAAACCACATGATATCCACCTCAAGGGCAATTTGGGTTTGGTCATTGTTGAGATACATATCGCCATATAGCGCAAAATTCTCTTTTGTTGCTGTTAAATCCAGCCCCCAATCCGCCAATGATTCTGGCATGGAGTTGTCGGCCTTAATGTCCAAGCACTTGAGTAAAAGATGGTTGTCTGATATCACGTTGTAGTACACCTTTCCGTCAGTCGAACAAACCGCATTGACGACGCTGTCCGTCTCTTGAGTATAGACCTCTGTCTCATCCTTTTGGATATCATAGAATTTGAGTTGTCCGTTTTCGACGAAGCCCAAGTCTGGAGAACTTTGTTTTTCGTCGTTTTGTTCCATTTGCTTTTCATCGTTGTCGCTCACCTGCGTGGATGGCTTTTGGTCACAACCCACCATTGCGCAAACTATGGCGATAGATAAGAATAAGTATGCTTTTTTCATTTTCATATTGATTTAGATGACTAATTCTCAATTGTAAATTATCAATTATCAATTCTCAATTATCTTGTTTTTCATCCTCTTTTCGCCTCTCGCAAAGGTTTTTCCCAAAGCACCTTCCCTCCTATCGAATCAGCCAGTTGATTGATCTCGGTTTCAAGCGTCTCCAACAAGACTTGTTCCCTTTTCTTCGAGCGGCGACCTTTTGCCTCATAAAGCACCTTGCTGAAATAAGCATCGTATGACACGGCAAAGTCCTCTTCGTCGCGATGCGGGAAGAAGGTCACGGCCGCTTCGTAGCGGATGTTGCCTTCCTCTGAGGTGGCGATGAGCATTACCAAGGCACCGTGTCGAGCGACATCATTGAACTCGGCATCGGCGGCATAGTATCGTTCATATACGTTTATTGTAGCCATAATATGATGTTTTTAAGAACAAATTCTAAAATAAATGGCCAACATGTGGACAGGATAAAAAGCATAAAAGCAATACTTCAGGAACGGGGTCTTGATGAATCCTCTCTTGCCATTGTAGAGGCAGGTTAACAATAGTGAGAGAAATACCATCAGTTTCGCTTGAAGTAAAACGGGACAGGCAACGGTCTGTATAATCCTTTCCTTTCTTAAGCCGTACATCAATATAATGAAGATGAAGCCTGCAGTCCGGTAATCCGCTTGCATGTATCTGGAAATCAAAAACATGACAAAAAGTAGGGCTAAGCTTATCACAGGCTTGTTTCTGAAATACTCAAGACTGCATAAAGCCAAGAATCCCAACAGCAAAGTGAACATTACGTTTTGTTTGGGAAAAAGCATGGCATTTCCATTCATCAAGTTGAACGGAATCTCTGAAAGCAGCGCAAGAACTAACAGACTTATCCCGTACTTCCTTCTGTTTTTGGTTTTCTCAAAGCCCTCGACAAGCAAAAAAACGAAGATGGGGAAAGCGAACCTGCCGAACATCTCCATGAGTTGAAGTATGGATATTTCTTTTCCGACAAGGGTAAACCATACTTCATTGGCCCAGGTAAAGCGGAACAAGTAGAACTTGGCCAGATGATCGGACAGCATGGCAACGCAGGCAATGAGTTTCAAGACGCTGCCGCTGAAAATGTGAAGCCGTTCAGGAATGTTGTTTGACATTTAGATTGTTGGCTTGTATTTTTGCAAAAATACAAAAACTCTGGTTTTCCATCTTTTGTTTGTGAAAAAAGATGCGGCATACCATGGAAATGTATATCTTTGTCGGCCAGAAACTAATTCGATCATAATATGAAAAAATATTTACTTCTGATTTCTGCGGCATTGCTTGCCGCCTGTGCAAACAACAGCAACAATGACCCCGAGGTTGCCGTTGACGGTCTTTTACCCTCTACCGCAGAGATCATTAACTCGATAGACTGGGAAAGGCCCATGTTTAGCATCGATGACCATGGTGACACCATCACCCGTTGTATTTACGACGAAAAAGGTCGTTTGTCAAAGATATTGACAGACTATGATGATAATGGCATCCCTGGCTGCGTCACCACATACACTTACGATGGCAATAAGGCACATGTCACATTTAGTTGTGAACCTGGTTATGAGGAAGACATTGTCTATGCTGATGCAAGTTGTACCAAGATTTTAGAGGAATCCGGCCAAATCTACGAATATGACGACCAGGGCCGCATTTTGAAGATCATCATTGGCAATAATGAAATCACATACGATTATACTGTTGATGAAGAAACTGGTATCGTACATGCCGAAATCTCAGGCAATTACCTGATTCATCAGGGCGAAGATAGGGACGAATATGGACGTTTGGTGTACGAAAGCCATGTCAACGACATGGATATTTATACCACTACCTACACTTACGAAGGCAATGTATGCCGCGCCCGTGTAGAAAACACAATCTACGTGAAAGACAAGTTCGGTGGCATCCCCGATTTGGATGATGTCTTCACCGATGCATACGAATACCTTATCTATTATTGATTTTTGTTTGTCGACAGTCTTTACTCCAAGATAATCCTTGGATTGAATAGAAATTATGCAAAAGTAATGTCTTAATTATTTAGCATTATTTCTTCTTTTTGAACCACTTCCCTATCCTGCCCTTTCCGTTGAGTTCCATCACGGCAAGGATGCCGAAAGCGATGGCAACAGTGGCCTTGAGTGCTGCAAAACCCGTGTGGAGGGCATCGGGAAGCTGGTTGGAGACGATGTTGTAGCTCGTCCAAAAGATGCCTGCGCCGGGTACCAAGGGAAAGATACCGCTGATGAGGAACACCGTGATCGGGCACTTCCGCCCTATTGACTGCAATAAGGCAGTGAGCGTCACTAAGGCCGTGGCGCAGAAGATGACTTCGGCAGGCGACATGGCGGTGTAACGCGTCAGGACGAGATAAAGCAGCCATCCTATTGTTCCGCAAAAACCGGCATCGAGATAATACTTACGCGGCACACCAAAGAGCGCGGCAAACGACACCGTGCCCAAGAAGGCAGCGAGGAGTTGCACGACAAAGTTCGAGGTCGGCGGGTCGGCGACAAGACCTTCCAGTTTATGCATCGCTCCGAAAATGTTCTCGTCAAGCATGAATGCCAAAGCCACACCTAGTGCGATACAGAAGAAAGACAGCATGGCGTCAAGGAGGCGCGTGGTACCTGCGATGTAGTCCTCGTTGGCCATATCGCGGATGCCATTGGTGAATGCCACACCAGGAATCAATGGGATGATGGCACCTATGATCATGTTGCTCAAATGAGTGCCGAGACCAATGCGGTACATACCGAAGCAAATCAAGGTGGCCAACAGTCCGCCAGAGGCAGTGCCCACGATGCGTGACAGCCGTTTGGAGGCGACAAACAACATATAGACCCACAGCACAAGCCCTGCGACAAACGAGGCAAGGCAATCCATGAAACCGCCGCCAAAGATGATGCAGAAGGCCGCACTACCCACAGCTGATGCCAAAATCTGCTCCCACGCGGGTTTGGCTTTCATGGCGCGGATGTCTTTGAGTCGTTGCTCCAATTGTTCCAAGGAGCATTGCCCCTGCTCCACCTCGCGCGAGAGTTGGTTGACGGCTACCACTTTGTCAAGGCTTGCCCCCTTGATAGGGATGAATTTGGAGCGGGCGTAGTCCTTGCCCGTGGCCATGATGCCGTTGCTGAGCACAAAGAAGCTTTCGTCTTCCACGCCATAATGACTGGCGATGCGCTTCATAGTCTCTTCTACACGCGAAATCTCGGCGCCATTCTCCAAGAGGATGGAACCGGCTTCGTAGGCGAGGTCGAGGGTCTTTTGGTTGTCGGTCATAAGAAAACAGATTAAAATAGCAGAGGCACCAAATGGTGCCTCTGCTGAATGTGATAGTAATAAATTACTTCTCCACTTCCTTCTTCAGTCTCTCCGTCAGCATGGGGACAATCTTGTGCAGGTCTCCAACGATGCCGAGGTCGGCGACGCTGAAGATGGGGGCAAACTTGTCCTTGTTGATGGCGATGATGAAGTCGGACTCTTCCATACCAGCCAAGTGCTGGATGGCACCGCTGATACCGCAAGCCATGTAAAGGTTCGGGCGGACGGTCTTACCCGTCTGACCCACCTGACGGTCATGAGGCATCACGCCGTTGTCGACCATAGCACGTGATGACGATACCACGCCGCCGATGACATCTGCCAGAGCCTGCAGCTTGTCGAAACCTTCCTTGTTCTGGACGCCACGGCCACCGGACACCAAGATCTTGGCATCGGCGATATCGACCACGGTCTTGTCCTCTTTAATGGTCTCAACGAGCTTGACTTTGAACTTGGAGGTGTCAAAGGTCGGGACGAAACTTGTGACCACGCCTTGACGGCCGACCTCGCGTTGACGCTTCTGCATCACGCCAGGACGCACGGTCGACATCTGCGGACGGGTGTTGGGGCAAATGATGGTAGCCATCAGGTTGCCACCGAAAGCAGGACGGGTCATGCGGAACTGCGGCTCACCGTTGCTCTTTTCGTCGCTGACGACTTCGAGCTTGGTGCAGTCTGCAGTCAGACCGGTCTTCAGACGCGAAGCGATACGCGGAGCCATGTCACGGCCAATGGTGGTGGCACCATAGAGCACGATGTTGGGGCAACGCTCCTTGATGATCTGGTCAACGACCTGGGTGTATTGCTCACTCAGATAGTCCTTCAGTTCAGGGCAGTCGGCGACGATGACTTCGTCAGCACCAAATTCAATCAGTTTCTGGGCTTGGTCTTTGATGCCGCAGCCGAGCAACATAGCCACAACCTTCTCACCGAGGGTGTCGGCGAGGTCGCGGGCCTTTCCTAAAAGTTCGAAAGCAACGGATTGGATGTTACCTTCACGCTGTTCTGCGAAAACGAATACGTTCTTATAATCTTTCAATTCCATGGCTGTAACTTTTAGATGATGTGTTTTTCTTTCAGTTTGTTGACAATCAGCTCGACAGCCTCTTCTTCGCTCACTTCGTGCACCTCGCCCGGAGCCTTCATGGCCTTCGGGAACGATTGGAACACCTTGGTGGGTGAGCCAGAGAGACCCAGCTTCGTTTCGTCGTAGTCGATCTTGTCGGCACCCCAAACCTCAACCTCGCGGTTGTAGGCCTCGACGATGCCGCTGACGGTCATGTAACGAGGCTCAAAGGCGGAAGCGAGGACAGTCAGCAGGCACTTGCCTTCCACTTCGAGGACTTGGACGCTGTCTTCGTTCTCCTTGTGGACTTGCAGGTTGCCATTGGGCAGCAGTTTGGCGTCGCAGACATAGGTGACTTGGGGCAGACCGAGATGTTCGGCCATCTCGGGACCCACTTGTGCGGTGTCACCATCGATAGCCTGACGGCCGGCGATGATGAGGTCATAGTCCAAAGTACGGCAGAGACCGGCGATGGCATACGAGGTGGCCAAAGTGTCGGAGCCTGCGAACTTACGGTCAGAGAGAAGGATGGCACGGTCGGCACCCATGGCGAAGGCTTCGCGCATGATGACGTCGGCTTGCGGAGGTCCCATCGAAACGACGGTGACGTTGGCGCCGAACTGGTCTTTCAGACGCAGGGCGAGTTCGAGACCGCCCTTGTCGTCGGGATTCATGATGCTCGGAACGCCTTCACGGATCAGCGTACCCTTTACCGGATCAATCTTGATTTCGGTGGTATCCGGAACTTGCTTGATACAAACGATAATATTCATACTGCTTCCCTCCTATTATTTCTTGAACAATTGACCGGCAATGACCATGCGCTGGACCTCCGAGGTACCTTCGTAGATCTCAGTGATCTTGGCGTCACGCATCATGCGCTCGACAGGATACTCACGTGTGTAACCGTAACCGCCGTGGAATTGGACGGCCTTGGTGGTCACTTCCATAGCAGTTTCAGCGGCAAACAGCTTGGCCATGGCGGCGTCGGCTGAATACGGCAGACCCATATCCTTCTTCCAAGCAGCGCTTCTGACGAGCAGACGGGCAGCTTCAACCTTGGTCTTGAGGTCGGCCATCTGGAACTGGGTGTTCTGGAACTGGGCAATGGCTTTGCCAAACTGCTTACGCTCCTTGGTGTATTTCACAGTCTCGTCCATGGCACCTTGGGCGATACCCAGAGCCTGGGAGGCGATACCGATACGGCCGCCGTCCAAGGTCTTCATGGCGATGGTGAAGCCCTTACCAAGAGGTCCGAGGAGGTTTTCCTTCGGCACTTCGC
Source organism: uncultured Bacteroidia bacterium (assembly GCA_902767725.1). Taxonomy (GTDB): domain Bacteria; phylum Bacteroidota; class Bacteroidia; order Bacteroidales; family F082; genus Limimorpha. Next base: position 1,426 of record CACXIM010000086.1, on the reverse strand, counting down.
AGTTTTCGAAAATCAACTCGCAGGTCGCGCTGCCGCGGATACCCATCTTCAGCTCCTTCTTGCCGATACTGAAGCCGGGCATACCCTTCTCGACGATGAAGGCCGAGATGCCCTTGGTGCCCTTCGACTTGTCCGTCATGGCCATGACGATGAACACATTGGCGTAGGATGCATTGGTGATGAAGATCTTCGTGCCGTTCAGGATCCACTTGTCGCCAGCGTCGACGGCGGTCGTCTGCTGCATGGCGGCATCGGTGCCGGCATTGGGCTCGGTCAAGCCGAAAGCGCCAATCCATTCACCCGAGGCGAGTTTGGGCAGGTACTTCATCTTCTGTTCCTCGGTGCCGTTCTCCAAGATGGGAGCCATGCACAGCGAGGTGTGGGCCGAGACGATGACGCCGGTGGTGGCGCACACTCTCGAGAGCTCTTCGACCGCCATGATGTACATCTGGACGGTGCCGCCCTGTCCACCATACTGCTTCGGGATCGGGATACCCATGATGCCGAGTTTGCCCATCTTTTCGACGGTCTCGACAGGGAAACGCTCCTGATCATCGACTTCGGCGGCCAAAGGCTTTACTTCATTCTCCGCAAACGAACGGATCATCTGCAGGAACAACTGTTCTGTCTTTGAATAACTAAAATCCATTTTTTTCGTTAGTTAGGAGTGGAGAGTGAGGAGTGAGGAGTAGGAGCCGCGCATCGCGATACTCCTAACTCCTAACTCCTAACTCCACACTAATTAATACTTATAGAATCCTTCTCCAGTTTTACGACCGAGCAAGCCGGCTCTCACCATTTTGCGGAGCAAGGGATGAGGACGGTACTTCGGGTCGCCGAACTCTTTGTACAACACTTCCATGATGGCGAGGTTGACGTCGTTTCCGATCAGGTCGGCCAAAGCCAGAGGGCCCATCGGGTGGTTGGCGCCCAGCATCATGCACTTGTCGATGTCCTCAGCGCTGGCGATGCCGTCGGCGAGGATGCCGACAGCCTCGTTGATCATCGGGATGAGGATGCGGTTGACCACGAAGCCGGGGGCTTCCTTCACCTCAACGGGCTGCTTGCCGATGGAGGTGGCGAGGTCAACGATGCACTTGGTCACTTCATCGCTGGTCAGTTGGCCTTTGATGACTTCAACGAGGGCCATGCGATCGGCGGGGTTGAAGAAGTGCATACCGATGAATTGGGCGGGACGGCTCGTGCAGGCAGCGATCTCGGTGATCGACAGCGAGGACGAATTGGTGGCGAAGACGGTCTCGGGCTTGCATATCTCGTCAAGCTCCATGAAGACGTCTTTCTTCAGTTGCATCTCCTCGACGGCGGCCTCGATGACGAGGTCGGCATCGGCGAAGGTGGCGTAGTCGGTAGTGGTGGTGATGTTCTTCAGCAGGGCATCGACGGCCTCTTGGGTCATCTTGCCTTT
>CACXIM010000085.1 GCA_902767725.1 uncultured Bacteroidia bacterium | reverse complement strand
GCGCTTTCTTGACCCTTGCAGCAAGAGCGGTGTCTTCCTGCGCGAGATTGCCAAACGGCTGCTGGCAGGGCTGGAAGAGCAGATTCCCGACTTGCAACAACGCATCGACCACATTATGACCAAACAGGTCTTCGGCATTGCCTGCACCGACCTCACTGCTGAGATGAGTCGTCGCACACTCTATTGCACCAAACAGGCCAATGGTGAGTATAGTGTGGCCACTTGTTTCGATGATGCGCAAGGCAACCTGCGCTATATGCGATGCCAACACACTTGGGAGAACGGCAAGTGTAAGCATTGTGGTGCCAATCGTGCTCAATACGACCGCGTAGAAACTATCGAGACCTACGCTTATCCTTTTATCCATAAATCAATCAAAGAAATATTCCATAAAGAGATGCAATTTGACGTAATTATAGGGAATCCGCCGTATCAGATGAGTATTGGTGGAGGTGGCAGTACGGACAGAGCCATTCCTGTGTATAATAAGTTCGTAAATACAGCATTGAAAGTCAAAGCCAACTACATTTGCATGATTATTCCATCAAAGTGGATGGTTGGAGGTTTTGGTCTAAAAGAATTCAGACAGCAAATGTCGCAAGAGAGGCGCTTAAAAGTAATTGTTGATTTTGAAGACTCTGCCTCATGCTTTCCTGGTGTTCATATTGACGGTGGAGTATGCTATTTCTTGATTGAAAACAAATACACTGGAAAAACGAAGTTTGAGTTTCACTCAAAGGATGGAGCCGTTCATACGGATTACAGATTTCTTACAAATCAGCATTTTGATTATATCATACGTGATGGGCGAATACTTTCATTACTTGATAAAGTGAACCAAAAGGAGAAATTTGGCGATATCGTGTCAGCTATGAATCCATTTGGAGTAAACACCTTTCTTTTTAATGAACCCGAAAGAATGCCTGAAGCTCAATTATCAGAAAAGCCATATAATGGTTCTGTTGAAGTTCATGGCGTTTACGGAATAAAAGGAGGTGCAAAAAGGAAAGTGGGTTATATCAAAAGGAATAGTGTATCACAAAATGTTGCATGGATTGATAAGTATAAAACGTTTTTCTCATGTACATATTCAACAAATGCTATAAACTACCCTGAACCAATCTTCGCGGGTCCAAATGTTGTGTGTACTGGTACTTTTATTGTGATTGGTCCATTCCGCAATAAAGTGGAACAAATGAATTGTAAAACCTTTATGGAAACCAATTTCTTTAAGGTTTTGCTCTATTTTGGTAAAGGCACAATGCACGTCACTCGTAGTGTATTTGGGCTGATTCCTTTGGGAGATTGCTTTTATTGAGAGCATGATTCGCCCAATGGAATGATGACAAAAGACTTTGATTATGCAGACGATAGACCAGATACTTCCTAACGAGCGGCGGACAATACCGCAGATTTACATGTACGACGACACATCCTTCCCAGGATGGATAAAGATAGGACAAACCACCCGCGACGATGTGCGGAAACGCATCGATGAACAACACCCCATCACCGAGCCACACAAGACCTACCACCTTTTGTGGCACGACAATGCCTTCTATGCCGACGGCAGCGGCGAGAGTTTCAGCGACCACGACCTGCACGAGTGCTTGCGCCGCATGGGCAAGGAACTCATCGGTGAGTGGTGCCGTTGCTCGCTACGCGAAGCACAGGCAGCCTACGTGGCCGTGCGCCACCGCGACACACAGGTGAAGACGGATCGTGACCTCGACTACACAATGCGCGACGAACAAGCACAGGCAGTAAAACAAACCGCCGACTACTTCGCCAAGATGGATATAGAGGAACCTAACCGTCCCAGCCATTACCTTTGGAATGCCAAGATGCGTTTCGGCAAGACCTTCGCCACCTATCAACTTGCCAAACGGATGGATGCCAAACGTGTATTGGTGCTCACCTTCAAACCCGCCGTGGAAGATTCATGGCGCGACGACCTGCTACGCCACCGTGATTTCGAAGGCTGGCGGTATTACAGCAGTCGCATGGATGAAGAATTTCCGTCGTTGTCCTCACCAAAACCATTGGTTGTCTTTGGATCATTTCAAGACTACCTCGGCAGAGACCGCTATGGTAACATCAAGCCTAAAAACGAGTGGGTGCATTGTGTCAATTGGGATTTGATTGTGCTGGACGAGTACCATTTTGGTGCTTGGAACGACAACGCCAAGAGCTTGCTCGACCTCGGGGATGCCGATGCCAAAAAGCGACAGACAGAGGAGGATGAGGTGATGACAGAAAGCGGCATTGATGTGGAAAGCGGACGTGCTTGGGATGACGAGGATGTGCCTATCACGGGCAACCATTACCTTTACCTCAGCGGTACGCCGTTCCGAGCATTGGCCACAGGCGAGTTTATGGAAAGCCAAATCTTTAACTGGACTTATCAAGATGAGCAGGCACGGAAAGAAGCCGTTGGCGGTCCCTATCTGGAGATGCCCACCATGGTGATGATGACCTACCAGATGCCGCAAGACCTTGGAGCCATGATTGAGCAATGGGACATGGACGGCTTTGACCTCAATGAGTTTTTCCGCGCAGAAGGAAAGAAATTTGTTCATGAAAAAGCCGTCCAAAAATGGCTCGACATCATCCGTGGCAAAGCCTCCATCTTTGGCGATGGCAGTTCGCCGCTCAATGTGCGACCCGCTTTGCCCTTCGAGGACACCCGTCTGCTTGACCTTTGTGCCCATACGATGTGGTTCCTGCCTAATGTGGCCTCGTGTGATGCCATGGAAGCACTGCTTCACCGTCCGGCTAACGGCTTCTATCAAAACTACACCATCATCAACTGTAGCGGCACGAAGGCTGGCATCGGAATCGATGCTCTCGGACCAGTGCGCGAGGCCATGGGCGACAACCCTTTGAAAACACGCACCATCACGCTGACCTGCGGCAAACTGACCACAGGCGTAACGCTGCGTCCGTTGGGAGGATTGTTGATGTTGCGCAACTGCTCAAGTCCCGAAACCTACTTCCAGACGGCCTTCCGTGTGCAAAGCCCATGGACGGCCACCGATAAAGACGACCCCACGAAGCATACCATCCTCAAGCCTACATGCTATGTGTTCGACTTCGCCCCCAACCGTGCCCTGCGCGAAGTGGTGACCTACGCCAACCAATTGGACGTGGACAGCAACCGTCGTATCACCGACAAGGTGGATGAGTTCATCAACTTCCTGCCCATCTTGCAATTCGATGGCAGTTCCATGAAAAGGGTGGATGCCACAGAGATACTTGACTTTGTCGATAACGGCACCAGTGGAACGTTGCTTGCCCGTCGTTGGAACAGCGCACAATTAGTCAATGTCGATAACGCCACCCTTCAAAGAGTACTTGACAATCCCGAGGCATTGGCCACCATCATGAAGATTGAGGGCTTCCGTGCCTTGGGCAGCGACATCATCGAAAACATTGTCAACCGAGCCGAGAAGATCAAGAAGTTGAAGCGCGAGGCGGGCGAGAATAACGACCCCAAGAAGAAGAAAGAACTCACCGCCGAGGAGAAGAATACCGTTCCAAGCGGCGCGAGGTGCAGGAAAAACTAATGAAATTCGCCACCAGAATCCCCATCTTCATGTACCTCACTGATTATCGTGAAGAAAGTTTAGAAGATGTCATCCGCAAACTGGAACCAAGATTATTTGAGCGCGTCACAGGCCTGACCATCGATGATTTCGACCTGCTTTTGCGTGTCGGTGTCTTCAACCGCGCCCAAATGAACGACGCCATCCTAAAATTCCGCCGCTACGAGGATGCCTCATTGGAATACACTGGCGTAAACCGCCACGCCTCCGACACCCGCATCGGCTTGATGGACAGCACGGTGCCGATTGAGGCGATGTTGGGGTACGGCAAAGAATAAAATCATCTATTATCGATTTTTACGAACAAATTGCTTTTGTCGCGCTTGCCCATTGATGTGTTTTTGAGGAAAATATCTAATTTTGCAGTAGAAAAAACGCCTTAAACCGTGGAATCATGGAAGACATCATCATAGGAAATGACGGACAATTGCAATTCGACATCCTTTTTGAAGATACCTGCGCCATCATTGAACAGGCCCAAAACAAAGCCATAAGGGCGATTAACGTTGCCCTTACCATACGGAATTGGCAGATTGGACAAAGAATTGCCCGCGAGGAATTGGATGGAGCAGCAAGAGCTGGATATGGCGAACAGGTCATTCAACGGCTGTCGGAAAAACTCACATCGAAGTTTGGCAAAGGCTACGACAGGATTTCACTTTACAACTACATCAAGTTTTTCCGCCTTTTCCCTGAAATTGTTGACGCAGTGAGTCAACAATCCCAAAAAGTTGACGCAGTGAGTCAACAATTACTACCTTGGACTCATTATCGCGAACTGATTCGAGTCGAAAACCGTGAGGCGCGCCAATGGTATGAGCAAGAAGCCTTGAGGGAGACTTGGAGCACACGCACACTGCACCGCAATATCGCTTCCCAATACTATTTCCGCCTGTTGCAATCCCAAGACAAGCAGCCTGTCATCAACGAAATGCACCAACTTACCGCCGAATTTCAAAATGACCCGAAAGAGTTTGTGAAGAATCCAATAGTAGCCGAGTTTCTTGGCCTTGCCCCGAACCCAGCCTTTACCGAAACCAAGTTGGAAACAGCTATTATTGACCATATCCAGCAGTTCGTCATGGAATTAGGGAAAGGATATGCTTTTGTAGCCCGACAACAACATGTCCGAACCGATATGGGCGATTTTTTTATTGACCTCGTGTTTTACAACTATTACTTGAAATGCTTCTTATTGATCGACCTGAAGACAGAGGCTATTTCCCATCAGGATGTCGGCCAAATGGACATGTATGTCAGGATGTATGACGACCTAAAACGACCCAAAGGCGACAATCCCACTATTGGCTTGATACTTTGTTCCGATACCAGTGAAGACATGGCTCGATATTCGGTACTACATGACAATGCACGACTTTTCCAGGCCAAGTATTTGACCTATCTTCCATCGGAAGAAGAACTTAAACATGAAATCGAGCAGCAAAAAGAGATATTCAGACTGCAACAAACGGATAAAAACGAATAAAAACGAACACCTCACCCCATGAATCACCCCATTCAAGAAGGCTACATGCCTTATCTCGGCTACCAGACGTATTACCGCATTGTCGGTGAACCTTCAAACAAGCCCGCGCTGCTTTGTCTGCACGGCGGACCAGGCAGCACGCATAACTATTTCGAAGTGCTAGACCGAATCGCCGATACGGGCCGTCAGGTTATCTCCTACGACCAGATTGGCTGCGGCAACTCCTATCTCGACGGCCATCCCGAACTGTGGACCCAAGAGACTTGGATCAACGAGCTCATCGCCTTGCGTGAATACCTGCACCTCGACCAGCTCCACCTCCTCGGCCAGTCGTGGGGCGCCATGCCTGCCAGCCCAAGGGCATCAAGTCGGTCATCCTCTCTTCGGGCCATGCCTCCAGCTCGCTGTGGGCCAGCGAGCAGCACCGCCTCATCAAATACATGTCTTCAGAAGACCAAGAAGCCATCCGCCACGCCGAAGCCACGGGAAAATGGGACGACCCCGACTACCTCCACGCCAACGAGCATTATTATGAGCGTTATGTCATCAGCGTGGACGAAAACTCGCCAGAGTGTATCCGTCGCCCGAAACGCGCCGGCAACGAAGCCTACCTCTACGGCTGGGGGCCTAACGAATACCAACCCTTAGGCAATCTGGCCGACTTCGAATACACCGACCGCCTGCACCAAATCACGCAACCCTGCCTGATTTGCAGCGGCACCCGCGACATCTGCACCCCTGTAGTGGCTGCCTCGCTCTACGAGAACATCCCCAACAGCCGCTGGGAAGTCTTCAAAGGCGCACGCCACACCTGCTTCGTCGAGCAAACCGACAAATACTGCAAGATACTGGAAAAGTGGCTGGAGGAATGCGATTGAGCTTCATCTTTTCCATGCTGAATTATGCCCCAACGAACTCCACGCCAAGGTCTTTGCAAACAGTCTGTGCTGTGGTGCGACCGCTTTGGGCTGCCGGGGGAAGTCCGCCGGAATAGGCCGTCCGTTGCCCCGTAAAATATAAGCCTTCGCGGTAACGGACAGGCGCGTGGTACAAGCGTCGGAAGGGCGGCCAGTCCGTCATGTAGCTGCCTTCGAAGGTGCTGCAATAACGCTCGTAAGTGAGCGGCGTGGCCATGTCGGTCGCAGCCACGGCATCCTTGATTTCAGGAATCACCTCGCTGATGGTTTCGATGAAGTCTGTCATCACCTCTTTTTTCTTGTCTGCATAGCTGCCGTCCTCTTTGGCCGCCTTCCAATAACCATAGGTGGGCCCGTGAAGCAGACAAGTGATAACACTGCAACCTTCGGGAGCATAGCCTTCCTCTGTGGCATAGTTGTTCACAACAATCGTTTGGTAAGTGCGTCTGGCGGCTTGCAGAGGATGAGGCAACACAATCTGCATGGAGCGGGGCCATGAGGACAAATCGGCCTTGACTCCGACACCGAGAAACATACATTGGGTCGTACGAAGCCCCGACCGCATCCTTTTGGCCCAACTATCCTGTAACGGCTCTTTGAAAAGCGTGTCGATGGCACTTCGGGCATCCGCAGAAACAACTACAACATCTGCCGTAAGCACCTCGTCCTTGGTACGAACCGACCACTGTTTCCCTTCAAGGAAAACCTCCGTCGCTGTGGTCTGGTATCGGATTTCTCCACCACAACCTTTGAATGTGTCGGCCATATTCTGTGCCATGCGCAGTGAACCACCCTTGGGATAGCCGCTGTCGCCCACATGAAAGGTGCCCAGGGTGTAGATGAACGACAACGCATTGATGTCAGGCTCCACGACGGCGGCCAAAAGCGCCCTTATCCGTGGATTCTTGAACCATTTGACATAGGCACGAGCCGACTGGGCCATCAAAAACGGCGTGACGAGGACGGCAGGCAGCATCTTGACATATTCCCAAACGGAAAACGGCTTGGGGTTTCGAACTTTTAGGCCTTGTAAATCACTGATAGGCTGATGGAAATTCTTGAAATAGGCCAAGTGAAAACGGAGACGCCACAAGGCCAACTTGTCCCTAAAGCCAGTGACTTCCAACCCATGCAAGTCGCGAAACAGCGGCATGGTACCTTTTTCGTCCACCAAGGTATAGATAGGATCTTTGAAAAAGACGGGGTTGTTTACCTGCAACGCACCAGTTTCCAACCAAATCTGATGCAGAGGAATCTCCTTCTTGGCTCCGATAAGCCAGTGGATGCCACCCTCGAAAGTGTAGCCGTTGCGTTTCCAGCTGGTGGAGACTCCTCCCGGTCCAGCGGCTTTCTCCAAAACAAGCGTCTGGATGTCTGAACGCTGCAGATAGACAGCCGTGGTAAGTCCGGATATGCCTGCGCCAATAATTAATGCTGTCCGTTGCGCCATGAATTCACTGTTTCCAACGCTTCAGCATCGGGAAAAACTGCCGCATCATACCTTTATATTCTTCCTTGGTCATAGGTTTGGGCATGTTCTTATTCACCTCATCCACGAACTGCGAGCAAAACTCTATCATCTCATCCATCGTGCAGTCACGAGTGAATGCTCCATCCTTGTAGCAATACATGCAGTAATCTTCGTTTTTGCTTCCGTCGGCATTGGTGCCCAGGACTTCATCGGTGAGCGGCATTCCGCAGCTCTGACAAAATTTCATTTCCATAAGTTTATTTGTTTATAAAATTCATAATTGCAAAAATCAAATGGCACACAGCTAATAACCACTTCATAGTTATCCTTCGTATCCCAATTGTCCGGGCAGGCGAAGTTTTTCCTTTTTCGGGAAAGTCGCCTCATAGGCCTCAAATGCTTCTGGATTCTCATCCGCGACAAAATAGCCTGTTGGCGGACAATATGTAGCCTCCGTAATGCCTGCTTTCTGAAGCCAACCGGGAATGAGTTCCTGGGCAAGGAAATAAGGCACTTCGGCATCGCGCGGCTCATCGTGATAATGGATCTTGAATTTGCTGGCGAGGACGAAGCCTGCGTGCTTGTAAAAGTCGATGTTGCCCTCCATGCAGAGAAAACCGACACCAATTTCACGCGCTTTATCCAATGCATAATTCAAAAGCTTCAACCCGTAGCCTTTGCGTTTGTAGTCGGGATGGATGCTGATGGGGCCGAAGGTCCACGAGGGCTTCTTGGTACCATCATCCAAGATAAGTTCGGCTTTTGAGAACATGATGTGACCTATGATCTTGTCGTCTTCCTCCATCACAAAGTCAAGTTCCGGGATGAAGTTGGGGTTGGTTCTGTATTGGTTAAGTACATAATGCTCTAAGCATCCTGGGCGATAGACGTTCCAAAACGCCTCGCGCGTGAGGTTCTCTACTTCTCGATAATCTTTGGGTTGTTCCAAACTGATGTTCATTTTTATGGCTTATTGGTTTTGTTCAAGCTTCTCTATGGCCTGTTTGAGAATTTCCTCTTCCTCAAACATCTCTTTTATCAACTGTTCATTAGAGATTCCATAATCTTCTCCATGATCTTCATTCACCACGCGTTGGTTGCTGAATTCTTTCATTTCATCCTCGCTGACCTTCATCATTTTCATGCAAAGGTCTCGTGCATTCTTCAAGGCGTTTAAATAAAGTTGGTTCATAAAATAATAATCTGGAAAGTCAAATTCGAAAATTTCTCCTACAGACTCTGTTAATCTTAACTCCGTCACCTTTTTTTTATATCCAACCAATAGGTCTTCTTCGTATTTATGGCGCATACTGTAGAAAGAAGAAACCTCATGAACAAAATTGACATTGCCGAGGGTATTGAAAGTCTCTATATTGGAGGAAAAAATGTTTTCTGTCGTTTCAGACAATTCCATTTGGGAAACCTTCAAAGCATCTGCAAATTGGAAACGAAGGCTGTCGAAATACTCCGGATGAAAGGCAAGCTCCTGTTGATTCCGTTTTGCCTTCTTAAAAGCGGAACTTGCATTTTCCAATTGTTCAATGGTCTTGTCAAAGTCATAGAGGATCATCATGACCATTTCTTTCTTGGCGGCCGCTTTATGGCGTCTATCTATGATAGCCGAGGTGCCGAAGGTGAGTATGATGGAGAAGGTTGTCGCGAGAAGCGTCAACAGAAACTGTTTGATGCCGGACGAAGGTTTTTCTTTCATATTCTTTTCATTTTAGTTGGTATGTCTTGTATCGTTTCCATTCCTCTTGGAGGTCAGTCACATGCTCAACCATGAAGAATGTGGCTTGTAGGTCATCCTTGAAAGGCGTCCAGTTGCCGCAAATCACGCCATCATGGGCGATGATAGGCTGGAAGATGCCGCTGTTGTTGTGTGCCCTGTGGCTATAGTCAGGTGAAAGGACGATGTCGCGGCTCTTGTAGCCGATGAGGTATTCGTCGTAAGGCGGAATCAGGAGATATTTGCCTTTGCGGAAACCGCGGGTGCGACAATCGTTGGTGAAATAGAATTCCCTGCGTGGTAGAGACGCAAAATTTTGCGTCTCTACATGCAGGGAATCACCTAATATTTCAATCCCCCGCCTACATTCGTTGATATTCAGCCCCGACCACCAAACGAAATCCTCCAAGGTGGCTGGCTGGCGGCTTTGGAAATATTTCCGTGCAAGCATCGCCAAGGTTTCATCGCGATCCATCTTGACATGGGTTTTCACCTTATCGGCAGCAAGGGCGTAGGTGGCTTTCATCGGCAACAAGTTGCCGCTGCAAAGCGTGCCCGACAGTTCGGCATAGCGGATGTGGTACGACAGGCGATGGTCGTCCATGTGGATGTCTTTCTCCGCCAATGCCTGTACGAAGTCTTCCTTGGTGACACTGCCCTTTTCGGCAGCCGTCTGGACAAGGATTTCCCTGATGCGTTTCACCTCTTCTTCGGGAATGCTGATTTTATTGCTGCTCATCCAGCCTTTGATGACCGCCAACGCCTTGGCCGAACAAAGTTCGAGCAAGGGCCAATAATCCTCAGCAGAAACTAGTTGCCAAGTGCCGCGCATCAGGTGCAGACGGATGATCTGCCCGCTGTCGAAGGCCTTCTCAAAGGCTTTGGAAGAGGGTTTCTTGGTACGCATCGCCACCCCCCAGCGCATCAGGCGATATTCCTGCGCCTGCATCGCGCCCATGTGGTTGACTACCGCTTCGGGCTTGTCAAACTGCGGGCTGATGAGCTGCTGGTTGAGTAATCGGAGGGCGACGGGATTCATAGTTGGGGTAAGCGATTGATTGTGCAAAAATACACATTATCGCTTTGTCTCACCCAAAACACACCATCTTATTACTGGAATTCTTCTGATGATTTCGTATAATGCCACAGGAATGGTCATCACCGCCACGAAAAGGATGACATACATCATCCATGGTGCCAACGAGGTGTATTGTTTCATCATATACCCCAATGCGGCAATTACCAGATAATGAAGGATATAGATACCATAACTGGAGCGCGTCATATAACCTGCGAAGGCACTCGTGCGGTCGAAGCGCGCCTTGAACCAGGCCATCATCGCCAGGCACATCAGCCAGCCATAGAGGCAATTGAGCGGGCTACCCAGATATTGGGGTGAAGTGTTGTCCTGTCCGAAGGTGGTGACAACCAGCACCGTGCCTGCAACAACCGCACAAGCCAATAACGGAATCCATGCTTTCTTAAGTTTCTCTTGTACCTCGTCGTGCGAGAACACGAAATAGCCCAACAGGAAAGGTACCAGATAGAAAAGTGGCTTGTACAAGTTTAATAGACCGTCCAAAGTCGCTGGTCGGGGATTCTTGATGAGGGTCTGTTCACCAGCCCAAAACAGCACGCCCAGCAGAATGATGACAACGAGATTGGCCTTCCCGCACCAGTTCCAAATCTTGTCTTTTCTGTCGATCACCCGCACCAAAAGCAGCACCAAGCAAAGCAGCCACAGCACTTGGATGAACCACAACGGACCAATGCCACTGAAAGCCATGATAAAATACTTCGCTATGGCGGGCACACCGTCAAACACGCCTTGCCTTTCGGCCACAACGGTATTGAAATAACCGACCATCCAATGGAACACGAACAAACCGATAGTGCCAGGCACCAACAGCTTGCGGGTGCGCGACCCAAACCATTTCTTGGCCGACTGTTTCGTCAAGGCATAGCGCGCACTGATGCCTGCCAAAAGGAACAAAAGCGGCATAAACCAAGGATAGAGGATATACATGACGACATCCTGATACTGTTTACATTCTGGGTATTCGCCAAAGCCGCCGATGCCACCGAAGACGCCCTTGTTGTTGTAGAAATAAAAGACGTGGTAGAACAGCACCAAAAGCACCGTCACCCAACGCAGATTATCAATCCAATGCTTGCGTGCCATCATTTGCCCTCCCCTAAAACTTCATCGATTTTGTCCTGGAAAATCTCGGTCTTGATGACGGCCATGCCTTTCGTGTCGCCAAGCACCAGAAGGCTGTCGCCTGCCTTGATTCCATAAACCTCGCGAGCTTCCTTGGGGATGACGATTTGTCCGCGATCACCCACTTTCACTACACCAAAGATGTATTTTCCGTTGTCTGTTACCATATTGATTTGATTTTTGTGATTAGTATGATTTTTCATATTTTACTGCAAAAATATGATTAATTCGAATACAAAAACAAAAAACATCGAAATAAATGAACAAATCCAACCAAATCTTTTAATTTTGCAGTTTAAACATGTCTATTGGATGACTTATAAACGACTGATATTTCTGCTTTTGCTTTCGTTAGTGATGCTTTCACCGCTCTTTGCCCAGCGTCTTGGTGGCGGCTTGATGCTCGGTCCGGCTTTCAGCACCATGAACATCAGCGGCAACGACAGCACACGCTTCCGCCCTGACTTCACGGGTGGTGTGCGCATCGCCCTCATCCCTGAGCGTTCCATCTTTGGTGCTGAAATCGATGTGCTGTATTCGCGACAAGGCATGAGCACCAAGAAAGGCCTAGATGACGGCAACAACACCATCCGTTTCATGGAGAAGTCGCACTACATCAACGTGCCGTTGCTGCTCAACATCTATCTCCGCAAATGGAAAGAGGACGACGAAGACGAATCCATGATACCGCGTTTGCGCATCGGACCGCAAATCGGCTTTTGCGGAGGCGGCAACGACGTGATGGAAGTGAAAGGCAAGAAGAAACAGCAGTACATCACCCCGTGGGAGACAGGCAGTTTCAACCGCATCGACTATGGCCTCACGGCGGCGTTGAGTTATTGGTTCGTCGAGGTGCGCTACACCTTCGGCATGGCCAATGTCTTCAAGGAGAGCGAGAAATCCACCAACCACGTGATTTCGGTCACTTGGTCGGATATTTGGTAGGGGTTTTCCTGTAAAAATTACCATTTCGTTGTGCGGCTGCCGTGGTACGACAGCCCTACCCCCTATTGCGTAGGGCTGTAACATCATTGCAGCTGCACAAAAACGATTTCAATATTTTTTTATTGAAAATCAATAATCTACCCGACAACAAACGACAACAAACGCTTACAGTCGACTACAAACGTTTAATCAACGGATAGGTCTTGACAAGGGCTGCATCTTTGCAGCGAAAAATACTAAACGTATTATTATGGATGCAAAAGACAGGAAGACCATTGAGATTCCAACAGGAGAAAGTAAAGAAGACTTCAAAACCAGGAAAGAAATCATTTGGCAATTCTATCAAGATTGGAAAAAGAAAAACCCCTCGCAAAAAAGGTATAACCTTGACTTAAAAGATTACATCAATATAAGATTTGTTTCCATTGATGAGACCAGTCATCAAGCTGCAAAGAGTTATCTCTCCACATTGGCAGTACTCCAATTGGATTCCATTTTAACCATGGCGAAAAAGTATCGCATGGTAAAAGCCAAACCAAATAACAAAAACCAAAAACAATTCAACAAACTATTGTGGATGAAATATGACTTGCCAGGTGTGGGTGAAGTCAAATTGATAGTTGGTATTGTTAGGCGAACAAAAGACAAAGTACAATACTGCATTACTGTCATTCAAACATAAAAAAGCACTCTGTAATAAAGTCATTATTGCTTGAAGCAATCGCTTGTACAGAGTGCTTTCAATCGGAGTAATAAAGGGCTTGGCAGCCGCCATTTCCCATCCGATGATGTTTGCCGCAGAATGCAGGAGGTAAGTCGTACTTAAACGATGGGCCACCGCGCGGACTTTCGGAAAGTCATACCTAAATCCTGACTTATATCTGTCTGCAAAAGTACACATAGGCATGCACTTGGCGGAGGCCTTGGTGCGCAGCAACCATAACATCACCATCGTGGACCCGCACGAGGAACTGCTGAAGATGATGGAATCGCACAGCGATTTGATGACCATCACAGGCGACTCCACCTCGACCGCCGTGCTGCAACGCGCCAACGTGAAAAAGGCCGACCTCATGATTGCCGTGCTTCACGACGAGCACATCAACCTGCTGACGGGCATCATCGCCAAGAAACTGGGCGCCAAGAAAGTCATCGCCCGCGTCAACACGATGGAGAACCTCAGTCCCGAGGTGTGGCGCATGTACCAAGACCTCGGCATCGACGGACTGTTGTCGCCAGAAGACATCGCCGCACAAGAGATCATCTCGCTGCTGAAGAAAAACGCCTCGTCGGAGACCTACGACTTTGCAGGCGGCAACCTGCAACTCTTCATGGTGAAGCTGGAGCCAGAGGCCGAAATCCTCGGCAAGACCGTCGACGAGGTCATCGACCAATACGAACACATCGAATTCCGTATCGCGGCCATCCACCGCCGTCAAAGTACCTTTGTCCCTGTGGCCGACATGGTGTATGTGGTCACCAAGCCGCATGCCATCAAGGACATCATCAAACTGAGCGGCAAGAAGCAGATCAACGTCCACAACGTGATGATCGTAGGCGGTGGCCGTGTGGGTCGCATCACCGCCAAACGCCTCGAACACGACCTGAACATCAAGATCTTGGAAATCGACAAGGAGCGTTGCATGGACCTGACTAACTACCTCTCGGAAGCCTTGGTCGTCAATGCCGACGCCCGTAACCTCGACCTGCTTGAGGACGAGGGCATCAAAGACATGGATGCGTTCATTGCCGTCACCGACAACACCGAGACCAACATCCTGACTTGCTTGCAAGCCAAGTCGTTCGGCGTGAAGAAGACCATCGCCCTCGTTGAGAACATCGACTACATCGACATCTCGCAAAACATCGGCATCGACTCCATCATCAACAAGAAACTCATCGCGGCCAGCTACATGGTGAAATACACCCTTGGCGCCAAGGTCTCCACGCTGAAGAGCCTCAGCGGCATCGATGCCGACATCGTGGAGTTTCAGGTGAGAGCTGGCTCGGCGGTCACACGTAAGACCATCGGGCAGCTGGCCATGCCCCTCGATGCCGTCATCTGCGGCATCACCCGCGATGGCGAGAGCTTCATTGCCAACGACGACTTCCAAATCGAGGCCGACGACCAGGTGGTGGTCTTGGCCTTGCCTGCCGGCATCCCCGCTGTTGAACGCTTATTCCATTAGTTTTTTCAGGAATCACAAAACAAACAAAACTTGCAAAACAATGATGAAACCTAAAGAAAAGCGTGTGGCGGCACGCAACCGCGTTGCCGCCGGAAAGCGGGCCAGTTGGCCGCTTTCCCCAGCTTTAACAAAAGGTTTTGAGGGTTTTGTAGGTTTTGTGACAAAAAACAACCGATGAAGTGGAAAACTAAAATAAACCATCCTTTAGTCCTCCGCATCGAAGGCCAGCTGTTGCTCATCGAAGGCCTCTTCATGCTGACGGTACTCCCCGTGACCTACCTGCATCGCGGGCTGTATGCCTTCAGCATGCCCTTCTCGGCCCTCATCACCCTGCTGACCGGTTTCATCCTCCTCATCGCCACGCGCAACCACAAAGACGAAAAGACCACCTCACGCGATGGCGTCTACGTCGTCTGCATCTCATGGCTCGTGCTCTCGCTGTTTGGCGCCATGCCTTATCTGCTCAGCAAGAGCGTTCCCAACTTCACTGACGGATTCTTTGAGGCTTTGTCGGGCTTCACCACCACTGGCGCCACCATCATGACCCAGATCGAAAGCCTTCCCAAGGACATCCTCCTATGGCGCAGCATGACCCAATGGCTGGGAGGCTTGGCCATCATCGTGTTTACCGTTGCCATCCTACCCTATCTCGGCATGAGCGGCATGCAACTCTTTGTGGCTGAGATCAATGGCATCAACTACGACAAACTGCACCCTCGCATCATGCACACCGTCAGGCGCATCTGGGGCTTGTATCTGTTTTTCACCCTATTGGAAACGCTATTGCTCTATTTTGGCGACATGGACTTCTACGACGCCATCTGCCATTCGATGAGTACCATCAGCTCGGGGGGGTTCTCTACTCGAACGGAAAGCATTGGGGCATTCTCTAACTACTCACAAGTCGTGGTGAGCGTCTTCATGGTGCTGTCGGGTTGTAACTTCTCACTGTTGTTGCTCTCCTTAAGTTGGAAGTCGTTTACCCTCTTCAAGAATCAGGAATTCAGGAATTTTTTGCTCTACATCTTAATCATCGGCATAGGCATTGGATTGGTGTTGGTGTTCGTTTGTCAGATGAGCTTCGGCAACGCCTTCCGTCAATCGTTCTTCAGCGTCATCTCTTCGCTGACCACCACGGGCTTCTTTGTCGGCAACTATACGGTTTGGCCTTCATTCCTGTGGATTGTCCTCTTCCTGCTGATGTTCATAGGAGGTTGCTCGGGGTCCACTTCTGGCGGTGTGAAGATCTTCCGCCATCTCATTTTCGTGAAAAACTCGGTGCTTGAGTTGAAGCGTATCATCCATCCCAACGCCGTGCTCCCCGTGAAAGTCAACGAAAAGTCCATTTCTACGGGTGGCGTCAACAAAAACCTGTCATTCATTTTCAT
>CACXIM010000084.1 GCA_902767725.1 uncultured Bacteroidia bacterium | reverse complement strand
ATGGAAGACCGCGTGGTGGGTTTCTACCGTTTCGTCATCGGTTTGGCAAAGAAAGTACTCATCGCCAACACCATGGCAGCCTACGCTGACCAAGTGTTTGGCATGGCATACGGCGACTTGGCCACGGGCACAGCTTGGATCGGCATCCTCGCCTATACTTTCCAGATCTACTTCGATTTCTCAGGATATAGCGACATGGCCATCGGCTTGGGCAAGATGATGGGCTTCCGCTTCCCCGAGAACTTCAACGACCCCTACACCAGCCGCAGCGTCACCGAGTTCTGGAAACGTTGGCATATCACCTTGGGCAACTTCATCATGAACTACCTCTACATCCCGCTTGGCGGCAACCGCAAGGGCAAGGGACGCATGTATTTTAACCTGTGGCTCTGTTTCCTTCTTTCAGGACTCTGGCACGGAGCTTCGTGGAACTTCGTCCTTTGGGGCGCCTTCCACGGCTTGTTCATCTGCGCCGACAAGCTCTTCCTGAAGAACACTTTAAAGAAAATCGGCACCATTCCGTCGGTCATCATCACCTTCTTCCTGGTGGCCATGGGCTGGGTACTCTTCCGCGTCGACACGGCTGCCGATGCAGGCGCGTTCTATCAAGCATTGTTCGCTTTCAAAGGTGGCTTGACGGTGGCTGGCGACGCACAATTCTGGTGTGTCTTTGTACTTGCCGTCGTGTTCTCCTTCCTCACTCTTGTCCCCTTCGGACAAAAGCTTCAAGACCGCATTTTCGCCGACAGCTACTCCAAACCGCTCTCGTGGACCATGTTCGCCATCACTTTGGTCTTGTTCATCCTCTCCGCAGGTTCTTTGTGTGTTTCCGATTTCAACCCCTTCATTTACTTTAGATTCTGAGCCATGAACAAGAAACCGCACTTCTTCATACAATTCGTTATCATCCTTGTGGCATTTACTGCCATCTTGCTTCAAGGCTTCACCCATGTCATCAAGATGAAACCTTTGTCGGGCTATGTCCCCAATGAGCATCCCGTGAAGTTGTCGTTCAAGACCTACCACGATGGCACCTTCCAAAACTACCTGACTGACCACGCCAAGCGCAACAGCGGCTTCCGAGAGCCTTGCATAAGAATCTACAACCAATGTCTGTTCTCGCTTTTCAGCAAGCCGACCAACAACACCCTCGTTCCTGGACTCAACAAAGAGATGTATCTCCAAATCTATCTTGACGAAATCAAGGGCAAAACGCTGAAAGACTGCTATGGCTCGGAGGACTACTTCAAAACGAAGGCACAAAAAGACATCGAAAAGACTTTGGTGCTCATCGACAGCCTGAAGCAACACAACACCGCTTTCCTCTTCGTGGAAGCTCCTTCCAAGACCTGGGTCTATCCCGAATACATGCCACAAGAATACCAGGACTCCATCATGTCATTCTGCGTTCAGGACTACTACACCCAACTCTTCAAGGAAAACGGCATCCCACATATCGATTTCCTGAGTTATTTCAAGTCGTTGAAAGGACAAACGAAATACCCCTTGTACACTCGTTACGGCACACACTGGGCCGAAAGCACCATCCCCTTTGTGGCCGATTCGATTCTATCGAAGATAGGTAGCCTCATTGGACAGGAGATGCCGCACATCGTTTGCGTCGACGAGAATCTGACCACCAAATACTCGAAACAGGACGGCGAAATCGAAAGCCTGATGAATCTACTGCTGCCTATACGCAAACCTGCCGTGCCCCAGCCTGTCATGGCATTGAGCGACACCAATCTACGCAAACCCAACATCCTCGTCATCGCTGATAGTTATTTCATACAGCTGCACGAGTCAACTTTTGCCGATGCCTTCGACCGCTGCGAATATTGGAAATACGATGACGAAGTCATCACCAAAGACATCGAGTTTTTAGGCAAGGTAAGCGACTACCTTGAAGCCTACAATGTCATAGACCAGGTCGACCTCGTGATGATTATCACCACTTCCGTGTATGCTTACGACTACATGTTTGGCTTCTGCGAGACCGCCAACGAGGCTTTCATTGACCGCGATGGCAAACGAAGGCAGAAAATGATCGAAGAGACCATAGAGCGCATCAAGAGTGTGCCCGAATGGCTCGAAAGCGTCAAGCAGCAGGCCATTGAGCGTGGTGTCGACCTCGACGAAATGCTTCGCCTCAACGCCATTTATGCCATCGAAATGGACAAGCAAAAACAGCAAAACTAAATGGGAAAGAAGCCGAAATACGACCTTGTATTGTTCATCCTGCTCATGGCGTTGGGATTCATGCCCATGCTGCAAGGTTGGCTTCATCTATTCCACCCAAAACCGCTCAATGGCGTTATGGTAGCAACGGAAAAACCTAAATTCGACTTTGACAGGTACCGTTCAGGAGCCTACGCCAAGCAAGCGGAGGCATACACGAGCCAGCACATTGGTTTCAGAGAGCCCATCATAAGGCTTTACAACCAATATCTCTGGGATTTTTACCATAAAACCTATGCGAAGGATGTTGTTGGCGGAAAACAAGGATGGCTTTATTATCCCCAAAGCGTGAGGGACTATTACGGACAAGAACTATTGCGTTGGCATTCCTCCACAGACGAGGCTAAGGAAAAATTCGACCAAGAAGTGAAATACCTCAATTGGGCTCGCAACATTTTGAGAGAAAACGGTGTTGAGCTTCTTGTCTTCATGGCTCCCGAAAAGAGTTTCCTCTATCCCGAATTCCTCCCCGATGGCAAAAAAGACACGACCACCTTCAATGCCAGTGACTATTTTGCACAACGTTTCGAAGAAACGGGATTCCCACACATTGAGATGACCCGTTGGTTCCAAAAGATCAAGGACACAGTCGACTATCCGTTGATTCCCCAAGCGGGAGCGCATTGGATCTTCCCTTCCGTCTATGCCGTCGATTCGTTGTCGCGCCTCATGGGCGAATTGAAAGGCATTCATCTGCCTAAAATCAAGATAGGAGAAGCCTATCATACGCGTGACCGAGATCACGACTACGACAACGACCTTGAACTTCTCCTCAACTTGGCATTTCCCATGAAACACCAGTACGGCTACTATCCGCGACACAAGGTCAGCATCGAACACGACTCGACCTGCGTGAAGCCTAAGGTGCTTTTCATCGGCAATTCCTATTTCTGGTCGATGAATAACTTTGTTCCCTTTCAGGAGATGTTTGAAACCACCGAGTTCTGGTTTTATGCCTCCACAGCTTACTATGGCAAAGACCTGGACCAAACCGTCAGCGTCACCAAACTGAATCTATTGGAAAAGCTGTTGGATTTTGATTACATTGTTTGGTTCACAACGGGCAACCAGATTAACAAAGGCACCGAAGGATTTGCCGAACGTGCTCTTGTAAACCTTTGTTTTAACGAGAAAGAAATCGCTGAAAAACGTGTTCGCCTCATCGATAGTCTTATGTGCGATTCAGCCACAATCGCATCTTTCGGGACACCCATCACCGATAGCAACTACAGGCAAAAGCTTTGGCCCATTGCCGACCAAATCATGTACAGCCACTCTGAACGCTATTTCCCAACATTGTGTTCCGACACCCTCCCAAAGATACGCAACCCGAGAATCATAGAAATCCTGGCCATCAATGAGATAAAAAAGGACTCTGTGTGGATGTGGAACCTCGAGACTTGCCAGACCATCATTCAAAATACATCATTTGAGCAGGTACTGCTTATGGAGGCTCACAACCTCATAGAAGGCAAGCCCCTGTTGCGCGACATGCCTGAGCCCGAAGCCAAACGCGACAAAGTGGAACAACTCATTGCCGACCTGATGGAGCAAATGCGCAACAACCCCATCACCATGCAACAGATTCAAGAAAAAGCCGAGAAGAAAGGCGTCAGCCTTGAAAAGCAACTTCGTGCCGATGCCGGCTGGATTGTCAACTACCGAATCCAACACGGTAAGATTCAACTATAGCCGTACGATACGCCGGGTAGAGCCGCCCACTCGTCGTAGAATCCGCCACGTGCTGAAAACAGCACGGTGTCGTTTTGCGCTCCCGCAGCGAAGCAAACCGACAAACACAGTAACAATGCAATTAATCTGGCTCTCCTTGTTTCACGATTTTCAGAGTCCGGTCACCCAACCTCATGAGGTAAACACCGGCATTAAGGTCAGGAGAAAGCACAATCTCGTTAAGCCCTCTGTTCAGGCAACAAGGCTGGGCAAACACTTTTCTCCCCATCAGGTCGTAGACGGCAATCTCCTTCGCGCCGAAGCCCTCCGATTCAACTTTTATGCGTATCTCTTCATTGAATGGATTGGGATAACATTCAGCAGTAATCGACTCAGGCTCCTCAACCGACATGAAGTCGTTCAGCTCGGCGATAACCTGCTCGGGTCTCAACATCAGAAAATAGTGGGTCACAGGCATACTATAGTTCTCCCACGAGGAAAGCGTGTGTGGGGAACTGAAGCGTTCAATCTGATCAGGGATAGCATACTCTAAGGCCTGATAGATATAGTCGTAGAAAGGTTTCACTCGATGATAGGAAAAAGTTGTGAAGGCCAATTCATTGAACCGTATCGCAAACCTTTCCTTGAAGTCCTCGTTCTCCAGCATCTTCCTGAAGAACAAAGTGGCTCTTGTGCTGGTTGGCCACCCGTTCGGTCCCACGTAGGTGGCGTTGGCAAAAGCATCAAAGCCGTCGCCTGCGAGGCAGCCGTCGGTGTCATACAGAATCCAGCGCCACTTGCTGTCGCCCTCCTGCCACATCCTGATGTTGGTGGCAGGCCAGTCGCGGTTGGCTGAATACAGCTCAAAGATGTAGTAGTCGATGAAGTTGGCGATGTCGATATGGGCCTCCACGTAGGCATATTGTTCCTCGTCGGTCAGGTCGGCCTGTTCCATCCAGGCGTAGAGGGCGTTGAAGTTGTCGGGGCTGCCGCAGTCCACTTCGTTCCATTCCTTGATGATGGTGACCTCATCGTCGTCAACGCCGAGATGGTCCTCCAAATAGTGCTCGTCTGGCTTCTCCTCCACATAATAAATGCCCCAGTACTCGCCGTTGAGATAGAGCACGCAGGGGCGCGACGAGAGGGTCTCCACGTTGAGCGGCTGGGCGATGAGGTTGCAGAGGTAGTCCTGACAGCCTGCACCGTTCCAAGTGCTCGAGAAAGGCCGCAGGGTGAGGCGCTTGAACTTCTCGACCGGCGTAGTGTCGAAGAATTTGTATTTGATGCGTTTCTTGCCGTATTCCTCGCGGGCATAGATGCAAAAACCCTTGTGGCTGCGCCAACGCGACTGCTTGCCGTGGGTGCGCAGGCCTAATGGCTGGTTGACGCCGGCGTTATCGTCGGCTTCATAAAACTCAAAGTTACACAAGCGTTCCCATTCGTATCCTTTCATGAAGTAGTTGCCCGACAGATAAGGATAAGATGGGTCGAAATGGATGCCAGGCACAAAGATGCCCTGCTCGTAATCAAACAGGTCCAACGAGTCGGCGCAAAGCGAGACGGCGGGCAACCCGTGGGTATCGCAACCCAAGGCGCTGATGAAATAGCTGTGGGTCATCACCTGGCTCACGCAGCTGTCGTTCTGGTCGAAGACCGCCGCACGGATGACGATGCAATGGCGGATGCTGTCGGGCAGGAAGAAGTCGGGGGCAGGACAATTGACGATGGTGTAAATATCCGAGTTTGAATATTGGCTGTAGTCCATCAGCAGCGGACCTTCATAGCGGGCCGAAGCTGCCGTAGGACGGTTGCCGTTGGTGGTATAGCGAATGTGGTTTTGCGGATTGGCGTTGGAAAGCTGCAAAGCAAACACCTCGTCATAGAAGCCGCCCGTGGCCGAAAAGAGAACCGTATCGTTTTGTGCCTTGGCAGAAACGAAGGCAAAAACAAAAAACCATATCAACAGGCTTCTCCTCATATTGTAGACCTCCTAGTATTTGACAATCCGCTGGGTAAATGTCCCTACCTTCAACACATACACCCCTGCGGGCAGATTGGGTTTGAGGAGCGTTTCACCGAAACAAGTCTCGGAAAACACTTTCCTACCCATGACGTCATAGATGACTACCTCTTGCGCCTTAACATCATCAGTCCACCCGAGGAGATGTATCTCATCTTCGAAAGGATTGGGATAGCAGGCAACCCTGAATGAGTCCTCCCCAACAGCAAGATAATCCCTGATTTCCTCGATGAAATACTCATGGCGTCGACGCATAAATTCGTCAGCCTTCTCCATATCCATAAACCATCGATTCATGCTCAAAGGAAAATGGAACCGATGATATTGGTCTTCAGCTTCACCTTCAACGATTTGACGGTATTCGTCCAATACCGATTTCATGAAATCATACCCGAAATAAGTATGTGATAGCTCATTGTAACGCTTGCAGAGCTGGAATCTGAACTCCTTGTTCTCCAAGAAATGGCTCAATACCACGCTATTACCTCCCGAATGGAGCGCATGGTCGAGCGCTTGGTACTCGACACGTGAAAAACAGCCATCACCGTCGTAAAACATCATCCGAAATGGTCTTCCAGGGGCCAATTGACCAATTTTCACATTGTTACTAGGCCAGTCCAAATTGGCAGTAAAAGTCTCCAAAAGAATATAGTCGATAAAACTAGGCACATCCATGTGCGCGAAAGCATAGGCTGAGTCTTCGGGTTGGGTCAAGTCGGCATTCGAAATGAACGAATAAAAACTACGCCATTCTGTGATGTCGCCATAATTGGGAACGCCCCAATACTTGATAATGGCTATGCTGTCGAGGTCGGCATTGTAATGCTCTTTAAGATAATGCTCATCGGCAGACTCCTCCAAGGTGTAGACACCCCAATACTCACCATTGATGAACACGACAGTCTGCCTTACCGACATCGCATCAATATTCAGTTTACCGGCCACCTTTTGAGAAAGATAGTCAGTGCCACCCATCTGCAGCCAGTTGCTACAACGATATGGGTGCAAGCAGAAATTCTTGTACTTGACTATTGGCGAGTCCTTGAAAAACCGAAACAAGAAATGCTTCTTGCCATACTCCTCGCGGGCATAGAGTTTCATGCCTTTTTGCTGGAACCATCGCGAGGCATTTCCATGCGTGCGCATACCACAAAGCTGATTGATGCCCGTGTTGTCGGGCTCATAAAACTCCATGTTGATTTGCCGTTCCCATTCAATACCTTTCATCCTGTAGTTGCCCGTATGCGTCGAGTCGGCAGGATCGTAAAGGGCGCCTGGGATGAAGTTGCCCGTCTCGTAGTCGAACAGCGACAATGAATCGGCCATGATCGACAACACCGGCATGCCATGAAGGTCGCAATCAAGCGAACGGATGAAATAAGAGTTACTGACCACCTGGCTCACGCAGCTGTCATTTTGGTCGAAGGCCGCCGCACGAATGACGATGCCTCGTTTCACATCGTTGGGAAGATAAAACTGCGACGGGATGGTGTTGTTGATGGTGTAGATGTTCGACTTTGAAAACATGGAAGCATTCAAAGTCATGGCACCTTCATAACGCGGCGATTGTGCCGTAGGACAACTGCCGTTGGTGGTATAACGGATATGGTTTTGCGGATTGGTATTGCTAAGCCTCAAAGCGAACACGTTGTCGTAGATCCCGCCTTGGACCGAAAAGAGGACCGTATCGTTTTGGGCTTTAGCACCAAAAACGATCAACATGGCGAATAGTATGAAACAGAAGCGTTTGCGCATAACGTTGCAATAACGTTGCAAAAATACAAAAAAATGTAGAGACGCAGCGTGCTGCGTCTCTACAATTGATTTCATTAAAATCTATCAATTAGATTTTTTCCTCTTCCACGCGCAGCGGCTTGGGTTCGCCTCTGCGGATGTCGAGTTCGTTGATGAGGTTGGTGGCACCAGCGTACTTGTCGATGATGAAGAGCAGAGTTACCACCCGTGATGTCGTTGGTCGACAGGAAGCAAACAACGAGTTCGCCATTGTCGTCGGCGTAGGCACCAAAGTCCTTCTTCTCAATGAGGTCGATGAGACGCTTGGGGGCATCAAACTCATAGTCGCCAGGAACGTACTTCTCAAGGATACCATTGGCAGTGCAGATGTAATCATAGTGAACAGCATCGGCGGGCATATAATCCTGCACTGAACCATAGCTCATACGCATCGTTGAGTTGGCATCAGGATAGAGGCTCTTGCCGGGTTGTGTGGCAGCATAGTACTCGCGCAGACCCTTCACAAACACGTGGTCATTCTCGCTCACGGTTTGCATAGCCTGACGATAAGCTGGAACGGCACCCATGATGGCTTCCATCATCGAGGTGTTCATGATGTAGGCATAGTCCTTACCGATCTTCTTGGGGCTGGGTTTGGCCAGGAAAGCCTTGATGCTCTCGGGAGTGGCGAAGATGGACTTGGTGTAAACCTCTTCGGTGAAAGCGTCGATGTCGCCCTTGAATTTCTTGTCGATGATGCTGAAGATTTCAGGCAGTTCGTCGGCCTTGAAAGCGTTCTTGTAGATTTTCAGCATCTCGGCAAAGGTCTTCTTCTCCACTTGCGGGTCGGTTTCGGCAAAGAGTTCGTCAACATTCATCTGTTGGAGCATCATCAGTGCCATGGCTTCGGCATCCTTGTCCTTGTCCATGTAGGCCTGATAGTAAGAGCCAAACTGTGCAGCGATGCCAGCGGCACCGACATTGGCCACGAAGTTGGGATAATAGACATACTTGGCCACATCGCCCAAGTTCTTATATGCATTCTTCAAGTTCGGGAGGGCATCCTGGTATTCGGTCTTATTGTTCATGTTCACCCAGTTGGTGAAGTCTTTCTCCAAGGCGACCTTGCTCTCGCTGACCTTGTTCTTGCGGAGCATCTTGCATTGGCCGATGAAGTTCTTCCAAGTGTTGGCGAGGCCGGCGTGGTTGTCGGCATACATCAGGTTGATGTGTTCGTCTTCTTTCATGTATTCTTCCATCACTTCGAGCTGCTTGCCGAAGATGTCAATGATGAGGGGATAGAAGGTGTCCACATTATAGTCGATGCCATAGCTCGACATGTAGCGTTGAGTGCTACCAGGGAAGCCCCAAATCATGGTGAAATCATCCTTCTGAACGCCATCGAGGCTGATGGGAAGGTGATGTTTGGGCGTCAGCGGCACGTTGTCCTTGCTGTAGGCGGCAGGTTGACCATCCTTGCCAGCATAGACGCGGAAGATTGAGAAGTCGCCGGTATGACGGGGCCACATCCAGTTGTCGGTGTCGCCACCGAACTTACCGATAGAAGAGTTGGCCACGCCCACGAGACGCACATCCGGGAACACTTGATAGACAAACATGTAGTATTCGTTGCCCTCAAAGAAGCCTTTGATGACGGGGTTGTACTTGCCATCTTCCGAAGCAGCAGTTTCCAACTCTTTGATTTTCTTACGGATGGCAGCTTGTTGATCCTGATAGTCCATGTCATCAGTAACCACACCCAGGATGTCCTTGGTGACGTCTTCCATGCGGATGAGGAAGCTGGCGGTCATTTCGGGGGCGGGCAGTTCTTCGCCGTAATTCTTGGCCCAGAAGCCATCACGCAGATAGTCGTGTTGGTCGGAACTGAGTTTTTGGATGGCACCGTAGCCACAGTGGTGATTGGTGAAGAGCAAACCGTGATCGCTCACAATCTCACCCGTGCAGAAGAAGCCACGAGGTTGGGCTTCGCTGCCGAGACCCACGATGGCATCTTTCAGACTGCTGTGATTGATGCTGTAAAGCTCTTCAGGGGTCAGTTGCAGACCCATTTTCTGCATGTCAACATAATTCAGGCGCTCGACAAACATCGGGAGCCACATGCCTTCATCGGCATACACGCGGCCAACCGAAACGAGGATGGCCATTGCAATGATTCCTAATACTTTTTTCATTGATTG
>CACXIM010000083.1 GCA_902767725.1 uncultured Bacteroidia bacterium | reverse complement strand
GGAATAAAGTAAAGCACTGGTAGACCTTTGACTCGAAAAGCCTTAGCGAGTGCTGGCTCTTTGTCCACATTGACTTTGTAGATTGTTAGGTCGCCCTCATATTCTTCTGCCAGTTTCTCCATTATTGGCAGAAGATTCATACAAGGGCCGCACCAACTGGCGTAAAAATCAACGATGACAGCCGTGTTTCCCTTGAAAGCAAAACTGTCGTGGTGGGTCTCAAAATCCCAGATCTTGTCAATGAATTCTTGGTAAGTGATGTGCTGGGCCTTTTTGTTTCTCTCCAATGAGCAAGAAGCAACGCATGTCATCAAAAGCAGAAAGGAGAAAACAAAAATCCTCTTCATGACTATCCTTCAAATTCAAAACTCAAATCTTGAATTTTGAATTCCAAATCCCTATTTTATCAACTGCTCCACAACGACTTTCCTATAGCCTTCTTCAGGCATCGCCCCGACTTGCATCATTGGCTGGCCTTCCATGGGGATGAAGAGCACCATGGGGATGCTTTTCACATTGAAGGCGGCAGACAACTCTCGCTCTTGGTCTGTGTTGACCTTGTAAACCAACAGCTTACCGTCATATTCCTCTGCCAGCTTCTCCATGATGGGCGCCACGCGGCGGCAGGGACCACACCAGTCGGCATAAAAGTCAATGATGGCTGGTAGTTTGCCTTTATATACAAAGGTGTTCGGATTGCTCTCGAAGTTCCACACTTTGCTCAAAAACTCTTTATAGGTCAGATGTTTTACTTTCGATTCCACTTTCGTTTCCTGCGCGTTGGCACTGAGGCTGAAAGCAATAATAGCCATGGCGATAAGGATGGTTAATTTTTCGGGGACAAAAATAGCAAAAATCGTGCAAATGGCTCATTTTTCATTACCTTTGCAGAAAAATTTGTAGAAATCATGTTAATAGTCAATATCAAAGAGCTTGTCGGCATCGAGGAACAGTGCCGACTGCTGAAACGCGGCATGGAAATGGCCGAAACAGGAAGGATCAAGAACGCTTTCCTTTATATCAAGGGCAAGAAAATCGCCGACTATGGCCCGATGGAATCAGAGACGTGCCGTAAATATCTTGCTGAGAACCATCGTGTTTACGATGTGAAAGGCAGCGTGGTGATGCCGGCTTTCTGCGACTCGCACACACATCTGGTCTACGCCAACTCGCGTGAATTGGAGTTTGTCGACAAAATCCGCGGCCTCAGCTACGAGGAGATCGCCAAGAGGGGAGGAGGCATCCTCAACTCGGCCAAGGCGACGGCTGCGTCATCGGAGGATGAGCTTTACGACATGGCCCAGCAGCGCCTTGACGAGGTCATGCGCATGGGCACGGGTGCTATCGAGATCAAGAGCGGCTATGGCCTCACCACCGAAAGCGAGCTAAAACTGCTCCGCGTCATCCGTCGCCTGAAAGAAAACTCGCCCTTGACCATCAAGTCGAATTTCCTCGGTGCGCATGGCATCCCGATGGAATATCGTGGCCACCAAGAGGATTATGTGGATTTGGTCATCAACGAGATGATCCCGCTAGTGGCTGCTGAGGACCTTGCCGACTTCATCGACGTGTTCTGCGACCAAGGCTTCTTCACTGTTGAGGACACCGAACGAATCCTCATGGCGGGCATCAAATATGGCATGAGACCGAAAATTCACGCCAACGAGATGGCCATCTCGGGCGGCGTGCAAGTGGGCGTGAAATATGGTGCCATCTCCGTCGACCACCTCGAACAGATGGGCGATGCTGAGATCGAGGCCCTTAAAGATACTGAGACCATGCCAACCGTACTGCCGGGCTGCGCCTTCTTCCTCAATCTGCCGCTCTCGCCGGCGCGTAAGATGATTGACGCAGGACTGCCTGTGGCCATGGCCTCCGACTTCAACCCCGGCACCTCGCCTTCGGGCAATATGCAACTCATCCTTTCGATGGCTTGCATCCGCTACCGCCTGACGCCAGAAGAGGCTCTTAATGCAACCACGCTCAACACAGCATACGCCATGGGCGTGAGCGACCAAGTGGGAAGCATCACCAAGGGCAAACTTGCCAACCTCATCGTCACACAGCCAATGACGCAACTTGAGTTCATGCCTTATTACTATGGCGCCAACAAGGTGGCTAAGATGATCTTGAACGGTAAATTTGTGTAATGAGAACCCATAGGATAGCGCTGTTTTTGTGCCTGTTTGCCTGCCTTTTGGCTTCTTGCAAGAAAGGCCACTATGACATAGGCCATGTTCATGGCGTTGATGCTGATGGTGAAGTGCTATTGCCGTTGGCCTCAGGCTCCTATTCATTAGAGTCTTTGTTGCATCGCTTCCAAATCGACTCGATTATCGAATTCGATGCATTAGGCGATATGACCTACGATTATTCGTACGAACAATGTGGCGCGGTGAGGGGCAGCGATCTGTTGCAATTCAAGGACTGGAGCTATCAGGAACATTTTGTTATTGAGAACAATAGCCAGAATGGCGCGTTGCCTTTTGATACCATCATTACGTTGAGTCAGGTAATCACTTTTGAGGCTGACCATATTCGTGTGATGTCAGCCATGATAAAATCTGGCCTTTTTAATATGAGCATGACCTCTAATGTAAACGGTTTTGGTGTTGTAATCGTTACCACTTCGGATATCAAGGATGCAAATGGCTACGACTTGAGTTTCACTTATCAGCCACAGATGGGGATGACAAGTTTCAACTTTGGAGGGATGCGATACCAGACCGATGAATCAAACACTTTGCATTTGGATTATGAGTTTCATCTGGTTGTGCCAGTGCTGCATGTCCCCGTTGTGGAGATTGATGTCAATGTGTCAACGACTGACCTTGCTTTCAGAGAGATGCATGGCTATGTAGATCCTTATGCTTCGCGCAACAGCTTCGACACGGTGTTTAGCTTATTCCCTGACAATGTTTCTGGTAACCTCGAGGTGAAAAATGCCCAAATCACTGTGAGCGAACGTAACACTTTCGGCATGGCTGCGCATCTAACTGTTGATACGGCTTTGGTGTGGGGAGTGAGCGTTTCGCCCTACGATCTCTTTGCGCCGATGCCACTTGGCATTGATATACCTCCAAGCCCTGAATTCATAGAGGTGCACAGTCAACCTGTCAGTGGCTGGGTTGACGCACATCACGGACACATTTTGGCTTCTTCCTTGTTTTCAGTCAACTCCAACGGCATGAATGATTTGGTTACTGTGACTGATTCATGCAACATTGACGTGAAGGTGGATGTTAGTATTCCATTCTCTTTCAATGTCGACAAGATGAGTTATGTGGATACGGTCGACATGAAACTCGATGAGATTGAGTTGCCTGAAATGATTGAGGAATTGGCCATCGAAATCGAGTTTAATTCGACTTTACCTTTGGAATTGCGCGGGAGATTCATGCTCTTCGATTCCGAGACGGGCCAAGTCACAGATGTCTTGTTGGACGATGCTACCATGATAGCTGCATCCTATTACGGTCAGGTCTCGACTTCGAAAGTGGGGATAGCCATTACGGAAGACAGGTTGCAAAACGCCTTGCGCTCCGATCGCATCATTCTTTGTTTTGACCTTGATACCGATGCCCATGACGTAAGCCTGAATGCTAAACAAGGCCTTGATTTTTTCGCCAAAGCTAGAGTGAAGTATAATGGCATAGTGGAATTTGAGAGTAGATGAGTATGAGAGGTGTTTGTCGATATTGTGCTTTGTTTTTGATGGTTTTGGCCGTCCAGCCATTGCTTGCACAAGAGGTGTCGCCTGTCGATTTCATGAGGCTGAATCCTTATCAGATGAACGCCAATCCCGCTACTGATTTGCCTTACCAAAGTGTCATGTCGCTCGTCATTGGCAATATTGGGCTCGACGTGCAGAACACCACGCTTCGCTATGACAATCTCTTCGAGTTTGACGCCCAAGGCCGACCTTCAGTGGTTAGTTTGCCAAAGTTGGCCAATAGTTTGAAGGAGAATAACTACCTTGGTGTTAATGTCAACATTGACCTGTTTACCCTGTACAAACGCCTCAAAAAAGGACTGGTTACCATTAATTATGGTGTTAAGATGCAGAGCGACGCGAGTTACAATGACGGACTTTTCAAGTTGCTGGCATACGGCAATGGCGCTTTTGTCGGCGAGGACAATCCTGCCAAAGTTGACATGGATGTCAACGCGATGGCTTATCAAGAGCTGGCATTGGGTTATCAGATTAATGTCGACGAAAAGCTGTCGTTGGGCGGCAAGGCCAAACTGCTTTTCGGCGTCGCGGACGTTAAGACAGATGTTTTCAACGCCACTCTTATTACAGATGCCGACTCGTACGCACTTCGGATGTATGAAAACATCAGCATGAGGTTAGCCATGCCCAATGCGGTATATGTCGATGAAAATGGCAGATTGAAGGGGAACGGCCCCTTCAGTGTGGGCGAGTTGTTCCGCAATCCGGGCTTTGGCCTCGACTTGGCTGCCGAATACCGTTTCGACGAGCGATTCAGCGTTGTGGCCGCTATCCATGACTTGGGATTCCTCCATTGGGGTAAGAACGATATCGAAATGAAGAGTCGTGTGAACGATGCTGGCCAATTTTACGACAATGGAGTCTTCTTATATAACGGCATGGACATTGACGAGTTGCAACTCATTACCTCCGATGACGGGTACCGCGAACAGTTTTTCGACACCTTGCAGCGTTATTTCCAGCTAGAGTTTACTCCTATGGGAAAATACAATACAGCATTGAATACCAATTTATTGCTTCGTGCCAATTACGACCTCGATGCTAACAACCGCTTCAGCGCGCAGGTACAGGAACGCTTTTTAGGTGGTGGCTTCAGTCCAGCCTTTACCGTGGCTTACTGTGGCTCGTTTTTCGACAACCTCAATGTGTGTGCCACCTATACGGTGATGCCTCATAGCTACGACAACTTGGGTCTCGGCGTTTCGGCGATGATCGAGACTTGCAACATCTATTTGACTACCAATAACCTGATAGGGCTTTTCAAACCCTTGAATACGAGTGCATTCAACGCCCAAGTGGGCATTGTCTTTAACCTGTTCCTGCCCGAGCGACGCTATGTCGACGAGTCGGGAATGCCAAAATACTTGGAATGACCACAGCAAAGATATTTGGAATTGGCCGTCACCGCTTGACCGTCGACGGCGAGGGCGTCACTACCTTGGTGGCGTTCAATGGCTGCCCCTTGCGCTGCAAGTATTGCCTCAACAAGGCCTCGTGGGACATGGACAAAGGCCGTGATTATACCCCTGAAATGCTTTTCGAGGAGGTGAAAATCGATCAACTGTATTTCTTGGCCACGCATGGCGGTGTCACCTTTGGCGGGGGAGAGCCCTTGTTGCAGAAGGACTTCATCAAGGAGTTTCGTGAGCTTTGCGGACCGCAGTGGCAGATTGTGGCTGAGACCAGCCTCCACGTGCCCTTTGAGACCGTTCAGGAGATGAATGAAATCTTGGACGGTTATATTGTGGACATCAAGGACATGAACACAGAAATCTATAAGGCCTATACGGGGAAAGAAAATCCACTGGTTTTGAAGAATTTGGAATGGATTTTGCAGCATGGAGACTCAAAGCGCATCAAGGTGCGTGTTCCCCATATTCCTGAGTACAATACCGATGAAGATGTGGCGAAAAGTGTGGAATGCCTCAAGGCAATGGGGGTGGTGGAGGTGGATGAGTTTGAGTATATAATAAGGTAAGTTTTTCAGTTAGGAGTTGGGAATGAGGAATATGGAATGATGAATGCTGAATGTTGAATGCGGAATTGATTCTGGTCTTTGGCTACTGGTTATTGGCGGACTCTGTCTAAAGCGTCATTGCGGACTTGATCCGCAATCTCCTGAAACTCTGGAGTGTCTGCCAAGGGTCTGCAACCCATCTTGAATCTTTGAATCTTTAAATCAATAAATCAAATCGATATGGCTAAAGGAAAACAAACTTGCAAAATCTTGAAGGAGATCCGCAGGCAGATTGCGGCGGAGAACGACATTGAATTCGTGACCTCGGAATGCACCTACAAAGGCGACTGCAAAGGTACTTGCCCGAAATGCGAATCGGAGGTTCGCTATTTGGAGCGAGAGTTGGAGAAACGCCAGCGTTTGGGCAAAGCGGCTATGGTTGCGGGTCTTTCCGTCGGTTTGTTGAGTACAAGCCAAGTGGCTTTGGCGCAACAACCTGAAGTGAATGACAAAGCAACGCCTGAAGACGAAGAACTTGCGGGATTGGTTAAGTATCAGGTTCCACAAGTCTGTTATCTTGTCGATTCCACCAGGAAAGACTTGCTGGATTTGCTAGTGATGCCCGATATGAAGAATATGTCAGTCGTTGGATTTACGATTGATGTCACCAGATTTGCACATATGGGTGAGGCCGAGATGTGGAAATACCTTAAAGAATCTGCGACGCAAATCTATGGTCCTAGTTTTTATCGGAACGAAAACGATCTATTGGCATTAATTGCTATTGAGTTGGATGAAAGCGTTCCACAGGATGTAGATGGAGATGTGGAGATTGCATTCAAGGTGGATTCCAAGAGACACGTGTCAGACGTTAAGATTCTCAAAGGAATCAACAAGCAGATAGATGGTGAATTGGTTCGAATTTTTGAATCGGAAGTGATGGGATTTAATACCGCCATTTGGCAATTGGACTGGAAAGAGCAGCTTATTGTGTCGTGCGACTGCGTCTTAACAATTCACTTCCCGCTTGACTTCGCTATTCCTGTTCCGTTGGAAGGTGAAGTGATGGCGCCTTTCCCTGAGAACGAAGGTGAATAAACCATCAGATAATGATATGCTATGGCAAAAGGAAAACAGACTTGTAAAATACTGAAGGAGATCCGCAAGCAAATTGCGGTGGAGAACGACATTGAATTTGTGACTTCGGAATGCACCTACAAGGGCGACTGCCTCGGCACTTGCCCCAAATGCGAGGCCGAGGTGCGCTATCTGGAGCGCGAATTGGAAAAACGCCAACGCTTGGGCAAAGCTGCTGTCTTTGCCGGCATGTCGATTGGCACCCTGCTCACCGCGGCCGCTTGTGACACCACTGCAAAAGTGGCGTCAAACTCCCGTAACGGTACCGAGGCAACACGGAATGACCCCCGTGAAAGAGAAACTGAAGGCATGGTGAGAATGCACACCGTTGTCTATGACTTCGATTCGACGTATTACCAGACCGCCCTGAAAGATAAATTCAGGATTCGTAACATGGAAGAATTGACTATCGTAGGTGGCAAGATTCCGTATGGATATACAACTCAGGAGAACTGGATTTGCAAAAGCTTTGAAGAGCTGATTGAGGATGCAAAGGATTTCAATGCGCCTTGCTTTTTAGGAGGCGAGCAGAAGATGAGGGAACACCTTGCCGCCCAATTGAAAGAAGATGCCAGCAGTTACAATGGCGACGTGGAGGTTTCTTTCACCGTTGATGTCGTGGGTAAGCTGCATGAAGTGGCGATTGTGAAGGGCCTCGACGAAACCTTGGATGCCGATATTGTCTCTGTCTTTGAGCAGATGGAATGGTCGGCGGGTTGGTATAGGACGAATCACCATCAGGGCATGAACTTTGAGTGCCAATGTATCAAAAAAATCCATTTCCCGATAATGAACGAATAAAACATTACCATTATGGCTAGAGGAAAACAAACCTGCAAGATTCTAAAGGAAATCCGAAAGCAGATTGCCGCGGAGAACGACATTGAGCTGATTACCTCGGAATGTACCCACAAGGGCGATTGTGCTGGCACCTGCCCAAAGTGTGAAGCTGAAGTGCGCTACCTTGAGCGTGAACTGGAGAAGCGTCAGCGTATGGGTAAGGCGGCAGTCTTTGCTGGCATGACGATTGGCACGGCCATCACAGCGGCTGGCTGCGGTCCGTTGATTCAACCCACAGCAGGAATGCCCATGGACCCGAACGATACCATAAAAGCGGCCAATACTTGTGGTCCAGAGCGGAAGCTCGAAGGCGATGTTTACAAGCCGATGCCCGACACCCTTGTTGTCGACACGCTTCCTGAGCCTGACAGGTTGGAAGGCGAGCCTCCCGTTTCGCCGGACGACCCCAACCTGATAATGAAGGATACGGAGTAAAAGTGATGATATAGAAGGTCGGCCCTTCGACGGGCTCAGGGACCTTTTTTTTAGAGAGGATTAGGGACCCTGAGCCCGTCGAAGGGCCCGATTATTATGAAAAAATTGCTTCAAACTGCATTTTATTCAAAATAAATCGTATATTTGCCACGTTAAACTAAAAAACTACTAATATGAAACGAGGCAAACAAACCTGCAAAATCCTGAAGGAAATCCGCAAACAGATTGCGGAGGAGAATGACATTAAGCTGGTCATCGAGGAATGCACCTACCAAGGCGACTGCCTTGGCACCTGCCCGAAATGCGAGGCTGAGGTGCGCTATCTGGAGCATGAACTTGAGAAACGGCAACGGTTGGGCAAGGCTGCAGTTGTGGCAGGTCTTTCCGTTGGTTTGCTGGGCGCAAGCCAAATGGCCTTGGCGCAGCAGCCGGATACAATAACTTCTCCAAATTATCCAGAGAGGTCATTGAGAGGTGAAGTACCAA
The DNA here is from genome assembly GCA_902767725.1 of uncultured Bacteroidia bacterium. Classification (GTDB taxonomy): domain Bacteria; phylum Bacteroidota; class Bacteroidia; order Bacteroidales; family F082; genus Limimorpha. Next base: position 3,751 of record CACXIM010000083.1, on the reverse strand, counting down.
TAATGATGGGCAAAGTGGCCTTTTCTCCTTTTTACCATTTCGAGCCTATGGAGTTACTCGCAAAACCAGAATTGGTGGATCTGTTCTCATTTCCTGATTTGAAGGATTTGTCTATCGTCGGTTTTGACTTGGAATTTCCTTTTGATGTCACATCGTCTGACATCACCTCTCTTACGGATTATATAAAAGAAAATACCAAAGGGTTTTATGCTCCAAATTATCCCTATGGAGAATCATCAATGCTTGAGTTTATATCCCGACATGGAAGTGGCTTTCACTGTGGAACCCAATGGCAAATTGTCGCACATTGATATAATAAAAGGTGTCAATGAGCAACTGGATGCTCAAGTCGCGGCACTGTTTAAGTTCATGGAATGGAAGCCCGCCTTATGGGAACTGAACTCGGGAGAGAAAATCCCATTCGCTTGCCAATGCGTGCAGAAACTTCATTTTCCGATGATTACACATTAATTACATAAAGGCCATGATTAAGAAGTTCATTTTTGGGTTTATTCTGTTTTTGCTGGCCCAAGGCACAATGGCACAAACAACGGATACCATTGATTGTGATTTTTGGTGGCCCGAGGACGAGCAAGTCATGTGGGGAGTCCCAGAGCAAATGCCCAATTTCCCTGGTGGAGAGACCGCATTGATGAAATACATTTCTGAGCACTTGGTTTATCCTCAGGAAGCAAAGGATGCAGGCGTTGAAGGACGCGTTTTTGTTGGAGTAGTTGTGACTGAAGATGGTAGTTTGGCTTGCTTCAAGGTGCTTAGAGGATTGGGCTATGGTTGTGATGAGGCGGCTTTGGAGGTTTTTATGGGAATGCCCAAATGGATGCCAGCCATACAACGTGGCAAGGCAATTTGTTATCCTTATGAGGTGCCAGTCTTTTTTGGTCATAAACAGGAAGTCGTTGAAGAGATAATAAATGCCGTTGAAAATATGCCAGAGTATCCTGGTGGTTTTGATGCAATGTTCGATTTCATAAACGGCAATCTGGAATATCCTCAAGAGGCGAAAGATGCGGAAATTGAAGGCAAAGTTTTTGTCAGTTTTATTGTAGAGAAAGACGGTAGTTTGTCAAGCATCAAGTTGTTGAGAGGGATTGGCTACGGTTGCGATGAGGCAGCGATGGATGTGGTGAGGCCAGTTCGTGTGCAATACCAGCTTCCATTCAATTTCAAATTAGAGAACGAAAAACAGAAATAACCATGGCAAAAGGCAAACAAACCTGCAAGATCCTGAAGGAAATCCGCAAGCAGATTGCGGCGGAGAATGATATTAATTTGGTCATCGAGGAATGCACCTACCACGGCGATTGCCTCGGCACTTGCCCGAAATGCGAAGCCGAAGTGCGCTATCTGGAGCGCGAGCTGGAGAAACGACAACGCATGGGCAAGGTGGCGGTTATCGCAGGAATGGCAGTGGGGACGATGCTCACTGCCACTTCGTGCGACAAGATTTTTCCTCGCCCATTGGAAGGCGATGTGCCCTACATCCCTGATTCCACCGAGATGCCCAACGATAGTATTCCCAACGACTCCATCCCCGAGGAACCTTTCCTGCTTGAAGGTGATGTGATGGCGCCAGAACCGGATCCGACCACCGACCCTTCTGAAGAATAATCTGTTCTTTACTTTACTCTTTCATTTCGTATTGAAAAAAGCCCTACCTTTGCAGCCGCAAAAGCGGTAAAGGGATCGGTGCTATTGTCACTGCCCTAAGCGTCTTTCCGTCATTGCGGGCTTGACCCGCAATCCCCTAAGCGATAAGGACTCCCTCTCGCGTTGGGGATGGCGGATGTTCCTCCGCCATGAGGGATAAGGCTTGAGGGTGGTTAACCCCAGTCTCGTGTCTCGCAACCAACAATTAAACGATTAAACGATCAACAATTAAACAACTCAATATGAAGAAACAACTCATCGAATGCGTGCCGAATATCAGCGAAGGCCGCGACAAGAATATCATTGACCAAGTGACCGCTGAAATCGAGAAAGTGGAAGGCGTCAAACTGCTGGACGTGGATCCCGGTATGACCACCAACCGCACCGTCATCACCTTCGTGGGTGAGCCTGAGCCTGTGTGCGAAGCAGCCTACCGCGTGGTGAAGAAAGCCGCCGAACTCATCGATATGAGCCAGCACCACGGCGCCCACCCGCGCCAAGGTGCCACCGACGTGTGCCCCCTCATCCCTGTGAGCAACATCACTATGGAAGAGGTGGTCGAGTATGCCCACAAGCTGGGCAAGCGCCTCGGCGAAGAGCTGAACATCCCGATTTACTGCTATGAAGAGGCTGCTTACATCAAGGAACGCCGCAACCTCGCTTATTGCCGCACGGGTGAATACGAATCTTTGGCCTCGCGCCTCGGAACGGAGCAGTGGAAGCCCGACTTCGGCCCCAACGAATGGAATGAACACGTTGCCCACACGGGTGCCACCCAAGTGGGTGCTCGCGACTTCCTCGTGGCCATCAACTATAACCTCAACACCACCTCGACGCGCCGTGCCAACGCCATCGCTTTCGATGTGCGCGAAAAGGGTCGCCCGATGCGCGAAGGCGGCAAGGTGACCGGCAAGCCGATGAAGGACGAAAACGGCAAACCGATTATGATTCCTGGAACGCTCAAAGCCACCAAGGCCATCGGCTGGTTCATCGAGGACTACGGTATCGCCCAGGTGTCGATGAATATCACCAATATCAGCGTGTCGCCCGTCCATGTCTGCTTCGAGGAGGTCTGTGCCAAGGCCGCTGCCCGTGGTGTGCGTGTCACTGGCTGCGAAATCGTCGGCCTTGTGCCTAAGAAGGTGCTGATGGATGCTGGTAGGTTCTACCTCGCCAAGCAACAGCGCAGCCTCGGCGTGAGCGAAGCTCGACGACCTGAAGCCCTTCGACCCGAAGGAAAAGGTCATCGAATACCTCATCGAAGACCACAGCCAGAAGAAACTCGTCGACATGACCTGCACGGGCTTTGCCAACGAGACCGCCAGCGAAAGCCCCGCTCCTGGTGGTGGCTCCATTTCGGCTTACATGGGTGCCCTTGGTGCCTCTTTGGCCACGATGGTCGCCAACCTGTCGTCGCACAAGCCGGGTTGGGACGAACGTTGGGAAGAATTCTCCAACTGGGCCGTCAAGGGCCAAGCTATCAAGGACGAGTTGCTTGAACTCGTGGATGAGGACACCAATGCCTTCAATAAGATCATGGATGCCTTCGGTTTGCCGAAGAAGACCGACGAGGAGAAGGCCGCCCGTACTGCCGCTATCCAAGAGGCTACCAAGTATGCCACCCAGGTGCCGTTCCGCACGATGAAGGTCGCTTTTAAGGCTTTTGAGGTTGTGCGTGCCATGGCTGAGACTGGCAATCCGAACTCTGTCACCGACGCTGGAGTGGGTGCTTTGTGCGCTCGTTCGGCCGTCATGGGTGCCCATTTGAACGTCAAAATCAACGCTTCTTCACTGAAAGACGAGGCTTTCAAGGCCGAAATCTTGAAGGAAGCTGCCGAGATTGAAGCTGCTGCTCTTGTGCAAGAGGCTGAAATTCTGCAAATTGTGAATAAGGTTATCGCGGGAGAATAAAATTTTGAAAAAACGGTTGCTGGTATTTGAAAAAGTTGTACTTTTGCAGCCAAATTTGAAAGGAGTATAAGCAATGTCAAAGAAACAGAAAGATGCACGCGTGAAAGTCATCCTCGAATGCACTGAGCACAAGGCCAGCGGCATGCCCGGCACTTCGAGATACTACACCATG
>CACXIM010000082.1 GCA_902767725.1 uncultured Bacteroidia bacterium | reverse complement strand
CATGCATTTGATAGCTTCGCGAGCGGTCTTGGCGCGTTGCAGAGTGATGTAAATCAAGCTGCCGTAATCGATGATGCCAGGGCCTTCCCAAAGGCTTTCAAGACCGCCGTAGGTCGTCTCACCGATGGCCAGTTGCCATTCGTTCATATTGCCGACCACGTTGTAGGTGTGTGCCACCTGTGGAATTTGACCGCGGAACATGCCGCCGTCCCAATCGTAGACGTCGAGCATGGCACCTGCCAGCCAGTCTTGGGCAGGATAATGGTAGAGTTCGCCATAGAGCACATGGCTATCGGCAGCATAGCTGATCATGCAAGAGCCATCAGTAGATGCGCCTTTGGTAATGAGGAAGTTAGTGCAGGCATTGGCCTTCCCGAAAGAAAAAACGAGGGCCAAAGCCAAGATTGCAGTGAATACTTTTTTCATAGGATATTAGATTTGTTGATGATTACAAAATGGGGCTACAAAGATAGTAATTTGTTTAATTGATTATTGTTTAATTGTTTAATTGTTTTTAATTCATTGTTTTGGTGTAATTTATCCGACAACAAACGACTACAAACGATTACAGTCGACTACAAACGTTTGTTCAACGGCTTGGTCTTGACAAAGGTTGTTATTTTGCCACGGAAAAACAAACCAGTTTTATTATGGAAAAAGAGCAACTGAAAAAAGAACTGCCTGAGTTTGTCAAAACAAACCTAATAGGCACTCGCCATTATTTCTGTATCCCGACTGATGATAGTGTTGATTACAGCGTCAGAAGAATCATTATCCTACAAGCATACGACATGCTTATCAAAAAGAATGGAGGCAATTTGTCGGTTTACAATGAATTTCTTGGAACTCACGTCGAAATCACTCGAAAAATCAGCAGAAAGAAAGCATCCAATAATTCTGTCAGACATTGGCAATCGACATACGCCATATTAAAAATCACAGATGTGGTCAAATACGCCAATGCCGAAAAAATCATCCATTTGCCAGCAAAAGGAGGAATGCAACTAAACAGCGGCTTTTCTTATATCATTCCATTGAAATACACCTTCAAACATCCCACAAAATCCTACTTAAATTTCACGGTTGAATTGATTGTTGGAGAAATCATGGTTGAAAAAGGAGGAAAGAAATATGTTCAATATAGTGTTGAACTGATGGACATAATAAAAGCCGAAAGTAGTTAACCCGACTTACTTGTTTGCAGATCTACCTTCGGCTCGTAGTAACACCCTGTAATAAAGTCGTCATTGCTATTGGCAATCGCTTGTACAGGATGCATTTGGAATGTATACGGTTTCTGCCTGCAAAATTACAACAAAAACTAATACCCCACCATAAAAATGAAAAATAATCACTACTTTAGCACAATGAACGCGATTCAAAACATGGCGAAGCAAACCTTTACTAACCAGAAACTTGACTTCGTCGAGGAACTGGTGCTTTATACCGACTCGCATATTTTCCTTACGGGAAAGGCGGGCACGGGAAAGACCACCTTCCTGAAGAACCTACCACTGAAGACCTACAAGCGCATGGTCGTGGTGGCACCCACGGGCGTGGCCGCCATCAACGCGGGCGGACAAACCATCCACTCGTTCTTCCAGCTGCCTTTTGGTCCGCAACTGCCAGAAAACGCGCTGGGCAAGGCCTTTAACGCGAAATCAGTAGCAGCGCAGTATCAAAAGCTCAACAAAAAGAAAATCAACTTGATGCGCAGCCTCGACCTGCTCATCATCGATGAGATCAGTATGGTGCGCGCCGATGTCTTGGATGCCATCGATGCCGTGTTGCGCCGTGTGCGCCGCTCGCAGAAACCCTTCGGCGGGTTACAACTGCTGATGATAGGTGATGTGCACCAACTGGCACCTGTGGCTAAGCCAGAGGAATGGGAGGTGCTGTCACCTTATTACGACACACCCTACTTCTTCGGTAGCCAGGTGCTGAAAAAAGCACCGTATGTCTGCGTGGAACTGGAACATATCTACCGCCAACACGACGATGACTTCATTTCCCTATTGAACAAGGTGCGCAACAACCAAATGGATGCCGATTGCGTAAGGGTGCTCAACAGCCGCTTCAAACCAGGCTTCGTGCCCAAGGATGAAGAAGGCTACATCACCCTGACCACCCACAACTACCAAGCCGACCAAATCAACGAGTCGAAACTAGCTGCCATCAAGGAGAAATCTCTGATTTTCAAAGCGGAAGTCCGCGGGACCTTCCCCGAAAACACCTACCCGACCAAGGAAGAATTGGAGCTGAAAGTCGGGGCACAAGTGATGTTTGTCAAAAACGACCCCACAACCGAAAAGGCGTTCTTCAACGGTAAGATCGGACGGTTGGTGGACTACGATGAAAAGGAAGGCTCCGTCACCGTGTTGAGCGAAGGTGAGCGTATCACCGTGCCAAAGTTAACTTGGCAGAACATGGAATACACCATCAACGCCGAGAACCAAGACATTGAGGAAAAGGAAATCGGCAGCTTCACCCAGATTCCGCTGCGTCTGGCTTGGGCGGTCACCATCCACAAAAGTCAAGGTCTGACTTTTGACAAAGTCATCGTCGACGCGGGACAAGCCTTTGCCCATGGACAGGTCTACGTTGCCCTCAGCCGCTGCACCTCATTGGAAGGCCTTGTGCTGAAGACACGCATCAGTTCCAATGCATTGGTCAACGATTTCTCCGTCAACCATTTTGTGGAAACGCTTCCCGAGAAGGAGCCTACCCAAGAAAAAGTCGACCAACTGCGCCATGACTACGAATTGGAGACCATACTCGAACTCATTGACTTCGATGGCATCTACAAAGACTTCGGCAGACTGATGAAGGTGATATACGACAACGACACCATCTATGAAGGCTCGATGATCCAAGACCTCTCGCAACGGCGCAACAAGATTCATGAGGAGCTTTGTTCAGTCGGCATCAAATTCGAAACTCAGATTAGGAAACTGCACGACCAGGCCCCTTCGTGCGAGCACAACCCATCCTTGCAGGAGCGATTAATAAAAGGAGTGGCCTACTTCGACGAGCATCTGAAAGCTATCGCCAAGGGATTGTTTGATTTACCCTTCAAGACTGACAACCAAGCTATTAACGAGCAACTTACCGAGGCATTGAAGTTGCTCAAAGAGGACATCTATCTGAAAGGCTGCTGCTTGGAGGCCTGCAAAGACGGCTTCACGATCAGGGAATACCAAAAGACCAAATCGGTGAAAGCCATCGAGGCAGAGAAAAGCGGGAAGAAGAAGGTGGAAATCAAATTTGAGCCGAGCAAGAATGGCAGCCTGTATTCCATATTATTGTCATGGCGTGCAGCACGAGCCGAAGCTGACGATGTGCCCGCGTCCAACATCGCACCCATCAAAACCCTCAAAGCCATTGCGACCGATAAACCTGTTACCCTTTCAGAACTGAGGGCGACCGAAGGCATGGGCACCAAGCGTATCAGGAATTTTGGAGCCGAAATACTGGACATTGTGCTACGATTCATTGGCAAAGACCCCAAAACCACCGACATCGGAGATTTTTCTCAAGTGACAAAAAAAAGACAAATAGGCGACACCTATCGTATCACCAAAGAATTGTTTGACAACGGTTTGTCGGTCGAGGCCATCGCTAAGGAAAGAGGTCTTGCAACCAGCACGATTCTCGGTCATTTGGTCCATCATGTGGAAGAAGGCTCTGTTAAAGCCTCACAAATCATCGATAAAGAAAAATACAACGAAATTTTAGAGTACTTTGAATCCACTTTCGACCCTCAAATCAACACTGCGAGAGAAGTGCTTGGCCCAGAATACCAATACGGAGAAATCAAGGCCGTACTGGTAGAACTCCAACACGAGCATTTCTTTGACAACCCACCACAAGAGGGGGACTAAGCCAAGTAAGCGTGTCGAAGACACGCCATCCTATTTACCCCACATGCAGTGTGGGGATTCACAGCATCTCCTCATGAGAATCCCAGCATGTCGAAGACACGCCATTCTATTTACCCCACATGCCGTGTGGGGCGACACACACCACACATCCCCACATGCAGTGTGGAGCGACACCGACCACTCCATCCACCCACCCCACACTGTGTGGGACCCACAAAACACATCACCATGAGCTACACAACATCATACTACCACATCGTCATCCGCACCTACCGCAGCGAACCCACCATCAACGAAGAACATGAGCGGGAGCTATACGCCTACATCTATGGCATAGCAAAGAATCTGAAATGCCAAACCTACCGCATAGGCGGCATTGCCGACCATATACACATGTTTGTATCATTGCCGTCGTACTTGTCACTGGCCTCGTTCGTGCAGCGAGTGAAGACAGACAGCAGCAAGTGGCTGAAGGCAAATCCACATTTCCCACGCTTTCGTGGCTGGGGACGAGAGTATGCCGGATTCAGCTATAGCTTGCGCGACAAGGACATGATCGTAGGCTATATCAAGAAGCAGAAAGAGCATCATCGTAAAAAGACTTTTGCCGATGAGCATCGAACTTTCCTGACGGAGAACGGAGTCAGTATCGACGAGCGATACTTCCTGCGAGATGACTAGTAGCGTGTCTACGACACGCGGCGTAGAGAGACGGGCAGTGTGGGACGCACACCCCCACACTGCGAGTATGGGGATAATAGGATAGCGTGTCTACGACACGCAGCTCGTGCTGAAGCATGACCTATTATCCCCAACAAAAGACATAGCCAAAGAGAGGGCACCGCACTGCACACCACTCCACCCCCCGTGTCGAAGACACGACATCCTATTTACCCCACACCAAACGAAGTGCAGTGTGGGGGCCCAACAAGACATCACACCACACTCCACCCCCCGTGTCGAAGACACGACATCCTATTTACCCCACACCAAACGAAGTGCAGTGTGGGGGCCCAACAAGACACCATACACCACTCCACCCCCCGTGTCGAAGACACGACATCCCACTTACCCCACACCAAACGAAGTGCAGTGTGGGGGCCCAACAACCGCAAAAAAACTTGTAATCAAAAACGCCAATATCCTGATTATCAGTATCAACAAAACTTAAAAGTTTGTAATAGCCTTTTGGCGCGTAAAAATCATGATTTTTAGTTATACTTTTGCGTTTGAAAAACGAACGCAATATGAACTGCCTTTCGGTCATAATTAAAAAACGCTTTTTGCTCTTACTCGGAGTGGTCATGCTCCTTCCCGCTTGCAACACCAAAAGCAAGTCGGAAAGGATGCAAGCCGTGGTCGACGAGGTGCGCACCAAATACAAGGCCTACGAGGACATCAGCAACGAGAACCAAATCTTTGAGGCCTACGACTACTTCGTGAAGCAAAAGGATTATGGAAACGCTGCCCCTGCCGCCCTCTATAGTGGTTGCGTGCGTCAAGCCAAAAAGGAATACGAGTCGGCGATGAACTGCTACAAGGAAGCCGACAAATACGGTCGAATGGTTGGCGACTCGGTCAGCGCGGCCTTTGCACAATACTATATAGGTGAACTGGTCAACAACAGCGGCAACGAAGCAGAAGCCATCACGAACTACAAAGCCGCGGCAGAGTTGTGGGGCGACAGTCTCTCGCGCAAGGCCAAATGCCTCAACGCCGTGGCCATGATGAACATCGTCATCGATGAGTATGACAGTGCCTTTGTCTATCTTGACCAAGCTTTGAATCTTGCACAAACTGCCAAAGACCAAGTGACCGAAGCCTCGGTTTGGAACAACTACTCCGTTGCCTATCAACTGATTGATGACTACGATGCTGCCTTGGATTGCCTTCGTAAATCCGTGCCTTTGGTGGACGAAAAACGCCGCCCTGTCGCCTTGCTCAATTTGGCAAAGGTCTATTTGGCATTAGACAATCGCGATTCCTTGGATTACTATAAAACACAGATGTTCAACGCGATGGAAACCGTGGAATGCAGTCCTGAGACGCAAGCCGCTGTCTATGGTTTCCTCATCAAGGATGCTTTGGCGGTGGGCGATTACGAAAAAGCCTACCAGTTTGAGAAACAGCACGAACAAGTGGCATTGGACCTCCTCAGCGACCAAAGCCAAAGCTCCGTCCTCGAAATCCAGAAGAAATACGACTTCGAGGCGCAGGCCAACCAACACAATCGCCAAATGCTATCACGACAAAGGCTGATCATCATGCTGACCATCATCCTGATTGCTGCCTTGGTCTTAGTCACCATATTGATTCTCAATGCCTTGAAAAAGAAGCGCATCGAAGCAGAAATCAACGCGAACTTGCTGGAACTGAAAAAACGCAACGCGCAACAACAGCAAGAACAGACCGAGATGCAAGCACAATACGATGAACTACAAAAACAAAACGCGCAGCAAAGTGAACTACAGGCAGAATTTGGCGACAAACTGAAAGACGAATACCTACAGAAATGCAACATCATCCGCTGCTTCGAAGTATTGTCGCGCGACAGAAGCAACCCGATAGCTTTCAAGGACTTGGAGAAATCGCTCTTTGATGGTGAAGACCATTGGGCGGGTTTCGAAGCCGCTTTCGAAGGGGTACATCCGGGATTCATCGCCTTTGTGCATAAGCAATACCCCGACCTCAGCGATATGGAATTCCGCTATTGCCTACTCTCGCACTTCAAACTTTCGCGCCAAGAGTATGCCAATGTGCTCGGTTGCAGCGTTTACAATGTCGACAAAATCCGCGCTAGCCTCAACACAAAAATGAAAAGTACTGCAATATGAAAAAAATATTCTCAATCATCATCCCATTAACTTTCAGTTATTTATGCATATCTTCATGCAACAAAGAGCCAGAACCTTCCTATCAAGAGCTGTCGTACCAAGAGTTGTTTTACCAAAACTACCTTGCTGGCAACGATGAAAAAAAGATTGATGTGAAAGGCTCACTCAGCAACGGAGACATGCGGCACCCAAACTTTGAGGCTTATCTTGTCGGCAACACGCTCTATGTGTGTTTTTACGAAACCATTGAAAACTGCATGACGCTCCTTACCAATGATAACGGCGATGTGTTGTTTTCACGGAGGATGGAGAAACAATATCCTGCGCCCATAAGAATCTATATGGGCAATGAGCCTACGGGTACCTACCGTGTCTACATCACCGATGGCATTAACGAGGCAGAAGGCTCGTTTCTATTTGAAAATCAACAATTAAATCCATAAACTATGAACAAGAAATTCATCATCTTAAGTTTGGCATTAGCACTATGTCTGCCAACCTTGGCACAAAAAGAGGAGCAAACACATGATTTTCGTCGGCACGAAATCAGCCTCGGCTACGGATTTCTTCCCGTGAGCAGCGAAAGTTTCCTCCCAAAAGTGTATTTCCCTTATTGGATTGACAAGGTTGGGGCATTTAGCGGTGCCTACACCTACTTTTTCAACCCACACGTCGGTGTAGGCGGCACCTATTCCTTTGACCCAAGGGAAATCGACTACAGGTATAACGGCCCGCTCACCAACAACCCTATGGTGGCCAATCTTTACGAATCATGCCATAGCATAATGGGACATGTCAAATTCAACTGCATCAACAAGAAGCACTTTGTCCTCTACATCAAGGCCGACGCAGGTGTTTGCTTTTGGGGCTATCGGCTCAAGGAATACCAGCCCGAATTGTTCGGCATCAACTTGCCCGATCAACACTGCTGCTTCGCATGGCAAACCGCTGCCGGCATCGAAGTGGGCAACGACCGCATCGCCGGTTTCGCCCAATGTGGTGTCGGCATGGAAGGCAATTTCAGCTTAGGAATCAGATACAAATTTAACAACAAAGCACAATGAAAAAGTTATTGATATTAGGCATGACGCTCCTTATGATGAGTTCATGCGTCAAGCACGCACAAGTCTATATGCTGCTTTCCGAGGAAGAAGCTGCAGCCATCCCTTACCAGATGGGGCAAACCGTTAAATTCCTCAACCAAAACGGTGATACAGTGACCTATGAAGTCACTCGAGATGTAACTTATCCATATAATTACGACCAATACATCAACGCCATCCATGGCGGTGACATAATGCACTCCGAAAGATATGACTACAGTTGCTACGCCCGCACCGTGGTACTCACCACCGATGGACAGCCGTACAACAACCGACTTTGTTTCACCATACGACCTGAAAAGGATTTCACTTTTTCTTTCAGTTTCGGTGACCAAGAATTCGATTTGGAAGGCAGTCTATACACCACCGGCCCTGGTACCATCAACGATGACAACTATGAATCCGTTCACCACCAAATCCACCAAATTCTTTACAGCCAATACACCGGCGAGTTGATTTACGATTGGTATTACAATGAGGAGTTTGGTCTACTGTATTTCCAAAAAGGCGATTTCTCATTGACAAGAATACCATAACCACAAAAAACATGAAAACCAAACACTTATCATTAATTACTATCTTGTTTGTCACATTGATTACAGCTTCTTGCAGTAAGCCAATCAATCCGAACAGCCTCATCGACGACAAAAACAAAATCGACATCAAAGGCTCGCTTTCCAATGGCGACATGCGCTCTCCGAACATCGAAGCGGGTTATTGGGGAAAGACCGTTTATGTGTACTTCCATGATTATATGGGTGAGTGCGTCGTCAGCATCAGCAACAGACAAGACCATGTCATTTTTTGCGACACCGTTACTACAGGATACAACACAGGAACGCGATTCTATATGGGCGACCAACCCTTGGGCCGCTACCATCTCGTCATCAGCAACGGCACCGACGAGGCCGAAGGATGGTTCAACAACTTCAAGATTGTCGTCGTTGGGCCAAAGCAGTAGATTTAAGATTCAAAATTCAAAAATTCAAAATTCAAAGATTCAAAGATTCAAGATTTAAAGATTTAAAGATTTAAAATTCAATAACCTATAATTCTTACAACTATGAAAAAAGTATTTGCAATTATGATAGTTGCGGCATTCGTGACTACAATGGTGTCTTGCAACAAGAACAACCAAAGCAAGGAAGAACTAATTGTCGGAAAATGGGATGTGCAGACTTATCACTGTTGGTTGCACGACTTTACTATGGACACATACGAAGATGCAACTTACACCCCAGCCACCGACACCAATTATCGTGGATATGACGCAGCTGAGTTCTATTCCGATGGAACTACTCGTTGGCACATGAGCGACTTATATGTCCACGATGGAATGTATACCGAACCTTACAGGCACTTCGAATGGCGCATCAGCGGTGACTCACTATTTGTCTCTACCAACTGGTCTGATGGTAGTGTGTTAAAATACGCAATCAAGGAACTCAACAACGAAACCCTTGTCATTGAACAATATACGAACAACGGGCATTCAGAGTATTCTCACCACCATTGGGAGCAAACCCAGTGCTACACTTTCAAGCGAACACGGTAGATTCATGATTTAAAATTCAAGATTTAAAGATTTAAAATTCAATAATTTATGAAAACCAAATTGATTATCTTTGGTTTGCTCATCGCCTTGGCGGTGCCCGCCTTTGCGCAGCGCGACACCATCCGAAGCAACAAGAACGAGTTCAGCTTTGGCTACGGCGTGAAACCTTCAAGCAGTTTCCGTTATAAACCAGGACAACACTATTATCCCTTGGGAGAAAATGTGGGGGCCATTTATGCTACCTACACGCGCCGCCTCACCAAGGTCATCGGCATCGGAGCCACCTATTGCCTCGACCCACGCGTCTACACCTATTATGAAAAACCCAGCACCAAAGAAGGCCTTATCTGCCGCCTCGGCGAGACGAGCCACACACTCATGCTCCACCTCAAAATCAACTGGCTCAACACCAAGTATGTGAACCTCTACAGCAAAGTCGGGCAAGGCATCATGGCTTGGGGCTACAACCTCAAGGAATACCAACCCGACGTGTATCAAGTCGACATGCCGTCCAACAAATTCATAGACAGGATTGACTACGCCTACCAGTTTGTTCCCATCGGGGTGGAAGTCGGCACAAAGCAATATGCTGGCTTCATCCAGTGCGGCATTGGCATGGAAGGCATCATCAGCATCGGTTTTCGTTACGGACTAAAAGACAAGGAGTAAACGCCATGAAAAGACACTTGATATTTTGCATCGCCCTCGTAGCCGTGATGGCCTCTTGCGTGAAAGAGCCTCAAATCTACCGTCGCCTCTCCGATGAAGAATCGGCCATCGTCCCCTATCAGATGGGGCAAACCATCCGA
>CACXIM010000081.1 GCA_902767725.1 uncultured Bacteroidia bacterium | reverse complement strand
CCTTCGGCGTTCTCGAAGTCGATGGGGTTCACCTTGTGGGGCATCGCCGACGAGCCGACTTCGCCCGCCTTGATCTTCTGCTTGAAGTATTCCATCGAGACGTAGAGCCAGATGTCGCGCGAGAGGTCAATCAAGATGGTGTTGACGCGGCGCAGGGCATCGAAGTAGGCGGCCATGTAGTCGTAGTGCTCGATCTGCGTGGTGGTTTGCTGGCGCTTGAGTTTCAAACTCTTCTCCACGAACTTCTTGGCGAAGGCAGGCCAGTTGATGTCGGGGTAGGCCACCTTGTGGGCGTTCATGTTACCCGTGGCGCCGCCGAACTTAGCCGTGAAAGGCACGCTGTTGAGCATCTTCAACTGGTCGTTAAGGCGCTCCACGAAGACGTAGATCTCTTTGCCCAGGTGTGTTGGGCTGGCGGGCTGACCGTGGGTCTTGGCCAGCATTGGGATGTCTTTCCATTCCTCGGCCATACCTTTCAACTTGTCGACGAGGTCTTCCAAGGCGGGCTTCACCACCAGTTTGTGCGCCTCCATCATCGAGAGCGGCACGGCGGTGTTGTTGATGTCCTGCGAGGTGAGGCCGAAGTGCAGGAACTCCTTGAATTCGGTCAGGCCGAGTTCATCGAAGCGGCGTTTCAGGAAGTACTCCACGGCCTTCACGTCGTGGTTGGTTTCTTTTTCTATCTCCTTGATTTCAAGTGCGTCTTCCGTTTGGAACTCCTCATAGATGGCCCGGAGGTCGTCGTAGTCGCCGTCAAAGTTTTCCAACTGCGGCAGGGGCAGTTCGCACAAGGCGATATAATACTCCACTTCGACCAACACGCGATAGCGGATGAGGGCGAATTCGGAGAAAAAGTCGTCCAGCTCAACGGTCTTGGAACGGTATCGCCCGTCGACGGGCGATATGGCGGTTAAGGGATTCAATTGCATGGTTGTATAATTAAAAGTATCGCAAAAATAGTGCTTTTTGCGATACTTTTGTTATTTGGCATGAAAAACTTCCCTGTTCCAGTGCAAACCGTAGTGTATTACATGCTATCAATAACTCTGACAAGTGCTCGGATATGCTCTGATGACTTTGTGACTCTCTAAATTGAGGTTAATATATACATCGTCGTCACAGCCATCCCAAAACTTACTGAATCCAACATAAGAACGAGGAAAAGAAGGATCAGCTAGTTCCATTTGCATATACACGCATTTCTCCTCATTTTCATTGTAATAGAAGCCGTATGTTCGCTCATACTTCGTGTAGTTGTTAAGGTTTCCGATGTTTCGGTTGTATCGTCCCATCTTGGGAAGAACACCGTCTCTCATCACTTCTGCCAAAACGGACTCGGCCTGTTGTACGTCTGACAAATCTGGCACAAATCTCTTTTGGCTAATCCCTACAGCCTCATCCCAAAGGTCCACAGACACACTTCTGTTGAATATTTGCATTGAATGTTCGTCTTCCTTTGGAACAAGCAAATACCCAACCGTCACGGTGTCACTCATACAAGAAAACACGGTTGCGATGGAACAACCAAATTCCTTGTTGGGCACGATGCTCGATATTTGAATAGGGATAAAGTTTGGTAACTTCCTTTTGTAGATGTTCCACAATAGTCCCATGATGGCTTTAAGTTGTGGTGGAATGGCGCCACTGCTGGTGGTGTATCGATGATATTTGCCATTTATGATGTATTCCAGCATGAATGAGCAACCGTCGATAACATACGGACCACTTTCATCATCGGTGCGTTCGGCGCGATGGAAGGCCTCAACGGTCATCGACACCGAGTCAAGTTCGTCATCAGTAAGTGTATAAAACTCATTATCTTTTAGTTCGTCACCATAAGCGCTTATTCTCTTACGATATATTTGCTCTCCTTCAACGCGATAGATTATCACACCCCAACCTAAAGGGTCGAGTATCATAAGGCGCATAGTGCCATCGGTCGCTATGGGATAGCAGAGACTCTTCTCGTAGGCTATTCCGAGGGTGTGGTTGCGGGCTCTAATGTTTTCCTGTTCATGTTGTTCCCAAAGAGAGAAGAGATTGACAGTAGTGTCCATCCACCAATCTTCGGGCATCTCGGGCTGTGGGAAATAGGTGTATTCATCGGGCTCTTTTGGAGGTTTCATTTCTGTCCTTTTGCCAAAATACTGTGCCAACTGGCGCAAGGGATAATAAAGGTAGGGGTATTGCTTGCTTGCATGTAGGCAATAGCGATAGGCACTGTCGGCAGCATGCGGCCATGTCCGCCACGAGGCAAGAGGTGCAATCCAATCGGAATAGTAGAGGCGCGCCAGTTTCAACGAATATGGTTCTTTGTCAAGCCATGAATGATTCTCATACCATAAAGTGTCGTATCCATCTACATCATGCGACCAGTGGATTGCCCTGCTATTAAATGTGCTGTCTTTTTGGAACTTGGTACTGAACCATTCTTTTTCTCTGGGAATACGCCGCAACACCAATGAATCGATGTACGTGTCTTCGGTAATCGTGAACACGGGATAGTCGTATGACCCCACAACATCGTCGTAAGTGAGATGACACCGTGAACCGATAGCAATGTTGTCGAATCGTACTGAAGCGGTGCTGTCGAACTGATAGCGTACAGTGTCCTCGCTGTCCACTTTCAAATAGAACGGGAAAAAATAGTCGAGAGGCTCATTCGTGGGCAGAAACACATGCGCAGAGAACGACACTTGTGCCGATACAGCCAGCGAAACCAGCAACAATACTCCAAGTATACCCCCTTTTTTCATGTAATTGTTTTTATAAGCAGTAAAACAATAGTGTCGCAAAGGTAGAAAGAATATAGTTAATAACGAAATAAAAATGCCGTTTGGCAGGCACTTTCTCTGTTTTGTTGGAAAAACGGACAAAATAATTCAAAAATATGTTGGAATAACGGACAAAAAGTAGTTATTTTGCATTGGAAAAACGGCCCCGCCTTCCTAAAAAAAGCCACATTGCCACCAATTACATACACGGTTGATTTGTCGGGATTGAGATAATCAGTCAACAAAAAAAGTATCGCAAAAAGCCTATTTTTGCGATACTTTTTCAATTGGCTTAAAAAACCTGCTTATGCCTGCTCCAGCTTGTTATTCGAGCCCAAGACGTTGATGATCTTGTGCTCATAGAGCTTCTTCATGTTGTCGCGGGCGGGACCGAGGTATTTGCGCGGGTCGAACTCGGCGGGCTTTTCGGCGAAGGTCTTGCGGATGGCGGCGGTCATGGCCAAGCGGCTGTCGCTGTCGATGTTGATCTTGCAGACGGCGCTCTTGGCGGCCTTGCGAAGTTGCTCCTCAGGGATGCCGACGGCAGCCTTCAGCGCACCACCGTATTTATTAATGGTGTCGACCTCGTCTTGCGGCACCGACGACGAGCCGTGCAGCACGATGGGGAAGCCGGGCAGTTTTTTCTCAATGGCTTCGAGCACATCGAAAGCCAACGGAGGCGGCACGAGGCGACCCGTGGCAGGGTCTACAGTGCATTGCTCGGGAGTGAACTTGTAGGCGCCATGCGAGGTGCCGATGCTGATGGCCAAGCTGTCAACGCCGGTCTTGGTCACGAAGTCGATGACTTCCTCGGGTTTGGTGTAATGGCTCTCTTCGGCGGCCACTTCGTCTTCCACGCCAGCCAACACGCCGAGTTCGCCTTCCACGGTCACATCAAACTGATGGGCGTAGTCGACGACCTTTTTCGTGAGGGCCACGTTCTCGTCGTATGGCAGGGCGGAGCCGTCAATCATCACCGATGAGAAGCCCATGTCGATGCACGACTTGCACAGCTCGAAGCTGTCGCCGTGGTCGAGGTGAAGGACAATCTCGGGATGAGCGCAGCCCAGTTCCTTGGCGTATTCCACAGCGCCTTGGGCCATGTAGCGCAGCAGGGTCTGGTTGGCGTAGTTGCGTGCGCCTTTCGACACCTGCAGGATGACGGGCGACTTGGTCTCGACGGCAGCCATGATGATGGCCTGCATCTGTTCCATATTGTTGAAGTTGAAAGCGGGGATGGCATAGCCGCCGTCCACAGCCTTGGCGAACATTTTACGGGTGTTCACAAGCCCTAATTCTTTGTAGCTTACCATATTGATTGTATTTGTTGATTGATTGTCGGTTTCGTCGCTTTGCGTCATTGCGAGGAGGAACGACGAAGCAATCTAGATACAAAACTTGTTTTCTGGACAGCTTCGTTCCTCGCAGTGACGAAACGCCAATGCAAAAATAGAAATTACTTTCCAATAATTATCACCTCACACTCACTTTCTTGGAACAACTGCCATTTTCAGAGCTCAACTTGATGATATACAGGCCTGAAACAAGACGACTCAAATCGAGGCTCAAGGTCTCGCCTTGCTGTAACTTGCCGATTTTTTTAGTCATCATCCGCTCTCCTAACAGATTGTAAACCTCGATGACAGCTTTGCCTCGCAATGTTTCGTCAATTACAAGGTTGACTTTTCCGTCGGTGGGGTTGGGGAAGAGCTCAAAGCTAGTCGCGTGCCATTCGAGCGTGGAGTATCCGATGAGGCTGATGGACTTGGTGACGGGCTCCACCGAACACCCATTGTCAGCCATTACTGAGAGGATGACATCGGCGTCGCCTTCGTTCAAATTCCAAAGTATGTCGACCTCGTTGCCATGAGGGTAAATGCTGCCGGCAATTGCGGGGTCAAGTTGCCACAAATAATGGATGTCTTCTTGATTCTCAATGGAATAGTGACTGACTTGGTTGGAGTATTTGTTGACAATGCTGTCGCCGAGGATGTCTCCCAAGTGGATCTCATTCACAAAACGAGCTACCGTAGAGCTCACAATAGTGTCGTTGCCATAGGCAGTAAGTGTTAAGGTGACGCTTCCGTTCGTCAAGTCTTGGTTTTCTGGATGATAAACTGGATTAGCTATGGTGTCATTGTCGAAATAGCCGTCACCATCGGTGGCCCATAGGATGGAATCGCAGTCGTAGGCGTAGGCACCGAAAAGTTCAATTGGATTGTCTTCGCAGATCATCAGATTATCTCCAGCGTAGGCGATGGCAGTATGCAAAGGCGGGAAGCAGATGTCGTCGACTTTTGCCTGGTCATCGTTCTCGTTGTACATCATCCTCCAAATGAAAGACGCGTCGGTGCCGTTATATGGAATCACCGCATACTGCCAATCCAAGGATGTCAGTTGGGCCTGGTTGTTTGTGTTGTGATAGTATAATGGCTCGTTGCCGGTGGTTTTGTACCAGAAAGAGACCAGACAGTTATGGCCACAATGAGGAGCTCTTAGTCGGGCTTTGAGTGTCGATGTGCTTATGGAATCCGCTCGTGACAACATGCATCGATTCCCTTCATAAGCATCATCTTCGCAATGCACCCAGCTGTGGGGACCATTGTTTGTCCAGATAAAGAAGCGATTTAGTGTGTCGGTCTCGAAGTTTTCGAATATGCCACCATATTGTATGATGGTGTCTAAACAGGTGTGGTATTCCACATATTGGACATCAAGTCGTGATTGCAGCCAAGCACCCCTGAGGGTGTTGGGATTTGTGGTCAATTCGAAGATAAGGTCTCGTCGCTCATTTGGCTCCAGACGACATTGTTGTGAGGCTGTTTCGACATTGACAAAGGGTGATTTGACAGTCAGCTCAGCACTCAGATATTCGGAAGCGGAGTGCCCAACATTATGGACAGGAAAAGCGATGAATGACGTGCCTTCCGTGCTGATGTGGGTGGAAGGCCCGCCCTCAGCCGTCATGGGATGGAACTCGGGACCGATTTCAATAAGCGGTGCGTTGGCTATCACATGGATGAGGTCGTCGTGTGTGTTCTCGCCTTCAATGATATGGACGGAAAGAACGTTGTCTTCCTGGTCGGGAACATCAGTGGCCAGCCTGATTCTGAAAGCCTTGCGTAACGTGCAAGTGTCGCCGTTTTCCATGGCAGGATAACGTGTCGTTCCTTGTAGGATTTCAGCGTATGGAGAATCGCAAAGGAGCGAGATCTCACCTGCTTCCAGTGCGGGTTGGCCGATGTTGGCCAAGTCGAGGTCAATGTCGACATACTCGCCAAAATCAACTTGCCCATTGCCATCTTGGTCATTAAGTGTATGGGATTTCATATAAACAAACGGATAATCGGCTGAGACTATGGTGACGTTCTGCTCGTGTCGGAATCGGTTTTGCTTGGTGGCTGTGAAGGTGAATTGGTCGCCGACTGCAAATTGAGGTATGTCGATACTTTGTGGCTCTCCTGTGGCTTGCGCGACGGCAATGATGCCGTCCTCGTTCGAGAGACAAATGATGGCGCCAGCTTCGGCAGTGAATGTGTATTGGCGATGGTCGTTGGTTTGATACCGGGGCGCATTGACAAGCAGAGGCTGGGGCACGTCGGTATAGAGGTTAAGGTAAGTCTCACCTAGGAAAGAGAAGACGTTCAGCGTTTTTTCAATCTTTTCGGCTTCCGTAGTGTAGGGCAAGAAAGCCTGATGCCTTAGAAACAGCTTACCCGCGACAAGAGCGTATGAGGGATATGAGAATTCGGGCGTGGTTTGGCTACCTAAGGTAGGCATGAATTCAGGCCAGAAATAGTCGAACGCGCCCCAGGAGAGTAAGTCGTTGTATTGGGAATAGGTGACGGTGTTGGCTCCGATGACGCCTATGGCACCAACTTCATCTGCAAGAAACGTCTCTGAGAGGCAGGTCGCCCAGTTGCTCCAGAAGTTGTTGGTAGAGCACCCTATGGAAAAGATGAATGTGGGGCTCTCGTTTTGTAATAGTGTTATTTGATCCTCGTCAAACCAAGGGCAGCACCATGTGTTTACGTTTGAGTGGTCTCTGTAGAAGGTGAAAAATCCCCCTTCACTCATGGCGTCAATCAGAGGATATGGGTTATTCATGTAGGTCCAGTTGTCGAGGTATCCGATGGACAAGGGGATGTAGTTCGTTCCATTGGGGCCATAATAGTCTAGCACGGCACTTGTGTTGGTTGCTGTCGACCAGATGGAGTCAGGGGAGGCGGGAAACTCTTCGACTTGGCTGAACACCATGTAATTGTTGGTGGTGTGCTTCCCTAACTTGTCGCTAAAGAAGCTGTTGACTATCTGTGAGGTGAGCGTAAACCATTTGTCCTCTTGATAACCTGAAGTGATGACGGGGTGGTCGTAATAATGCGGATCGGTGGGTGGGTTAAGTTCGTATTCGATGAGCTTCTCCACTTGTCGTTGACATTCGGAAGGGTATTTGGCCAACAAACGGCTTACGGCCAGATCGGGGATGCTGTCGCCGTTCATATCGGCAAAGGGGTTGTCGGATCCGTAAGTGTAGACTTCTCCATAGCTGGGTGGACTGGTGAAAAGGAAAGGCTGGAGACCGAATTCGGGGACCAACTTGTGGTTTTCTGCAAACAGCAGCACGGCTGCAGGCGGGATGGTCCAGTTGTTGTAAGCATCCAGGATGTAGTCGCGGATGGCTTCAGGACCATTGCCGCCACATTCTGCTGTGGTGACTACTTTGGTGAGAATGCCTTGCTTGGTGCGGAACTGTTTCAAGGTGTCGGCCCAAGCCAAAAAATCCTCGTTGTCAAGTGTAATAATGAGATATTCGCAGCCTTCCTCTTCGTTTCTTACGGTTTCGTTGAGCCGCTCGTAGTAATGCGCCTCGGGCAGCATGTCGCTGTTGATGACCAAGTCACGTAGGATGCCGTCCCAGGCGGGATTGCGGTAGCGTGCGTCACCAAACTGTCCGTTGCCGCCTTCAAAACTGACTTCGATGTTCATGTCGTAGATGACTTCCAACGTCTTTCTGATGGGGTTGTAGCGGAACGGTGTCACGCTGAGCATCACCACGTCCATGCCTCGGATTTGTGTGGTCTGAACTATGGCCACGTTTTCGGCGGGGAAGTTGGCGTCTTTGTTGAAAACATCCATGTCCCAATGCAAGGCTGGCCTTTTGTCCTCGCCGTTCATTTGTAATGGAGCGGCAGGAAGCAAATCGATATTCTGCAACGTCTGAACGCCGTTTTCCTTGACCTTGACGCTGACTTCTGCACCTTTTGGCACGGCGATATAATGGTTTTCGAAAGGTAGGTTGGGCAAACCTTCAGCGAAGGATCCGAAACTGCCTTTCATCACGATTTCTTGACCTTGAACCTCGCCATAAGTGACCTCGGCAATGTTGATTTCGTTGACGAAGTAATGCAGCGAAAGCCCCGTTGCCTTACTGTTTTCAATGTTAAGGCCTTGCTGCGCATCCGTGCGGAAGCGATAGGTCTCTTGTGCGTCAACTGAGCAAATTAACAAAACAAATGCTAATATGGTAAGAAGTCGTTTCATGGAGAAGTATGTTTGTTTCGGGCTACAAATATATATAATAGAAAAAATCCGCCAAGTATTTGACGGATTTTTTGTGATAAATATTGTAGAGACGCGGCGCGCCACGTCTCTACAGGCAATCGATTAATCCTTTGCCAGGAACGGATATCCGTAAGCGGCAGCAGGAACGAAGGTGTTCTTGATGGCGCGCGGGCTGGTCCAGCGGCCGGCCTTGTCGTTGGTGCCGCTGGCGCGGGCGCCACCGAAGGGTTGCATGCCGACCACGGCTCCTGTGGGCTTGTCGTTCACGTAGTAGTTGCCGGCTGCATGACGCAGCTTGTCGTTGGCAATCTTCTGAGCCTTCATGCAGTTGCCGAAGAAGGCACCGGTGAGGGCGTAAGGCGAGCTCTGGTCGCACACGTCCAGCATCTCCTCGAACTTGTTGTCGTCGTAGACGTAGATGGTGATGATAGGTCCGAAGATCTCTTCCACCATGCTCTCGTAGTTCGGCACCTTGGCGAGGATGACGGTGGGCTCCACGAAGTAACCGACGCTCTTGTCGCAGTTGCCGCCGAAGACAATCTCAGCGTCTTTGCTGGCCTTGGCGCGGTCGATGTAGCCCTTGCAGTTGTCGAACGAAGCCTCGTCGATGACGGCGTTCACGTAGTTTGTGAAGTCTTTCACATCACCCATCTTGATGGTGCTCATCATGTCGCCCACGCGGTTCTTCACATCGTTCCACATCGAAGCGGGGATGTAGGCACGCGATGCGGCACTGCACTTCTGGCCTTGGTATTCGAAGGCACCGCGCACGATGGCGACAGCCACCTCTTGCGGGTCAGCGCTGTTGTGGACGAAGATGAAGTCCTTGCCGCCGGTCTCGCCGATGAGTCGAGGATACGACTTGTAGAGGTCGAGATTCTGTCCGGTGGTCTTCCACAGGCTCTTGAAGGTGCCAGTGCTACCGGTGAAGTGGATGGCGTTGAAGTTCTTGTCCTTCAGAGCCACGCCGCTGATCAAGCTGCCTTTGCCGGGCAGGAAGTTGACGACGCCGTTCGGAAGGCCGGCTTCCATGAAGATGCGCATGTCAGTGTAGTTCGACAGCAGGGCGGTCGTCGAGGGCTTCCAGATGGTGGTGTTACCCATCAAAGCGGGGGTCATGTTCAGGTTGGAGGCGATGGAGGTGAAGTTGAAAGGCGTGATGGCAAACACGAAGCCTTCCAAAGGACGGTATTCCACGCGGTTCAGCTGGTCGTTGGCCGAAGCGGGTTGCTCGGCGTAGAGCTTGCTGGCGTAGTAGTTGTTGTAACGGAAGAAGTCGATGGTCTCGCAGGCGCTGTCGATCTCAGCCTGGAAGCAGTTCTTCGACTGGCCGAGCATGGTAGCTGCGTTGATGCGGGCACGGTACTTGGTGGCCAGCATCTCACCGATGCGGGCCATGATGGCGGCGCGTTCGTCCCAAGGCGTGTTCTCCCAGTCGTGCTTGGCGGCTTGGGCGGCGTCGATGGCCATGCGGACTTCCTTCTCGCCTACCTTGTGGTAGCGAGCGATGACGTGTTTGTTTCGTTGGATTGTCTTTCGAGTTCCTTCTGGAGTTCGATTCTCTCCGGACTGCCTGGCTTGTAGCTTTTTACAGGCTCGTTGTCCGGCTTCGCAAATGTAATCAGTGCGTTGTTCATTGTTGTTATTTAAAGATTTAAAACTTAAAATTCAAAATTTGAAATGCGGGTGCAAATATAGTAAATTTAGTTGCGAAAAACTTCGTTGCGAAAAATTTCGCAATGATTATCCCAGTCGTTTGATGGCCTGCAAACGATGCGTATGCTCGTTCTTGTCCTTGTTGAAGATACCCGTTTGGTCCAAATAATCGATGCGGACTTCTCCCGATGCGTGGATGATTTGTTCGTTGTCCATGACAATGCCTACATGGGTGATGCGGCCGTCCTCGTCGCCGAAGAATGCCAAATCGCCAGGTTGGGTCTCTTGCAGGAAATACACCAATTCGCCACATGCGATCTGCTGGTTGGCATCGCGGGGAAGAAGAAGTCCGCATAAGCGAGCGCAGACTTGTGTGAGGCCAGAACAGTCAATGCCCATGGCGCAGCGACCACCCCAAAGGTACGGCGCACCGAGCAGCAGTTTGGCGTATTCCACCATCATCTCGGGATGGAACGCAGTCGGCATTTCAATGGCATTGGGATGCGGCTCATAAAGTGGCGTACCCAAACTCAAGAATTTGCCTTGGTATTCTGCAATGGGCTTATTAATAAGGTTAACGGGCTTAGTTTTCAATGCGTTGTATTCTTCATCGCTGATTTCACAAAACTGTTTGGCTTGAATCCAACCTTGGTAATAAGCGTAATCCTCTGAGTCAGTTTCTGAATCTAATCGAAGCGATGATTGGCCGTTCTCAAACCGAATCAACACCCATTCGTGGGTTTTGTCCAAAACCGTATAGGTTTCATTATAAAGCAGTTGGCTTACCATCTCCGAACCATGTCGGCTCTCTTTTCTAACTGAGATGGCGGATAATTTGCAAATGCCGTAGGTCATGTTTTTTCCTGTTCGTTTTCTGACCGCTAAATTAGCGAACAATTCGGTGCAAAACGCCTTTTTTCACTGTTTTTTTTCACACGATTGGAGTTTTTCTTAATTTAGCACTCGGTTTAATCGGTTATACCAATTATTAAACTATTGACTATGAGTATGATAAAAGATTTCTTCAATAGAATTAGACATAACTATTATGATATAGGCAAGGTGCTCGTCTTTTTGGTGGCCATCGCGCTGGTATGTTGGCTCATGCCTCGCACGGGCAAGTTCAAGTATGAGTATCAGCTTTCCAAGCCTTGGCAACACGAGACCCTCTATGCGCCTTTCGATTTCCCGATTTACAAGGATTACGAGACCCTGGCCGCTGAAACCGAGGCTGCCCGCACCAAGGTAAAGCCTATCTTCGTATTCAACGACGACGAGATGGTGGCTTCGCGTAACCTCTTGTTTGTCAATTTCGATGCTAAATGGGACGCGGCATCGCATTTCGACCGAGATCTCAATCTTGACTGTCTCTTCACCGTGTTCGACTCTATCGAAGAGCATGGCATCGTGGCATACGACAACGCCACCAGCAACCTTGAGCCTACTTCGGAGGTAAGCGTTATCCGCAACAAAGTGATGCGCACGGCCCGATATGGTGATTTGTATAGCATGAATGCTGCCACCGAGGCGGTCACCACGATTTTGGAGCAAAAGAGCGGCCAATACGACAAGAAGCTCCTCTCTGAGTTGATTAATGGCGCTTTACGTCAGAATGTGTTCTACAACGCTGACCTCACCAAAAAGGAAGTAGACAAGGCGGTGTCGGCGGTGCCGCTCACCTACGGAATGGTGCAGCAGGACGAACTCATCATCTCTGAAGGCACGCTCATCGATGCACACACATACAACGTGTTGAATTCCTTGCAGCGCGAATATGCTTCCCGTTCCATGTCGAGCGCTGATTCGTGGCGTGTGCTGCTGAGCCAGATCTTCCTCGTGGCGTTGGTTTTCGCATTGATGGGATTGTATGGTAACAAGCTGCATAACAAAGTGTTTTCACAGCTGAAAAACATTGTTTTGCTGCTGACAATCATGCTGTTGGTCATCCTTCCTTCATATATTTTGGTTAGGTTCGCCCCAGGACTGGTCTACATGATGCCCGTCTGCCTCTTGGCCATCATGGTGGGCTCGTTCTTCAACCTGCGACTGGCTTTCTCTACTCAAGTCTTTGCAGTGATGCTGATTTCGCTCGTGGTGCCCAATCCTTTCCAGTTCATCTTCATGCAGCTCGTGGCCACTGTGCTGACGGTGTTCAGCATGTCGAACACAAGGGCGCATCACCGTTTCATACAGGCGGCCTTGTTCGCCTTCGTGGGTTATCTGTTGGTCTATCTTGCGTTCACTTTCCTTTCCACTTCCGAAGTCGACTGGATGGTGGTGCTGCTATTGGTACTCAATGCGTTGTTTGCACTGTTGGCCCAGCCGCTCATCCTTATGTTTGAGCGTATCTTTGGCGTGACTACCTCGCTTTCGCTGATGGAGTTGAGCAACACCAACACGCCTTTGTTGCGCGAGTTGGCGACTACTGCTCCGGGTACTTTCCAACACTCCATCCAGGTGGCCAACCTTTGCGAGGAGGTGCTGTTCGAGATTGGCGGCGACACGCTTTTGGCCCGCACGGGTGCCTTGTACCACGATATAGGCAAGGTGAAGAACCCGATGTATTTCACCGAGAACCAGCATGGTGCGTATAGTCCGCACAACGACCTCTCCAACTATGAGAGCGCCGAAATCATCATTTCGCATGTGACAGACGGCATCGAGATGGCACACAAGGCGCATGTGCCGGAGCGCATCATCGATTTCATTCGCACTCACCACGGCACGCGCCGCACCGACTATTTCTACATCAACGAGCAGAAAGCTCATCCCGATGAGGAAATCGACCCGGCTCCGTTCACCTATCACGGTCCGGCCCCGTTCTCACGTGAGACCGCCGTGTTGATGATGGCCGACAGCATCGAGGCTGCCTCGCATAGCCTGAAAGACCCCGACGAGAAGAAAATCAGCGACTTGGTGGATGGTATCATCAACAAGCAGATGGAGGCGGGTCAGTTCCTTAACACAGACCTCACCATGCACGACATCGAGACCTGTCGTAAGGTCTTGAAAAAGAAATTGATGAGTATCTATCATGTGAGGATTGCTTATCCCGAGAAGTAATTTTTTTGTTTTTTTTTCATTGTATCTCAAAATAATGTTGTACTTTTGCAGTGTACTAATATACTGATATACATAAACAATGAAAAAGAAAAACAAAGTATTACTCATCATTTTAACTGTTTTTGTGGCGTTGACTGCTGCTGCTTTTTACTTTCTCCCAATAGGATTGATTGTTCATACGCTTTGGGTTTTTACGAAGGAAGATGACCATCCGGTTGAGGTTCGATTGGATGATGACACCATCCATTTTGCGCTCAATGGTCAGCACATGGTTTTCGAAGCCGAGGTGGATGGGCAGTCGGATTCTTTGATCTATGATTCGGGTGTCAATAGTGCATTTGTTATGATGTACACACCCAGCACACAACCTGAAGGAATGAAGTTTTATCATAATCGGACGACAGGAGCCGACAAGAAATCAAGGATAAAAATGACGACATTCCCAGTTAGATGGGGGACGCGTAGGGTGAGCAACATAGGTGTTGGCTTAGCTATGTTGAATCCCGAACCATCCCCTTGTGAAAAGTACACCATATCAAAGTACCATCTTTTAGGTTTTCAAGGCTTCCAACTAAGTCGGAATTTGATCGATTTTACCGCCTCTAAAATGTATACCATCCCTGATTCGGTTATAATCGACACTATGGAATTTGTCCCCGTCAAGTGCATGTTAAAAAGAGGTGTCTTGTTTGTCTACCCAAAAGTGAACGGAGTGGAATACGAATGCATTTTTGATACGGGGAACGGCAATTGTGGATTTTTGTTGAAGGATGAACAACGGATTGAAAACCCCAAA
>CACXIM010000080.1 GCA_902767725.1 uncultured Bacteroidia bacterium | reverse complement strand
CCTGAGAAGAAGAACCTCCTTTTTGATGCCAGTTGGAACGGTTTTGAAGCTGGCTTGAACATGCTCTTCAATACGCCAGCCGATGTCGTGAATACCAACAATGGCGCACAGGGTATGGAAATCAGGCCTTTGCGTAGCTGGTACTTCGGCTTCAACATCGCTGATGTGGGCGTTGCCTTCGACAGAAGACATAGAGTGGGACTGTTTACTGGTGTCGGCATTGGCTGGAATAACTACAGCTGGAACAACAATATCAAGATAGAGTTTGACCCTGACAATGTCGTGGCGCATTGTTCCTGCAAATGCCGTTGATGCTTGAAGTCCGTCCGACGCGCAACATGTACATCGATGCAGGCGTGACCGGTGGCTTGCGTATCGCTCAATGGAATCGTGTGAAGCTTGAGGATGGCACGCAAAGCAAACGCTATTATGGGGCAAACATCAACCAGTTCAAGTTGGATGCCTCGCTCCGAGTGGGTGGCGAAAACATTGGCTTCTTCGCCAACTATGCTTTGCTTCCTATCTTTGACATGAGCAACGCGAAGGTGCGTCCTGTCAATTTCGGATTCAGCATCAATTTCTGATTTGGTTTCACGCGGAAAATTTTATCACGCAGAATCCGCAGACTATTATGAATGTAGAGACGTAGCGCGCTACGTCTCTACTTGTTTTATGCGTATTCTGCGAATTTTGCGTGAGGAAAGAAGGTTATTCTCCCCGTTTGTCCTGCCAGTTTTTTTTCGCTTCCTCGAAGCGTTCGTCGGCGCGGTAATAGGCTGTCATGGCCATGTCGGTGGCGGCAAGGCTGATTTCTTTTTTGGCTGTGCTAAGGCCAGTTGAGATGATGCTGGCAAAACTGTCGTGGCGACCATCGGTCAGGCGGTAGATGCCTTTGCCGATGAAAGAAAGGTTGGGCTCGTCTTCATTCGTATTTGCAAAGTTGTTTTCGTCGAGTTGGGCAAAAGCCGGATCGGAATTCAAATGGTAGGCAATGAGGCCGAAGTCAGGTTCGTAAGCCTGCGTTGTCGTTAATGCAATAGGTGCTTTTATAGGTTGCAAATCCGCCAACAAAGCCGTTTCAGTCCTGACGGTTTTTGGTTGTTTCTTTACCTTGTTTTGTGTTGTCTTGTTTGGCGTCGTTGGAAGAATGACCGTGCGAGGCGGCAGTGTCTGGCTTTCTTCCAAAGTGATCAAACGGGTAGGAAGGACAGGCTTCAATTCGGCGACGGGTTTCACTTTGGGCAGTTGTTTTTCTGGCCACAAGGTAACGGTGAGCAGCAATCCGGCAGCGGCAGCGGCCGAGGCAATCTTGACATAGAGGGGGATAATGGTACGGTTGGGGCGGCCCTTCGACCCTTCGACGGGCTCAGGGCTCAGGGGCCTTTGTTTCAAGCGCTCCTTGTTCTCGAACTCGATTTGAGGTGCCTCCAAATAGGGCAGCTCCTCGGTGAGCTCGTTCCAGTCCAGACCTTGTGCCGCGACGAAGGCTTTCAGCTGCTCCGCCTCGTCGGGGCTGAGGTTGCCCTCAAGGTAATCCAGGAGGTAAGCCTCGTAGTTGTCGATGGTGATGTTTGTCTTCATGGCTCTATGTCGATAAGGTTGTCGATGCTTTTCAGTTTGTTTTTCAGTGCGGTGCGGGCGCGGAAGATGTTCACCTTCACTTGTGACTCACTCATCCCCGTGATGTCGCCTATTTCCTGGTAGCTGTATCCCTCATAGTCGCGCAGCAGCAAGGCGTTGCGTTGTGCCTCGGGAAGGTCGGTTAAGGCCTTGTGCAGGATATCGTTGACGTCAGGGTAGGGGATTCCATGGGTTTTCTCTTCGGTGGGCGTGTAGTCTTCGGTGCTTACAAAGCGTTGTCGCTGACGGACTTCATCAATCATGGCGTGGTGGGCGGTGGTGAAAAGGTAGGATTTCGCCTTGGCGAAGTCCACCGTCTTGGCCTTCTCCCAAACGCGGGCAAAGCTTTCCTGCACCACGTCCTCGGCCTGCTCGCGGTTGCGGAGGCTCGAGAACGCGAAGCGGAAAAGCCGGTCGGCATATTGCTCCACGCACTGGTTGAATTGACTTCTGTCCATCGTTTACGAAAGTAATACGTAGATTGGGCGAAAAAGTTACATGAAATAGAAAATTTTCTTGCTAAGGTCCCTGAGCCTGTCGAAGGGCCGACTTGTATTTGGAAATAATTCCTACCTTTGCCGAAAATTTCATGCCATGTTACTCAATTACATCACCTGGAACATCGATCCCGTCCTGTTTTCCATCGGCAACATTCACGTGCGTTGGTACGGCCTCATGTGGGCTTTGGGCTTTTTGTTGGGCTATTTCGTCATGCGTAAGATCTACCGTCGCGAGAAGATGCCTGACGAATC
The DNA here is from genome assembly GCA_902767725.1 of uncultured Bacteroidia bacterium. GTDB lineage: Bacteria > Bacteroidota > Bacteroidia > Bacteroidales > F082 > Limimorpha. The sequence goes on along the minus strand of CACXIM010000080.1, from coordinate 8,903 downwards.
GCTGGACAAACTGTTGATTTTTATGCTGTTGTTTACCGTCGTTGGTGCACGATTGGGCCATTGTCTGTTTTATGAGCCGGATTATTATCTCTCCCATCCTTTGAAGATGCTCACCGTGTGGGAAGGCGGTTTGGCCAGCCATGGCGGTGCCATCGGCATTTTGTTGGGCTTGTGGCTCTATGTGCGTAGCTACAACAAGTCGACGAAGAAAACGAAGGACAGTCCCCAGCGCATCAATTACATTTGGATTCTTGACCGTATCGTCGTTCCCGTCTGTCTCGTCGGTGCCTTGATCCGTTGCGGCAATGTGACCAACCACGAGATTTACGGCACGCCCACCTCGCTGCCATGGGGTTTCGTCTTCATGCGTGGCGCGGAGCAGTTCTGCGGCACTGTCGACAATTACACGCCTTGCACTGCGGGCGATTGTTGTCCTCCAAGCGAGTGGCTGCCCTGCCATCCGACGGGACTCTACGAGGCTTTCTTCTGTCTGGTGGCAATGGGTATCTTGTTGTGGATGTACTACAAGCGCGACCTTGGCCACAAACAGCCCGGCTTGATGTTTGGCACTTTCCTCGTCATCATCTTTGGCTCGCGCATCGGCATCGAGTTTTTGAAGAATGTCCAAGTGGAATTTGAGAAGGGCATGGCTTTCGACATGGGTCAATGGCTCAGCGTTCCCTTCGTCATTATCGGCATTGGGATGATCGTTTGGAGCTTTGTGCATCGGAGGAGGATGGAAAGCAATTAAAACTATGAGGAACAGTTGGTGCATTGGCCTTTTGGTGTTGGCGGTTGGGAAGTGCAGGCAGTAAACGATATAAAGTGATAAAAATAAAACAGAGAATATTCGCTTGAATATGTTTATTTGTATTTTTGAGGTAAAGATAACATTTAAAACTACACTAAAATGAAAAAGAATCCGATTTCTCACATCATGCTCTGCTTGGGAATTCTATTGTTTGTCTTCCCAAAAGCATTTGCCCAACAGCCCGACTTTATGTTTACACAGTCTTTTCCTTGGGAAAGGCCTTATTATGGAAGCTACTCGCTTGAGGTCGTCTCCGAAGATGGTGGGACTACCGAGTGCTTTTTCGTTGCAGAGTGCTATTCGGGACAAGTCGAAGGTTTGCCTTTTTATGTATCTACCCAAGGATTGCCTTCACCTGCAAAAGTGATCAAATTGTCGCCGACAGGTGAATTCATAGGAGAACTTACCTTAGGGCAAGAAGGGGTGGCTTCATCGATAGACGGCTTGTATTGTGACCCCAATCATGAGGGTTTCTACCTCGCCCTTGGCAGAATCGAAGATGAAGAGCATGCTTATCAAAAGCTTTTTTTGGCACAATTCGACAAACAGCTGAATCTGTATTGGATAAGGGAAATAGATTTGCAGGATGATTATAAGAGATATTTATTGGATGTTAGAAGCCTCATGGATAGCCAAGGCGATCTCGTTTTATGCACAATGCCTGTGGATATTGACTCGTATGAATCTAATGCAATATACCAACGTCTATTCATCCGTCTTTCTGCCAGCGGGGATGTGCTTGCCATCAGCGAATTTCCAGAACAGACCAAATACTTTGAAGGCTCACAAGGACATCTGTTTGAATACCAAGATGGTAGCGGAGATTATGGGCAGTTTTCCCAGACAGTGGTTAACAATCTGGAAGCGACGCTTTGGCGGATGAACAGAAATTTTGAAGTGGTCAGCCAAAGAAGCTTTCCCAATAGAATCGAAACACTCCATGATATTCTTGAATTCACTGACTTTAATGAGTCTGGGGCTGTATGTTTACATGACGGCTCGCTTCTCATAGGAGGTTTCGCGGGTTTTATGGACAAAGACAACATCCCATTTTTTCACTCTCAAGTGTCTTTTATGATGAAATACAATGATAATGACAGCTTGGTTCAACTATCTTATATAAGACCAGAAAACAATATGATAAAATACCCTGCCTATAGAAATTTCATGGACGGGAATGGGGATGCTTTCTTCATTTGCGATTGGCAGGTTCCTTCTCCTGGATATTTAGATGTACCTAATACTATAGTCGTCACCAAGACAGACAACAACGCAAACATTCTTTGGCAAAGGTGTTTTCGAGAGGATGGACTGTTTTTTACGCCTATGAGTATTATGGTTACGAGTGATGAAGGTTGCTTGGTCTCCGGCGCTTATTGGGATGTTCCGGATTATACAACAGAAAAAGTGTTTGTGTTGAAGTTCTTCGCCGACGGCTCGCTCTCTGTTCCTGAAGCGGAAAAGTTTGTCCGTCCTTACGCCTTCTATCCCAATCCCGCCAAAGACCATCTCCACATGCAGTTCTCCCTCGATGTCCAGCCCAAACAAATCGAGCTCTATGACCTGGAAGGCCGCTTGGTGCGTATGCAAAGCGATGGCTTCGAGAGTGTTGATGTGAGCCAACTGCCCGCAGGAACTTATATGATGCACGTCACCTTAGGGAACGGGAAGAGTTATTCTGATAAGGTGGTGAAGGAATAACCCCTTTCCTTAAAAACAAAATCCAGCGTCCGGACATCCGAACGCTGGATTTTTATTGGCATCCCAACGATACCTTATTCATAATAGGCGTCAAGGTACTGCATCATGCGGTCCGAGATGTCTTGCGCCAATTCGTTGCGTTCATATTTCTTGGCCAAGTCGCCGAAATGCTTGAGCAGGCTCATGCCTTCGTCAATCTCGTCCTCGTAATACTTTTTGAACTTGGGCTTCATCTTGCCGTAATATTGCACGATGTCGCTGTAGTTGTTGACTAACTTCATAAGGTAGTCGTCGCCCTTCTCAGTGGCGCCGCAGATGTAGTACATCTCGGGGAACTGATACGTGTGAATCTCTGCCGGGAACTTCTCGTTGGGGAAGAACTCCTGGAACTTGTCCATCACGATGATAGCGGAATCAAATTGTTGATGGTTGACCAAGCTCTGAGCCAAGCGTGAGTAGGCCAGCTGGGCATAGCTCATGTTGCGCACGCTCTCGCGGTCGGGCACCACGCCATCTTGGTTCAGGCTACCCCAGTTGACGATGCCTTCGTTGGCTTTGGTCACCAGCAGGTCGTAGCTGCCGTCGCGATAGACGCCACCACGGTAGGCCTTCACGTAATCCTCTGCCTCGACAGGGATGAAACGATAGGCCAAGCCTTCCATGTGGAGGTACTTGTCGATGCCCAACACCTTCGACATGTCGCTGAACGAGGTGAAATACACGGGACGTTCCCAATTGTTGGTGGCCATGAAGTCCAAGAGCATGAGGGAGTTCTTATAGAGGTAGTTGTCCTTGATTTCCCAGGTGATCTCGTCCACAATTTGGTCTTTCATGCTTTCGGGCACGATGCCGTTGCGAATGCAGGCCTCCTTGTCGACGGTGAGCTTCACATTGCGGCAGGGCACATAGTTGTAGCTGACGCCCATATAATTCTTTACCGCTTTGGGGTTGTGGATGAAGTCGATGAGTTGCTTTAGCTCTACCGTTTTACCCTTGAAGAAATCTTCCTCCTCGATGGGAATGGATTCGTTGATGCCATTGTCGTATTCCTTTTGGGTCAAAGTGAGCGGGAGTTTCTCTGACTCATACACTTTGCGACCCATTTGGTGGACATACCAGTAGCCGCCCGAAAGCATGTAGTTGCACACGCGGACGTCGGTGCGGAAGCCTTCCACCTCTTGCACGTACCACAAGGGGAAGGTGTCGTTGTCGCCACGGGTGAAGATAACCGAGTTGGGCGGCAGCTGGGCCAAATAGTTTCGTGCCCAGTCGCGGGCCGAGGTCTTGCCTGAACGGTTGTGCTCTTCCCAACCGTTGGCAGCCAACACACATGGTACGGCGAGGAAGCAGATCAAGCCAATGGCCACGGCAGTGATGATGCTGTTTTTCTTCGTCAGCTTGTTGATGATGTCGATAAGGGCAATGACGCCGAAACCGATCCAGATGGCAAAGGCGTAGAACGAGCCGGCATAGCTATAGTCGCGCTCACGCGGCTGCTGCGGGGTCTGATTCAGATAAATGATGATGGCCAAACCCGTCATGAAGAAGAGCAGGAAGATGATCCAGCTCTGTTTCAGGTCTTTCTTGAGCAGCCAAATCAAGCCGATGAGTCCAAGGATGAGCGGCAGGAAATAATAGGTCGTGCGGCCTGGGTTTTGCAGGCTGGCAGGGATGTCGCTTTGGTCGCCGAGCCTTGCATTGTCGATGAAGCTGATGCCACTAAGCCAGTTGCCGTGGGTGAGCTCACCTTGGCTCTCGATGTCGTTCTGACGGCCCACGAAATTCCACATAAAGTAACGCCAATACATCCAGTTGCATTGGTAGTCGATGAAGAACTTCAGGTTCTGCCCGAAGGTAGGTTTGCTCACATTGATGACTTCGCCACGATAGTTCCTGACTTGAATGTTGTTGCCCGTGACTACACCTTTCTCGTTTTTGCGGTAGTTCTCGTAGATGTCCGAATGCGTGCCTCTTTGCGTGCTCCACATGCGGGGGAACAGGGTCTTCATCTCGTCAGGATAGTCGGGCAGGCTGTGCTTGTTGTCGTCGGTGATGACATATTTACCTTTCTCTTTGTCCTTGACATAGACGGGTTTGCCATCCTTAACCCCGGTGACGGGCGCATTATAGTATGCACCGTAAAGCAAAGGCCAGCCACCGTATTGGTCGCGGTTGATGTAGGCCAGCATCGAAAGGGCTTCCTTGGGCTCGTTCTCGTTGATGGGCGTGTTGGTGTTGGCACGGATGATCAGCATGAAGAACGAAGAGTAGCCGATGAGGATAAACATCAGTGAGAGGATGGCCGTATTGACCATGACATGGCCTTTTTTCTTTGAATACCAAAGTCCCCAGATGATGAGGCCGATGATGACGGCAAAGAAGACGATGGCACCCATATTGAACGGTGCACCAAGCGAGTTCACGAAAAACAGCTCCGTCTTGCCCGCCAGGTTGATGACCTGCGGCACGAGGAACATGTTGAGGAACCACAACAGGACCACAGAAACCAGTCCCGCCAGCACAAATCCCCCAAACGAGGTCTTTTGCCATTTCTTGAAGTACACCACATACACGAAGGCAGGCACGCACAACAGGTTGAGTAGGTGGACGCCGATGGAAAGGCCGATGAGGAATGCGATGAAGATAATCCAGCGGGTGCTCTTCGGGTCATCGGCCACTTGTTCCCATTTCAGGATGGCCCAGAAGGTGACGGCAGTGAAGAACGACGACATGGCGTAGACTTCGCCTTCCACGGCGTTGAACCAGAACGACTCGGTGAAGGTATAGGCCACTGCGCCAACGATACCAGCCAGCAGCACACCAATCTTATTCGCCCAAGGAGCGTCTTCACCTTCTTTCATCCATACTTTGCGCGCCATCATGGTGATGGTCCAGAAGAGGAAAGCGATGGTGAGGGCGCTACAGATGGCCGACATCACGTTGACCATCATAGCCACTTTGGTGACGTCGCCACCAGCAAAGAGCGAGAAGAAACGTCCAATCATCTGGAACAGAGGTGCCCCAGGCGGGTGACCCACTTGCAGTTTGTAAGCCGTTGAAATGTACTCACCGCAGTCCCACCAGCTTACGGTAGGCTCAAGCGTGAGGAAATACACGACGGCGGCAATAATCGCTACCAACCATCCTGTAATCGTGTTTAACCTTTTGAATGTCATAATGATATAAAAACTATTTGTTGGATTGTCGCTTCAATTTGGCTTTTGCCAAATGGCAAAAATACGGCTTTTTGGTTTACACTTTCGCCTTTTTTCGTGATTTGGCCTTGAATTTCATTTTTTTTCGTTTATTTGCCATGATTTTTAATCTCTGAAACGATGAAAAAGACCTATTTATTATTATTGGCTTTGTCCTTTTGCGTGATTGACGGCATTTTTGCACAAACTGAACAAAAAGACTACTATCCTTTGATTCCTGAAACTGGAGAAAAGCAATGGGATATTCGGTTTGATTTCTATTATGGAGATTCGCAATACGAAATCGCGAGACTTGGCAATGAAATTGAATTTGAGGGACAAACTTATAGAGAGTTGACCGTATTATATGATGAGCTGAATTACACAGTGCCATTTGGACTTTTGCGTGAGGAAGGCAAAAAGGTGTATCTCAGGCGTTATTCGACCGCAATACCGCATATTATGGAGGAGGAAGTCTATTATGACTTCAATCTCCAAGTCGGCGATTTGTTTAAAGTGGGTTATAGCGACGAGTACGAGCCTGAATACATTCAATTGATGGCTATTGAAGAGGTCGTTTTGGAAGATGGCTCGGTGCGTAATAAGTACGTCTTCAATGAAGGTTGGTTAATGGATGAACCAGAGGTCTGGATTGAGGGCATTGGCAGTTTGTCAGGTATTGACTGGCGTTACATTCCTGGTTGGACGGCAAGTGGTTTTGCTTATTTGCAGTGCTATTTCGAGGACGAGACTCTGTTGTGGACCGATGGTGAGTGTTGGGATGATACCGAGGAAAACCTTTCCGAAAACATTTGCCTGCATCCCAATCCGACCCATGGAATGGTGTATGTTGATGCCGAAAACCTGCAAAAGGTGGAAGTGCTGAATCTTTATGGGCAAATGGTGCAGTGTCAAGAAGGCACTGCCATTGACTTGTTTGGACTCAGTGCTGGTGCATATGTTGTGAGAATCACGGATGGAGAAGGCCATGTTGAGGTGCGCAAAGTCGTCAAAAAATGAGGCAAAAAACAACTTTTTTCAGAAAAATGAAAAAAATCTGCAGATTTTGGTTCTGCCTGTCAAGGTTCGAATCCTTGCTCGACAACTTAAGGTGGAAGAAAAGACCTGCTACTTTGAGTAACAGGTTTTTTTATTGGGTTTTGGAATAGGGATTGTCCCCATCGTCGTCATTGCGGATGTCCCTCCGCCATGACGACAAAGTGGAAGACAAAGATAAAAATAGAGTAGGACAACATTAACATTATGATTAACAAAGAACAAGTATCAACCCTCTGTGATGAAGCCCTCGCTGGCACCGACCGTTTCCTCGTTGAAGTGAAGGTGAAGCCCAACAACGTGATTGAGGTCTACATCGACTCCGACACAGCCGTCAACATCGACCACTGTGCCGAGTTGAGTCGCTATATCAACGAGAAGCTCGACCGCGACGTGGAGGACTACGAGTTGAGCGTGCTGTCGTGGGGGCTTTCGGGTGCCTTGAAGATGGATCGACAGCTTCAGAAATATGTGGGCAAGGACGTGGAAGTGAAGACGAAAGAGACGGGTAAGATGCAAGGCAAACTGGTGAGTTTCGATGCTGAGAAGGTGGAGTTTGCCCCTGCACCCAAGAAAACATCCAAGAAAAAGCCTGTGGAAGAGACGGGTAATCTGTTCTTTGAACGCAATAAAGTGGAAATCAAACCAGCAATAATCTTTTAGGACGGCCTTTCGGCGGGCTCAGGGACCTTCATTTTCGCAAAAAAACAAGGGTGCCTGAGCTCGTCGAAGGCCCCGGAACAACAATCAACGATTAAACAATAAACAACCAACATAAAAAAATGGACAACTAAACTTTCTCGGAATTCAAGGAATTCAAGAACATCGACCGCGAAGCCATGATGCGCATCATCGAGGATGTGTTCCGTGGCATGCTGAACAAGAAGTTTGACTGCGACACCACCGACTTCATCGATATCATCGTGAACGTCGACAAGGGTGACTTCGAAATCTACCACAACCGCACCGTGGTTGAAGACGACGAACTGGAAGACCCGCTGCGCGAAATCAAGCTGTCGGATGCCATCAAGATTGAGCCCGACTTTGAGGTGGGTGAGGAAGTGAACGAGGAGCTGCGCATCGAAAGCTTCGGTCGCCGCGATATCCTCGCTCTGCGTCAAAACCTCCAGACCAAAGTGTCTGAGTATGAGAAGGAAAACATCTTCCAGAAGTACAAGGAGAAAGTCGGTGAGATCATCACTGCCGAAGTGGCCCACGTGTGGAAACGCGAAATTGTGGTTGTCGACGACGAGAACATCGAGCTGATCCTGCCCAAAGCTGAGCAGATTCCTGCCGACATATATAAAAAAGGTGACACCATCCGTGCCATCGTGAAGAGCGTCGAGAGTGTCAACGGCTCGCCTGTGGTCACCCTGTCACGTACTTCCGAGATCTTCCTGCAGCGTCTGCTTGAGGCTGAGGTTCCCGAGATTTACGATGGTCTTATCACCATCAAGAAGATTGTCCGCGAACCTGGTCAACGTGCCAAGATTGCCGTTGAATCCTACGACGACCGTATCGACCCCGTTGGCGCCTGCGTCGGTATGAAGGGAACGCGTATCCACGGCATCGTCCGTGAGCTGCGCAACGAGAACATCGACGTCATCAACTGGACCACCAATCCCGTGCTGCTCATCACTCGTGCTCTTAGCCCGGCTAAGATTACGAATATTGTACTGAGCAGCGACAACACCATGGCCAATGTGTACATGGAGAACGACCAGATCAGCCTCGCCATCGGTAAGGGCGGCTATAACATCAAGTTGGCGGGTAAGTTGACGGGTTACGAAATCGACGTCTACCGCAACAGCGAGGCCGACAATGCCGAAGAGGATGTCGACCTGCAAGAGTTCTCCGACGAAATCGACCAGTGGGTCATCGACTCACTCGTCAAGATGGGCTGCGACACCGCCAAGGATGTGCTGAAATACACGCCCGAAGAGGTGGCCACCCGTGCCGACCTTGAAATTGAGACCGTCAGAGACGTGTTCCGCGTCTTGAGGGCCGAGTTTGAACAAGATGCCGAATGATGCCAAGGCAGTTAAATAAACGAGAAACAAAGAGAAGAAACTATGTCCGAAGAAACTAATTTTTCAATTCGATTGTCGAAAGCGGCAAAAGAGTTCAATGTGGGAAAGGAC
>CACXIM010000079.1 GCA_902767725.1 uncultured Bacteroidia bacterium | reverse complement strand
GCCGTAGTCCTTCCCTGTGGTCGTCTGGAAAAATATAACCGCCTTCGGAAAAGCCCCATCGGTAATTATACTCAACACCAGCCAGCAACGACCAATGCTTGTTGAAGCTGACTTTGGCGTCCACGCCTGCATTCGCGTGATAGACATCATCTAATAGACTTACCGAACCATCCAATACATATCCTATTTTTGTATAAGGAATAATCGACCATTCTTTCGTGTCCTGTGCCTTTGCCGTGAAACAGCAAAGGAAAGCGATGGCCATTGTGGCCAAAATCCGCTTATTGAAACTAATTGTTTTCATAACTCATGGATTTTAAGGTTACAAATGATTTTTTTATCGGTTTACTTGTCGTGTACGAGCCGGACGGAATATCCATTGGAACGGCTTTCTGAGTTGAAAAAGAGACGCGTGTTGTAGAAACCAATACAATCAGCAAAATCATGATGGCCAAGAAACGCCTCCATACTGCTCCCACTTGATGACCAGTAGTACCCGTTTACATTCGCAGAGTAAACGTAGAGGTATTCTCGATTACCTGCTGCAGGCAGGAAAACGGCTCCTGCGGGCTCCAACACTGAAACCCATGTCTCGTCGGAAATCACGTTGTCATTATATGGAGCGGAAGTATCGTTGTTGGTATTTGCCAACGCGTAAACGGAGCTGTTCCAGTCGTCGGGGAGCAAGATCAGGCCGCGCACGTCATTGACAGTGCCTTTGGCGAAGCGGATGCCAGAAGCCGTGTTGCGCTTTCGAATCAGGTATTCCCATTCTTCTGCCGACAAGGTGCGCCATTGGCCTATCTTATTGCCGCCGTTGCTGATGGCATTATATCCCCAGTCGGCTTCGCCTGTCCCGTCACCAAGATCGGCATAGTGGTCTCCGTAAGCAATGTAACCACCAGTCTGTGAATAAGTCCAAGGATAGTGGCAAGCCCCATCATAATAATAGCCGCTGGTGGCCCAGCCAAACAAGTCGATCCAACCTTCATACGTTGAAGACGGAGCGTTGTTGCTGCATTTCACGCCATTTTGATAGACATCCCCCGATTCTTCATTGCTGAAGTGGTCCGTGCCGCCCACAAAATCCCATTGGTGTTCGGCAAATCTCCAAGTGTTGGTCGAGGCTTGGTATTGGAGGTTGCCTTTGGAGAAATAGACCTTGTCGTTTTCGCTCACCGAGAACTGCCCATTGACAGTCCCGTCCATGACGTTTCCACTCTCGCCATTGCTGGGCGTGGTAAAAGTCACCTGATCGCCGTAATAATACCCGTCTCCCCAAGAGGAGCCATCATGTGAAGGATGAACGTATGCGCGGACATAGTATTTGGTGTTCGGCTGAAGTCCAGAGATGACACATTCCCAAGGATTGGCCTCATTGATCACGAACGGCTCTTGTTGATGAGGATAGGTGACACGCTGGTCGTTGTGTGTGGGTTTGGGAGACGTGCTCCAACAAACGCCCACCGTAAAGGGGCCGATCTCATCCGTCGTGAAGGTGAATTCTCCACCGCATAAAGCCGTGGTAGCCGTGATTTCGGTTGGGGAATAGGTAGTGACGTTCACAAACGAGTTTTTCTGACAACCCGCTGCAAACAAGGCCAACATCGCCAAAGCGAGGATGGTTGTTACATTTCGTGTTGTTTTCATAACGCAAAATTTAGGTTAAACGATTCAAAAAAGCAGCAGAAAGGCTGCTCATGCTGAATTCTCCTTTTTCTTTTATTGCTTCTTTAAAACGACATCATGTTCTTGAACAGCTTTCCATTTGTCCACGCCATAACAAGCGAGATAGTGGTAACCGTCCTTGTCTATTTCGTATCTCATTGTGAAGGCCTCTTCGTCAGGCTCGAATTCGACTTGGTAAAAACCATTCTCATCAGTTTTAGTGCCAGTCACAGGAATAATCAAACTCATAAAGGTACTCTTTGACACAGAGACACCTACACCCTCAAAAGGTTGTCCGTTTTCATCGGTCACCTGACCACTAACCGTAACCGTTTTAGGAAGGATATTGAATACCTTTCTGCATGAGGTCAAAGTCATCATGCCTACTGCTACCAACAGCATCAGCATTAATTTCATTGTTGTTTTCATAACTATTTGATTTTGAAATTACAATTTTTGTTTCCGATTCAGTTTGTAGGGCTGTCGTACCGCAGCAGTCGCTTGTTGTCATGGCTACAAAGGCGGCTGCCACGGTGTGACAGCCCTACAGGACCGCGATCAACGCACCACAAATTTTTGTGTCATTTCGCCTACGGTGATGAAATACATTCCCTGCGGCAAATCGGTCACATTAATCTGTTGGTTTTCAGTGGTGATTTGGCCTGTCAACAAGGTTTGGCCCATGAGGTTGGTGATTCTGAATGCAGAATGCGGAATGCAGAATGCGGAATGATGAATGGTGAGAACATCTTTTGTAGGATTAGGATAAACCGCAAAGGTCCCTGAGCCTGTCGAAGGGCCGCCTTCTTCAATGCCATGCAATTCATCATAAATCGCGTCGCAGTCCTCGTCGCCGGGTTTGAACACCAATTCGTCCTCAATCCAGTAGCAGCGCAAGCCTTCCACGCGGATGCCGTCGCGGTTGTCCATCAGCCTTTCGGGGAAGAAACTGGTGAGGTGACCAATGCCGCACACGATGTCGCCGCTGAAGAGGCCTTCGGGGTCGCTTACACGCATCACACGATAGGATATGCCATCGTATTCGGTATATAACACGTCATCCACACGCATAGTAAGGGTCTCCGTGCCGACCTTAATGACCCAACTATCGCCTTCTTGGGCACCAAGATCATACAGCACGGTGAACTCTTCCAAGGTCTTGTTCCACCAATATAGCTTGCCGTCACGCTCATAGACATACTCGTGTGTCTCTTCAGTGTGAACGCCCTTGTCGTAAAGCGTGTTGATTTTCACAAGGATATGTGTCGGTTCGTCTTGGACTATGGTATCGCCAGCCTGATACATGTATTGGTAGGTAATACTGCCGTTCTCGTTCTCGATTTCGTAGTACCATTCGTTGCCGAAAGGTGCCAAAACCCCAAAACTATTATCCACACCAATATAGGCGTTCCCATAGGTCGATGAAATACGGATTTCTGTTTCGACGAATTCGTGTATTCCATCCCTCATTCTTACACTTCCACTCAAGAAATCTCCATAGTTTTGCAGCGTCAAGGGAAGCGGTGAGTCAGGGATGATTTCCAAGTAGTTTGTGCCGACCTCCTCGATTGCAGTGATAGTAATAGGCTGGTCCCATTGCGAACTGGCCACATTAAACCGTGCAGGATTGTAATAATCAAGTTGTACGTAAGGTGGATAGGCAACCAAGCCAAAACTGGTGGCTTCCTTGCCAATCATCAAAGTGACCACATCATGGCCTGCAGTGGAAATTATATTAATGGGTACATTGATAAACTCATCGCGTTTTGCCCAAGGCCAAACGACATCCAACTCAACTATAAGCTCAATGCCTTCATGGGTTTGCAAAGTGATGGGCAAGAGTTCCTCAACGGGAACGAAACTCCCATTGAAATAGGTGATTCTGACGATTGGCGATTCGGTATTGATTTCTGTTATGGTAACTTGTTGGTCTGTTGGATTATTGATAATGAAAGTCTTTTCATAATAATACATCTCGTCAAACCACAGCGTATCGGGATTGAACACCAAGTCACCTTGCTGCGCCACCCCGCCAAGGGCGAAGCCAGCTAAAATCGCTAATGTTAATACTAATCTTTTCATGGTTGTATGTTTTTGATTGTTATCCTTTTATTTGTTTTGGTCTGTAGGGCTGTCACATCGTGGCAGCCGCTGTGCCGTTTCAGCGTGTGGCTGCCGTGGTACGACAGCCCTACAAGACCACGATTAACGCACCACAAATTTCCGCGTCATGTCGCCAACGGTGATGAAATACATGCCTTGAGGCAATGATGAAACATTAATTTGTTGGGTTTCGGCGGTGATTTGGCCTGAAAGGACGGTTTGGCCCACCAGGTTAGTGATACGGTAGGTTTCCGCTGGTAGAGACGTGGCGCGCCGCGTCTCTACAAACAAAACACCGTTTGTGGGATTAGGATAAACCGCAAAGGCCCCTGAGCCTGTCGAAGGGGTCGAAGGGCCGTCCTCCTCGATACCGTTATGGTATTCTTGATATACCTCGTCGCAGTCGCGGTCACCATATTTGAACACCAATTCGCCGTTGCGCCAGAAGCAGCGGATGCCGTTCACGCGGTAATCCTGGCTCTTTTGCATTAGCCGTTCGGGGAAGAAACTCACCAAATGGCCTATGCCGCAAACGATGGTGCCGCTGAAGAGGTTGCCAGCATCACTCACTCGCATGATCCTCATGGGTCTGCCTTCATATTCGTATTGCTCCACCTCATCCACATGCATGATAATGCTGTCGGTACCCACTTTGATTTTCCACGAGTCGCCTTCCTCGGCGCCGTAGTCGTAGAGCACCGTGAATTCGCCTATCGTGTTGTTCCACCAGAAGATTTTGTTGTTGCGCTCAAAGATGTATTCGTAGCTCTTTTCCACGTGTCCAGCTTTGTCGTAAAGCGTGTTGATACGTACCAGTACGTGAACTTGCTCGTCCTCGACTGTGGTGTCGTTGGCGGCCTGCATCAGATGCTGATAGGTGATGCTGCCGTCGTCGTTCAGGATTTCGTAATACCATTCCATCAGGATGGGCATTTCTTCTGTTTTCATGCGAACATAGTTGCCCGCTTCGGGCTTGGAACTGAATCCCGGCTCCAGCTTGATATAAGAGGACGCACGATATTCATGGCTTTCCGCTGCTGGAATGGGTGAGTTCAGTTCGAAAAACTCAGCCTCATGCTGCTCTTGCGCCCACGTAAGCATGGCCGAAAGCAGCAGACAGAGGGTTAACAAGATTCGTTTCATGGCTCATCCGTATTATTGGTTTTCCAATTGGTTGATTCTCTCTTGAAGGTTTTCGATAAGACGCTGCTGCTCAATGGTGTAAAGCGTCAGCTCTTCGATCTTCTTTAGAAGGATTTTTTGCATCTCGCCTACGTTGACGCCGTTTTCCTCCACCTCTTGTGCAGACGGCACCTCGGGCAGATGGCTGTTTTGCTTGACGTAGTTCTGCAACTCGCCGAGCGACATCAAGTTGTGGCTGTCGCCGAAGACGTAATCCGGCCAGTCTTCCACTTCGCTGATCAGCACTTCGTCGGTGATGATGCCACCGTCAACGGCAAAGGCATAACCGGGAACGGTGTTGACGGTGTTCACGCCAATTTTTCCCAACAAAGAAACCCTGGCTGCTTCAAGATTCAGCACCCTCTGGCCTGCACTAAGGCTCATCACACCGTTGGAGCCTACCATAAGCCGATAGTTTTCGTCTTTGAATTGGATGTAGGCGTTATAATGGAGTTTCTTCGACTCAAGAATGATCGAAGCATCCTCGTTGGAGTCGGCGCTGATGTGCAACTTGGCTTGAGGCTCTTTGGTGCCGATGCCAACCTTTCCTGTTCCTAATGTGTAATCGGCTCCGGTGATGACCATGGTGGGTTTCTCCGATCCAATACCCATCATAATGCTTTTGGTGTCATTGATCAAAGGCCACGAACCAGTTTGTCCCGACCCTATGACAATACCATAGTTTTCGGTGGCGCTGATATAGCTGCCAAGAGCGACGCTGTAGGCTCCAATTGCCTTGGCTTCCACACCCAATGCTGTCGAAGTGTGTCCTGATGCCTCAGAATTATAACCACCGGCAAAAGAGTTGTATCCCGTGGCCCGACTCCATTGGCCGATATTTGAGGATCTCAACGCTTCAGAGGAATAGCCACCGAATACATGGACACCTATCGTATCCGTATCCTGAGCTTTGACTTGAATACTCATTCCAAAAATGATGGCAACGACGGCCATGATTAAATTTCTTGTTTTCATAGTTGTAAGTATTTGATTGTTAATTGTTTGATTTCTTATTTCTGCTACTGGCTACTGGCTCTTGGCCTTTGGCAGTCCCCCTTTGTTCATGAGATTGCGGGTCTGCGCCCGAAATGAGGCTCTGTGGGGAATCAGCCAGAAGCCAGAGGCCAAAAGCCAGAAGCTACACTGCATTGACGATTTCCTCAAAAGTCCGGTTATCATCCCCGAGGTCCATCTTCATTTGTTTTATGCGGGTTTTGCGTTTGTAGTAAGAATCGGTTTGGGTGTCCAACAGAATGGAAATCACTTGGTTGGAGAAACCGTTTTTGGAGAGGCAGCAGATGCGCACGTCCCACTTGCCAAGCTTGGGGTAGAGTTGCAATAGTCGCTGCGAGAAGCCGTCGAAGACCAAGTCGGTGAGGCTGATGAAGTCGTTCCAGTCGTTGTCGGTCAGCTCGAAATTGAGCGAGTCGTTGTTCACTTCTTCCGTGAGGGCTTGCGCAGTGGTCATGATTTTGTTTCGCGTCATGATTTTTTGGATTGCCATCAAATCCTTCGGCGGGAGCGACTGCTGGTTGCGGCGCAACTCATCGTTGGTGCGGATGAGGTTTTCCATGTCGCTCACCAACTCGTGGATGCGGTTTTGGTCGCGCTCCACCTGCCGACCGAAGTGCTCCATCTCCAGTTTGTGGTCGCTGATTTTC
Source organism: uncultured Bacteroidia bacterium (assembly GCA_902767725.1). Lineage (GTDB taxonomy): Bacteria > Bacteroidota > Bacteroidia > Bacteroidales > F082 > Limimorpha. Next base: position 2,762 of record CACXIM010000079.1, on the reverse strand, counting down.
TTCCTCACAATCAAGATGATGACGAGCAAGGCAATTACCGCCAAAGCGATAATCAGATAGAGTTTCAGGTCGCGGGTGCGGTGCAGGCTCTCGAGTTCGCTCTGTTGGGCTTTCAACTCATATTCTGCCTTGATGCGCTGCATGGTCTCGTGCGAGTGCTCCGCTTCGGATTGGACCAAGTTGTCTGAAAAAAGTGTGTGGTATTTCACCGCCTGCTTGTAGTCGCCTTCGTTGTAGGCAATGCCGTAAAGTGTTTGATACACTGACATTTTCAGTCCAGAGCGTTCGCTGCGAAGGGCTTCGTTCAAGTAGAACTTTGCCTTTTCGTTTTCGCGTGTGTAATAATAAAGAATGCCCAAGGTCATGTTGGCGATGTCGGTGTCGTTATCGTTGAGGCCGATTTCCATGGCCTTGTTGACGCTCTCGATGCCTTTGGCGAAGTTGCCCGTCTCCATGTAGTAGTCGCGGCCCATCTCGAGATAGAGGTCGCCGAGCATGGCTTGATCGTTGATGAAGGTGGCCACACGAAAAGCCGAGTCGTAGTATTGCTTGGCTTGGGTGTATTGCTCCTGCGCCCTCACCGCCCGACCGCTGTTGCGGTAGGCGTTCATCATGCCGGTGGAGTCGGCGGTTTGCCTAAAACAATTCAGTGCCTGTTGGTGTTGCTTGAAGGCGTCCTCGAAAAGGCCGTGTTTGAGGTACATGGCGCCGAGGTTGTCGCAGAGCTGGCCTTCCAATTGGATGGTTTCGGCAGTCTTGTCGGAACGTTGCACAAGGGTCAGCCCTTGCAGAAACTTCTTGGCGGCCTCTTCGGAGCGACGTTGCTCACGCAGTTGCACACCTTCTTCATATAAGGCTTGGGCTTGTTGCATGCGCTTGGTTGGGCTGTCGCAGGCAGCCAGCGCGAGGACTGCTGTGATTAGGATGAGTGGTTTTAAGTATGTTTTCATAGTCATTCTACTTTTTTACGCGGGACTTCGGGGCTTTTACCCCTTGCCGTCATTGCGGGCTTGACCCGCAATCTCCCGAACAGAAGGGTTTCGTCTTCGCGTTCAGGAGATGGCGGATGTTCCTCCGCCATGACGGTGTACGGTGTAAGGGTAGTGCTCCCCCGTCCTTTGTCCGTCACTGCAAAAATATAGCAAAAAAACGTTTGTCAAGAGGTAAGAGGGGCACCATAGTGCGATGTCCCTACTTTTTTGGAATGTCCCTATCGTTTTATACTGAAAACCAATGAAATAACATTCGACCACAAAAGCTCATGTCCTTACTTTTTTTGGCGAAAAAAGACAAAAAATGCCGCCAATAGGCAGCATTTTCATGCCTTTTTTTGAGGAAAGGCAATCTGTTTTTTGGATCGGTTGAAAAAACCTTTCTTTAGATTATAGCTTGATTTCTATTCCAACGCTCCTGAACTTGTCCGTCGTGACCCCTGGCTTGTACTCGGGCAGAAGGTTGGTGAAGACCCGAATGCCATGGAAGAAGCCTAGATGCTGTGTGTTGAAGCTGAGACCTACTTCGATTTTCCAAGGATTAAATACGTCAACTTTTTCTTTTGTTCGTGAGAACAGTTTGGTGGGATCAGTGGTGGATCTGAGATGTTCTCCCAACAATCGGGCGCAATAGAAGTCCAAAGAAAGGCTTTCCGTTCCACGTTTCCCTAAGTAATAGTTCACGGTAACTGGAATACCCAAATAGTTATATGTAAGCTTGTTGCGCTGAAAATCCCCTTGCCCGTCAATCACGACCAACTCATTGTTTTCATACTTCACCTGATGGCACAACGACTTATCGTTGCTGTTCCAAAGAAGTCCAGTACTGATGCCCCAACGATTACCGAGTTTGAAATAGGTGCTCATACCTACTTTTACCGACAAGGTAGTGCTCTGCAAATAGGGACTGTTGGGGTCTTTAGGCCTGTCGCCGTAAAGAATGCCAATGCCTGCATCGACAGAAAGCGCGTTATTCCATATCTTTCTGCGGTCGGTGGTGACCAGTTCGCCATCCACTTTCTTGGTCTTGATTACCCTACAATCCTTATGCATATATGGCCAATCATCAGTGTTTTCAGATTCATAAAGTGTGATTTTGCCTTGCAGGATGTTAGTGCCATGTTGAAAGACGCCTGCATAAGTATTCACCACAGCATCACCTTCACCCGAAATGGTATCGATAGTCAGTTGAGCTTGGTCCCAAATCTTCATCCCTGGCGAGTTTTCTGGGTTGGGAATGTGATAATGCCGGACGTGAAAGCTTGAGAACCTGGAAAGGTTAAGGTTGGTCCAGTCCTCCGGTACAGTTGCTGCGGATGCAACGACATAATCCGCTTCGGCCGTTGCATTGTTCAAAAGGTTGATTTGCCCAAAGGTCATGGGACCTTCAATCTCCACTACGGTGCCTCGGGGCAACTGGGTGTTTTCAAGGATGGTCAAAGTTTGGTCTTTGACGTTGCAGAGTTGCACATTGTAGGCCCGTGCTGCCAAATCATCTTCGGTGATGATGGCCACGCGGTAGCCGCTGTCGGCCTCATGGTGAATCAGACGGACATCCCATCCTGAACTGATTTCCAACTTGTTGATGCGCTGGTTGATGTTTTGCTCGATGGCGACTTCTTCCTGGGCGAAGCCTATCTGTGCTGCCAAAAGAATGGCTAATGATAAAACGATGCGTTTCATGGTTTCCAAGTTTTAATTGAGTTTGATTTCCAAGGCCAGCGATCCGTTTTTCATGTTCGGGTCTTGCGGCTGACCGAATAAGGTCCT
>CACXIM010000078.1 GCA_902767725.1 uncultured Bacteroidia bacterium | reverse complement strand
TCCCAGCCCGTTTCTTGGCCAAAGGCGGTCACAGTCAAGGAAAACAGCACGAAAGAAAGAATTATATGTTTCTGGACAAGATTTCTCATTGAACTATAGATTTTTGAACGATTTTTCATAAAGATTTTCAAAAGATTTCTTTGCGAAGCAAATCCCGTTCTAATTGTTCTTTTCCCTCAAACAAAATCCCCGTGATCCCCAAAGCATTCGCCCCAGCAACATTCTTCAGATTATCATCAACAAACACCGTTTCCTCGGCCTTGATGCCGAAGCGCTGCAAGGCCAGTTCGAAAATCTTCGGGTCGGGCTTCATCACATGCTCAACACCCGAAATCACCATGTCCTCCATGAGGTTGAGGACGGGATAGACCGGCCGCACCAAGGCGAAGGTCTCCTCCGACCAGTTGGATAGTCCAAACACGCGTAAGCCTTTGCCTTTCAACTCCTTGACAAACTCCTCCATGCCAGCAATCTGTCCGCCCATCATCTTCATGAACTCGCCGTAATACAATTCGATTTCCTTCTTCCACTCGGGATGCTCGGCGATGAGTTCCGCAACACCTTCCGCAATGGGTTTCCCGTTGTCGTGTTGGGCATTCCACTCGTAGGTGCAGATGTTCGTGAGGAACCACTCGGCCTTTTCCACGTCGCCGAAATACGGGTCATAAAGGTAATGCGGGTTCCAGTCAAGGAGCACGCCGCCGTAGTCAAAGATTAGGTTTTTAATCATGAGCAACTTTTCAAAATTAGACTGCTATTCCTTCATTATTTCGGGACACTGGACTTTTTGACCATGACCATTGACCATGACCATGACTGCTTTAACAGGAGGTTTGAAATTTCAACCCTTGATTGAAGCAGTCATTGTCATAGTCACAAGTCATTGTCCCGTAATCCAGCGTTGAATATGTTACTAAAGCCCCTCATCACTTAGGATTTCAAGGATTGGAACCACGACTGCAATTGTTCGTACAAGTCAGGCAACAACATGAGCACCACCACAACGAGAAGCACCAACATCGCTATGCCAATCAGCGTACCAAGACAGCCCCATTTGCGGTCTTTGGTTTCCAACTTGGGCGTACACAGCGTCACGATGAGACCAATCAAAGGTGTAGTCACCACTGAAAGCAGGAAGGCCCAACCGAAACCGATGCGACGGTGCGAGCCAATCAAACCGACAATGACTGCCAAAAGACAGCCCGCCAGTAAACCGAAGAGAAAGACTAATATGGACATATTTGTTACAATTTGCCGCAAAGATAATGAAAAAAACAATATTCCAGTATGGATTTTCTCGCAAAAAACAATAACCTAATATTGAAATTGAACCGAAAACAATATTCAATATTGAAATTGAAAAACACCTCTTGTTTTACAAAGAAAAGCGTATTTTTGTAGCATTAATTTTGTGGAATAAATATAAAAACGAGGCCATAAAAACAAAAATTATTATTTTTGCAAAGAAATTTAATCATTTGTAATTTACAAATTTGTAAAGAATGAAATTCTACGATAGAGAAAAGGAAATCAAAGAGTTGCAAAGGATTGACGAATTGTCTGTCCAAACGGCCCAGTTTACTGTGTTGATAGGCCGTAGGCGCACGGGAAAGACGACTCTTATGACGGAAGCCTTGAAAGACCGTTCTTACTTGTATTTTTTCATTGGAAAAAAGGCAGAGCAAATTCAATGTGTTGATTTCCAAAAACAAGTTGAAGTTGTTTTGGGTCTTCACATCCATGGCCAAGTTACTTCCTTTGCTGCCCTTTTGGAGGAAATCCTTGTCTTCAGCAAGACAAGAAAAGTGACGGTCATCATCGACGAATTTCAGCGTTTGGCCGACATCGGCGAGGGCATCATCAGCGACATTCAACAAGTTTGGGACAAACACCATGCCGATGCCCATATCCATCTCATCGCTTGCGGCAGCATTTACAACATGATGAAAAGGATTTTCGAGGACCGCAAGGAGCCACTTTTTGGACGCAAGACTGCCCGAATTGACCTCAAGCCATTTTCGACCTCGGTGCTGAAACAGATTCTTCAAGACCACAACCCCTGCTACACGCCAGAGGACTTGCTAATGCTTTACGCCATCACAGGAGGCGTAGCCAAATATGTGGCGCAACTGATGGATGACGGGTGCAAGACATGGGAGGACATGATCCGTGATGTTTGCCGCCCATCAAGCATCTTCCTGGAAGAAGGTACCGAATTGTTGGTTGGTGAGTTTGGGCGCAAGTTCCAAATCTATTATAGCATCCTGCAACTCATTGCAGCAGGGATGACGAGCCAATCTGAGATTGACAGCATCGTTGAAAAAAACACAGGGCGGTATCTCGACACTTTGGAAACAGAGTATTCCTTGGTCAATAAACTCCGTCCCATGTGGGCCAAGCCCAACAGCCATGGCGTGAAATACTATATCGATGACTGTTTCCTGATGTTTTGGTTCAGGTTCATCGAAAGCAACCGAACACTCGTCGAACTGGAGAAATTCGACCTCCTTGAAGAGGCCATCCGCAAAGACTACACGCAATTCAGTGGCTTTGTGCTGGAAAAATATTTCAGGCAGTTCTATGGCGAGAAAGAACGAGTCACGGAAGTATCGCATTGGTGGGACAGCCAAGGAAAAAACGAAATCGACCTCATAGCCCTACAACGCCTTGACCATCACGCAGTTGTAGCAGAAGTCAAGCGAAATCCCGAAAGATATAAGCCCCAAGAATTGGAAAATAAATACCAAAACATAAAGAAATATTTGAAAGGCTTCGAAGTTGAACTGCTTGGCCTTTCAATGGAAGATATGTAAACAACAAATTTGTTTTTTAATATGCCCAACACCATAGACTTCGCCCAGCAAATCGCGCAGGAACTCAACCTCGCTGCACATCATGTGGCCAATGTCATACGCCTCTTCGACGAAGGCGCCACCATCCCCTTCATCGCCCGCTACCGCAAGGAAATGACGGGCACGATGAACGAAGAGAATGTGGCCGCCGTGCAGAAACGCCTCGAACAACTCGTTGAACTCCAGAAGCGTAAGGAAAGTGTTATCGCCTCCATCCGTGAGCAGGAGAAACTTACGCCTGAACTGGAACAGAAGATACTGAACGCGAAGACCTTGCAAGAGTTGGAAGACCTCTACCTCCCCTACAAGCCCAAACGTCGCACCCGCGCCGCCATCGCCCGCGAGAAAGGTTTGGAGCCGCTGGCCGCACAAATCATGGCGCAGAACGTGGACATGGTGGATCGCCTCGCTGCGCGTTATGTCAACGCAGGCAAAGGCGTCAACGACATCGAGGAAGCCCTGCAAGGCGCCAAGGACATCATGGCCGAGTGGGTCTCGGAAAACATCAACGGACGCAACCGCATCCGCAAGATCTTCCATATCCAAGGCGACATCAGCTCCGCCGTGGTCAAAGGCAAGGAAGAGGAAGGCAAGACCTACCAACAATATTTTGACTTCCACGAGCCGATTTCAGAAGCGCCCTCACACCGCCTCCTCGCCCTGTTCCGCGCCGAGGAAGAAGGCATGGTGAAGCTGAAAATCAAGGTGGACGACGACTTCGTGCTGAACTCACTGGAGAGCATCTTCCTGAAAAACGACAATGAATCATCGGAACTCGTGCGCGAGGCCATCGCCGACTCGTGGAAACGCCTTTTAGAGCCAAGCATCGAAACCGAAATCCGCAATTATTATAAGGAGAAGGCCGACGAGACCGCCATCAAGGTCTTCGCCGAGAACCTCAAACAGCTGCTCCTCGCCGCCCCGATGGGCCAGAAGCGCGTCCTCGCCATCGACCCAGGCTTCCGCACAGGCTGCAAGGTGGTGGTACTGAGTGAAACAGGAGCATTACTCCACAACGAGACCATCTACCCTCATCCGCCCAAGTCGGACACGGTGGGCGCCATGCGCAAAATCAAGAGTCTCGTGGATGCCTATCGCATTAAGGTCATCGCCATCGGCAACGGCACGGCTGGACGCGAGACCGAAGACTTCATCCGCTCCATCAAGTTCGACGGAGACCTGATGGCCGTGATGGTGAGCGAGAGCGGCGCATCGGTGTATTCCGCCTCTAAGATCGCCCGCGACGAGTTCCCCGACTACGACATCACCGTGCGTGGCGCGGTCAGCATCGGGCGCCGACTGATGGACCCCTTGGCCGAGTTGGTGAAAATCGACCCGAAGAGCATCGGCGTGGGACAGTACCAACACGATGTGGACCAAAAGAAACTCAGCGAGAGCCTCGACCAGACCGTGGAGAGCTGCGTGAACGCCGTCGGCGTGGAACTGAACACCGCCAGCCAACAGTTGCTGTCGTACGTCAGCGGCGTTGGCCCTGCCTTGGCCTCCAACATCATCCAATACCGCGAGGAACAAGGCGGCTTCAAGAGTCGCAAGCAACTCAAAGAGGTGCCGCGCCTCGGCGACAAGGCCTTCGAGCAATGCGCAGGTTTCCTGCGCATCCATAACGGCGACAACCCTTTGGACCAAAGCGCTGTCCACCCTGAAAGCTATCACATAGTGGAGAAGATGGCTAAGAAACTGGGCGTGAAAGTGAAAGACCTTATAGGAAACAAGGAACTCATCGCCAAGATCAACCCGAAAGATTTCGTGGAAGAGCACTTCGGTTTGGAGACCATCAACGACATCCTCACCGAATTGGACAAACCCGGCCGCGACCCACGCAAGACCTTCGAGGCCTTTGAGTTCGATAAGAACATCCGCGAAGTCAAGGATTTGCGTACGGGCATGACCTTGAATGGCATCGTCACCAACATCACCGCCTTCGGCGCCTTTGTTGACATCGGTGTGCACCAAGACGGCCTTGTCCACATCAGCCAGATGGCCGACCACTACATCAAAGACCCGAACGAGGTGGTACACCTTAACCAGAAGGTACGCGTGAAGGTCTTGGAGGTGGATGTCAACAGAAACCGCATCAGTTTGACGATGAAATTGTGACAACTAAGAAAGCAGTTCCATCATTTTTGGGGTTATAGGCGATTTTTTTGCATAAATACTTGCATCTTTGAGATAAAGCAGTTATTTTTGCCGCTGAAACGACATCAAACTTTGATAAATGAAAAGAACAATTATACTTTGCTTTGCCTTTTTCGGGTTGTTTTTCAGCACTACAGCCCGCCCCGTCGACCTGCAAACAGCGCAATCCATTGCCTCCAAATTCATGGGCTCCAACAATGTGCAGCTTTCCACCACTTATACGACGGATAGCAACGTTACCGCTTTTTATGTCTTCAACACCCCTGACGGCTTCGTCATCGTTTCAGCCGACGATTGCGAGACACCCATCATAGGCTATTCCCGTGAAGGCCGCTTCGACCCGAACGACGTCCCCATGCAGATGGAGGACTATCTTCAAGACTTTGTGTCGAGGATACAATATGGCATCGAAAACCTTATTGAGTCAGACGAAGTCACGGCGAGACAATGGGAATTAGCGAAAACCATTGGGCGACTCAACGAACAAAAAAATGCCAAATCCGTCGGCCCTTTGCTGACCGAAAAATGGCACCAAGGCTGCCTCTACAACAGCCTCTGCCCCGAAAAGAACGGTCCCTGCGGCCATGCTGAAGTAGGCTGCGTGGCAGTAGCCATGGGACAAATCATGCATTATTGGAGCTATCCCGACACAGGCTGGGGATCAAATTCTTATACGAATTTTGGCGTCGAGCTTTCCGCCGACTTCGGCAACACAGTCTACAATTGGGACCACATGCCCGACTCGCTGACCGAGAATTCCACCGATACCGAAATTGAAGCCGTGGCGACCCTACTCTACCACTGCGGCGTCTCAGTGAACACGACTTATAGCAACAATGGCTCAACGGCGGGTGCAAGCGACATCCCCTATGCCTTGCTGCGCTATTTCAAATACTCCAGAGCCATCCACAGGGAAAGCCAAAATGATTACAGCAACGAAGAATGGCTAGCCATGATAAAAAACAACCTCGACCTGCAAAGGCCCGTCCAATATACCGCCTATGGCAGTGGGGCACATGCCTTTGTCTGCGATGGCTATGACGACAACGACCTGTTGCACTTCAATTGGGGTTGGGGTGGCAATGGTGACGGGTATTATGCCATAGGACACTTAAACCCGATAGGTTATCATTTCAATTACAACAACACGGTCATCCTCGACATCATTCCTGAATATGAGCCCTGTCATGTCGTCCCTACCGTTTATCCGCCTACTACTGGCGGCGTTACAGGAGGTGGCAATTATCATTACGGTGAATCCTGTACACTCACGGCGGTGCCTGCTGAGCATTGCGAGTTCTATTGTTGGAAAAGAAACGGCCAAATAATCACCTTCAATCCGACATATACCATCGATTTGGTGGAAGACGACATCGAAGACGTTGAGGCCAACTTCACCTTAAAGATGCCGCAGCAGATCACAGCAAGCCATTATCCTGATGCCAACAATCCCAATAGTCCCGCTATAAGCCTGTCGTGGGTGCTACAGGATCCCAACGACTGGGTTTTGTTAAAAGAATTCGACATTGGTGAGGATGAAGACGGCGTAGGAACTGACGGCGAATACATCTATACAAGTTGTAGTTACTCGTGGGCACCGGTGCAATTCGGCAAATACAGCATGGATGGCGATTCGCTGGAAACCTTCACCATCGAGGGATGCGAGCATAGTCCTGTCTTGGCATTTGACGGGAATTACTTCTATTTCATTGGGATTCGCGAACTTCAATGCGTGGATTTTATTCATAAAACACTGGTTTCTAGTGTCTTTGTAAATGAAGCCATTTTTTCTTTATGTGTTATCGATTCCGTCAATAATGGCTTTTGGGTTTCACACTATAAAAGTGCTAGCCAAACAAAAAGATTGAAACTTATCGACCACAATGGCTTAACTATCCGTGAAGGTCCAATCCTGTCACCGACCATCCCGTATAATTCCTCCCCCTATGGGTCATGCTATATGACTGCTAAAGACGGAACCCAACACCTGTTATTCTCCAGTCAAGGAAAACTCTATGATTATAACATCACAAACGACATCCTTCGGGATCATTGCATTGTGGATTTTCATCATAATTCCAAGGGGACCTGCATTGGAACCTATAATGGGAAAGAAGCCTTGTTTATCGTTTATAACAACAAGGTCCATATCTATGAAATCAACCATCATCTGTCCCAAATCGTAGGTTACCGCATTTATCGCTCCGACAACGACGGCAATACCGTAATGCTCGCCGACAGGGTTACGGGCACTTCGTTCATTGACAACTCATGGACTCAAACCTTTGCCGGCACCCACCGCTTCGGCATCAGCTCGGTTTTCGCCAACGGTAATGAATCGGAGATCCTATGGTCCGACCCGATTGAAAGCGTGTTTGATGCCATTGAGGAAAATGAAGGTGGCACAAAAATTTCCACCAACCCCTCAGTACAAAAAGTGATCGAAGACGGGCAAGTCATTATCATCAAGGACGGGAAACGCTACAACGTTTCGGGACAAAGATTGAAATAATAACCATAAAACCATTCGACATGAAAAGAATAATCACCCTCTGCTTCGCAATTATAGGACTGTGTTGCTATGCCATGGCCCTTCCCGTCGACCAAGAAACCACCAAAGCCATTGCTTCAAAATTCATGGGCACCAACAATGTGCAACTTTCCACCACTTATACGACGGATAGCAACGTTGCCGCTTTTTATGTCTTCAATACAAACGACGGCTTCGTCATCGTTTCAGCCGACGACTGCGAGACGCCCATCATCGGCTATTCCCGTGAAGGCCGCTTCGACCCGAATGACGTCCCCATACAGATGGAAGACTATCTCCAAGATTTCGTTGCGAGGATACAATACGGCATCGAGAACAACATCGTTGCCGATGAAACTACGGCAAGGCAATGGGAATTGGTGAAGGCTATAGGACGACTCAACAATCAAAAAAACGCCAAATCCGTCGGCCCTTTGCTGACCGAGAAATGGCACCAAGGCTGTCTCTACAACAGCCTCTGCCCTGCCATGAGTGGTCCCTGCGGCCATGCCGAAGTTATTGGGGCTATCCAGCCTCTGGTTGGGGCACACACTCCTACTATAACCAAGGCGTTGTGCTTTCCGCCGACTTCGGCAACACCACTTACGACTGGGAGCACATGCCCGACTCGTTGACCGAGAACTCAAGCGATGCTGAGATTGAGGCTGTGGCGACGCTGCTCTATCATTGCGGCGTCTCCGTGAACATGGATTATAGCTCAAATGGCTCAAATGCCAATTCGGCCAATGTCACTAATGCCATGAGGCGATATTTCAGTTTTTCAAGAAAAATCCACAGAGAACGCAAAAACAATTACAACGATGCCGAATGGCTATCCCTGTTGAAAAACAACCTCGACTCACTACGCCCTATCTATTATTCTGGAAATGGCAGTGCTGGTGGACATGCCTTCGTTTGCGATGGTTACGACAGCAATGACTTGCTGCATTTCAACTGGGGTTGGGGCGGCAACGGTGATGGCTATTTCGCCTTGGGCAACCTGAATCCCATCGGGTACAGCTTCAACAGTAACAACTACGCTATCATCGACATCATCCCCGAATACGAGCCTTGTATTGTATCTGCCGCTGTCTATCCACCAACGGCTGGATTCCTAGAAGGCACGGGTGAATACCACATCGGCGATTCATGTACGCTTATGGCAACGCCAGCAGAAGACTACGAGTTTTATTGTTGGAAAAAAGATGGACAAATCATTTCCAACACGTTGTCCCTCACTCTTGACATAGAGCAAGACACCATCAATATCGAAGCCCATTTCTCATGCAAACCAGTTGACCAACTCACCGCTAACTATGCTCCTGATGCCGACAACCAAAACAGCCCGAATGTGCGTTTGTCATGGAACCGCGCCGATACCGAGTGGACGCTCCTCAAACAATTTGAGACCGATGAGGAAGGAAGCGGCGTGGCCACCGATGGGGAACACATCTACATCACGTACGGAGAATGGAATCACCCTCCTTTCGCATTTGGCAAATACTCCAAGGACGGAGAATTGATAGAGCGTTTCAATCTTAGAAACGACTTTGACGCCGTTGCACTGGACTACGATGGCTCCAGTTATTATTGCAACACTGCTCATTCTGGTCTGGCAGTGCTTTACCGTGTGGACCTTGATAACAAATTGATTATTGATAGTTTAAATATGGGTCATTGGTTTGGAGACATAACTTACGACCCTGATCATGACGGCTTTTGGCTTGACCAAAATTTCCAAACTATCCTTTATGACCATCAATGCCAAATCATCCAAAGCAGTCCGACGTTACCTGATTTCACCTATGGCTCGGGGTATTATAAAACAAAAGACGGGAATCCTCATCTATTTCTTACAAGAGAATCAGGAGTCTACGACTTTGATATCACCAACAATATCATATTTGACCGTCCTCTGCTGAATCCTGGCTGGGATTACACTTACGGAACTGGAGCTTGCATTGGGAAATACGACGGAAAAGATGCCATGTTTATTGCCATTGACTATGCCATTCGCATATACGAAATAAAAAGCAGGTTAGAGCAAATCACAGGTTACCGCATTTACCGCGCCGATAGCGAAGGACACAATGTGATGCTTGCCGATGAAATTGTTGGCACAACTTTTCTAGACGAAACCTGGAACAATGCCAACGCTGGGGCGTATCGTTTCGGCATAAGCGAGGTTTACTACAACGGCGTTGAATCCGAAATCATCTGGTCCGACCCCATCGTGAAGACCGACCATGGAATCAACGAAAACAATGACTATCCCGAAGACTCTGGGCTTTCCGCCCAAAAAGTGATCGAAAACGGACATATCGTCATCATCAAGGACGGAAATCGCTACAATGTGTCGGGGCAAAGATTGAAATGAAAACCATAAAGGCAATTTGACATGAAAAGAATAATCGCACTCTGCTTCGCAATAATAGGACTGTGCTGCTGTACAATGGCCCATCCCGTTGACCAAGAAACCGCCAAAGACATTGCCGTCAAGTTCATGGGCACCAACAACGTGCGGCTTTCCACCACCTATTCGACTGGCGATGACGCTGCTGCTTTCTATGTCTTTAACACACCTGACGGCTTCGTCATCGTTTCGGCCGACGACTGCGAAACGCCCATCATCGGCTATTCCCATGAAGGACGCTTCGACCCAAACAATGTTCCCGTGCAAATGGAGTATTATCTTCGGGACTTCGTGGCAAGGATCCAATACGGCATCGAAAACCACTTTGAAGCTGACGAACTAACGGCAAAACAATGGGAACTGGTACGGTCAACTGGCCGACTCGGCGAAAGCAAGTCCAACAATGCCGTCGAGCCCTTGCTGACTGAGAAATGGCATTTATTGGGGCTATCCAGCCTCTGGTTGGGGCACACACTCCTACTATAACCAAGGCGTTGTGCTTTCCGCCGACTTCGGCAACACCACTTACGACTGGGAACACATGCCCGACTCGTTGACCGAGAACTCAAGCGACGCTGAGATTGAGGCTGTGGCGACGCTGCTCTATCATTGCGGCGTCTCCGTGAACATGGAATACAGCACCAACGGCTCTACAGCCAGCTCAACCAAGGTCCCCGATGCGTGGATACAAAACTTCGATTATTCGCGGCAGTTGCATAGGGACAAGAAAGGCAACGACAATGAGGCGTGGCTCACCAAACTGAAGGGCTGCCTCGACCTGCAGCGTCCCATCTATTACTCAGGTCAAGGTAGCTCTGGTGGACATGCCTTCGTTTGCGACGGCTATGATGACAACGACCTATTGCATTTCAATTGGGGCTGGGGCGGCAACGGCGATGGCTATTTCGCCCTGGGCAACCTGAATCCCGTCGGGTACAGCTTCAACAATAACAACTACGCCATCCTCGACATCATCCCCGAATACGAGCCTTGCGTGGTGACCGCCACGACCTTTCCTCCTGATGCAGGATCAATCGAAGGGACAGGCGAATACCACTTCGGAGTTCAATGCACAATTACCGCAACGCCCAACGAGAATTGCGAGTTTAGATATTGGAAAAAAGACGACCGGATCATTTCACAAGAAAGTTCATATACCTTTGAGGTTAAGGACGACGTCGACAACCTGACTGCCTATTTTTCCTTGAAACCTTTGAAAGAAATTACGACCTGTCACGCCCCTGACACAAATGACGTGAACAGTCCATACGTCTTCTTGTCATGGGACTATGGCTATAACACGGAATGGCCGCTACTAAAAGAATTCGAAATCAAAAGCGAAGATTTAATAACTACTGACAACGAGTACATATACACCGCCAAGAAATACGGGGAGGACCATCCATGCACGTTTGGCAAATACACCATGGACGGCGATTCGGTAGAGTTCTTTCATATTGAAGGAGCCAGGCCCGATGGCTTGACTTGCGACGGCAATTACTTTTATTGCAGCAAAAACACCGCTTCATACGACGTATTTCGTTTGTATCGTTATGATTTCACCAATAAAACGCTCGTCGACAGCACATACGTGAACATACAGTTTGGACTATGCGCATACGACAGTTATCATGACGGCTTTTGGCTTTTACAATTTGGATACAACCAAACTGCAAGTCTCGTAGATCGCCAAGGTCAAACAATGGATAACCAACAAGTAACAACATACGATCATCTCTTTGGCTTTGGCGGTTTTACAGCAGAAGACGGGAATCCGCATTTATTGACAGTTCACAATCCAAAATACATCACTGATATCAATCTCCAAGACGGGGCTCACAAATCCATCCGCATATCTTCATTAAATCCCGACGGACTTTTAGTAAGTGCATGCATAGGGAAATACAACAACAAGGATGCCATGTTTGAAATCATTAGAAACTATTCTTTAGATGAGAACTACAAGATTCGAATCCTTGAAATCAAGTGTCATCTGGCACCTATTCTCCATTATCGCCTCTATCGAGCAAAAAACGAAGGAGACACCATAATGCTTGCCAGTGAAATTGTTGGTACAACTTTCCTCGACGAAACTTGGAACAATGCCAGTGCAGGGGAATACCGTTTCGGCATAAGCGAGGTTTACTACAACGGCGTTGAATCCGAAATCATCTGGTCCGACCCTATCGTGAAGACCGACCATGGTATCAACGAAAACAATGGTGATTCCACTGAAGCCGAATCGTCCGTCCAAAAAATAATTGAAAACGGGCATATCTTCATCATCAAGGACGGAAAACGCTACAATGTGTCGGGGCAACAGTTGAATCCACGATGATTTTGTATTTTTGCAGCGTGTTTCGCAATAAAACCGGTTTAAATCAGTTAATCCTACAAATCGATTATCTATGAAGAGATTCAGAATACTTTTCCCATTGTTAGCTTTCCTGATGGTTGCTCCCACCCTGCTCCATGCCCAAATCGTCAAAGGCGAGCTGTTTTTGGGCGGCAACATCACCCAAGTGGACGGCGACGAATGCTATCGCTTTCGCAAACTTGGTGTCCATGCTGGCGCCGGAGCCTTGATCCCTATCACCAGTTGGATGGATATCGGCCTTGAAGTGCTCTTCAACCAGAAAGGTGCCTACAAAGGCGACTCCATCAACCAACACCTTGGGCTCTACACGGGAACATACAAACTGAACCTCAACTACGCCGAAATTCCAGTGATGGTTTACCTGACCGACAAGGACCGTTACAGCCTCGGCGTCGGCGTTTCATACGGGCGCATCGTTGGCCTACAAGAATACGTCAACGGTCAATCCACAGCCATCCGATTGGGCGACGGACAAATCCATTGGAGAAACGAAGAAGCCGGCTTCCCTGACCTCAGTCAAGCCACCAACGGCAAGGAACTGACCAAACTCCTCTATGAGGCAGGCTATCCACAAGACGCGCCCATCGAAGAGCTTGTACCTCAAGTCATTGCCAACTCCGACAGCTACCGTGCCCACGACTTCAACATCTGCGCCGACATGCGCGTGCGCCTGTGGGAAGGCATCCATGCCGAGTTGCGCTACCAATACTCATTGGCGCCCATCCGGACACGTCTCTTCTACAAAGACGTCAATGAAACCATCCTAAAAACCGACGACTCCAGAGTGCAACCCATACAACGCCAATACAACAACAGCATCACGCTGAGGGTTGTTTATCTCTTCAACGAACGCAGGGCCAAGTCGAACAAAGAGGCTTCGAAGAAGGGGCAATAAAGCCTAGCCCCGAAGGGGCGACAGCTGTACAGGCAGGCGGTGTCAACCCCTGCCGACAATAAAAATACAGAATACCGATGAGCCCCGTAGGGGCGACAGGATTACAGTCCCAAGTAATAATCCTTCAGGAATTCATTGTATTGTGCCGTGAAACGCTTGTCCGCATCACGGATGACGAAGGTTTCCTCAAACACATCATCACATTTTCCAAAACCTAATTCCAGATTGACACGGTTGGGCTCCTTCCCTGCTATCGGCACAATGGTCATCCTCTTGTGAAGATAAAGGCCTATACGCTCCGCTGTATCCAAAAACTCCAATGACACATCGGCGGGCAACACTAGAGCAAAACGCCCATCAGGCTGCATCAAACGACAGACCTCATGGCATATCGTGGCATACGACAATCCCGCATCGTTGTGCCTTGCACGACTCTTGCGCTCCGAGTCGCATTTCGAGAAACGGTTGAAGAACGGTGGATTGGAAACGATGAGGTTAAATTTCTTATCCGTTTGGAAATCAACGATGTCCACGCAAAAGGCCTTCAGATGCTCGTGCCACTGCGAGGCCTCGAAGTTGACCGTTGCCTCTTCAACGGAGGACTTGTCGATGTCAACGGCATACACATGCGCCACACCCTTTTGCGAGAGCATGAGCGGCAGCAAGCCACAGCCTGTGCCAATATCCAGCACAACATCCGTCGCCTTGACTTCGGTCCAGCGCCCCAACAAAATGGCATCGGTGCCCACCTTCATCGTCGAGCGGTGATGGTAGAGGCTGAAATGCTTGAAGTGGAAGGGGCGCGCATCTGTCATTGCAAGTACATGTCTATCAGTCCCTCAGGAGCCGTTATCGTAAGTATTTTCTTGTCCCTGTCGACATTTTGGATCACCTGGTCCAAAATCGGGATAAGGATCTCTTTTTTGTCCTTCATCACCTGCAAGATGGCTTGCGTGGGGTATTCCAGCACCTCTGTTACCGGACCCAGTTCTCCCTTCTCTGTGTCGACCACCGTAAAGCCTACAATCTCATGATAATAGAACTGTTTGCCGCTAAGTTTGGGCAGCATCTCCAATGGCAAATACACCGCCTTACCAACCAAGTTCTGCGCCTGTTCGACAGTCTTCACATCCTGCACTTGGACAAAGAACTTATCGCCATTGGGCGTGATTTTTTCCACGAAAAACGGTGTCAGCACCTTGTTGATTTCGAGGAAGAAATGCTTCATTTCGAGGTAAGCCGTAGGGTCGTCGGCATCGATTTTCATGGTCACCTCCCCTTTCAAGCCGTGTGTCTTGACGATCTTGCCGAGGTAAAAACAATCTTCTTTTTTCATATAACATTGGTAACCGACCGAGAAGAACTACTCTTTTCATTTAGTCGTCATGGCGGAGGAACATCCGCCATCTCCTGCACAAGAAGAGCAGCCCTATGTTCAGGAGATTGCGGATCGAGTCCGCAATGACGCTTAAAGGATAGGTTTCGTTATCCCGATCCTATTTCTTTTTCGGTGCAAAGATAATAATTATTATTTTTGCGGCTCATTTTTACCCCATGCACGAGTTTTTGCATTTGTTTTTGGATGTGCTGAGAAACAGCGTCTTAATCACTGGCCTGGTGATTATCATGATGCTGATGATCGAGTACATCAACATCCATTCTCGCGGGAAATGGTTTACACGGCTGCGCCAAAACCGCTTCGGACAAGTGGTTTTGGGTGCGGGCTTGGGCATCGTCCCAGGTTGCATGGGTGGTTTCGCCGCTGTGTCGATGTACTCGCACAAACTGTTGAGTTTCGGCGCCTTGATTGCCATGATGATTGCCTCATCTGGTGATGAAGCCTTCGTCATGCTCGCCATGATTCCCAAGGAAGCGCTGCTGCTAATGGGCGTCTTGTTCGCCATCGCCATCCTCGCGGGATGGCTGGTGGACAGGTTCTCCAAGTCGAGCAACAAAAACCAACACGAAGGCTGCGAAGACGGCTACCAAATCCATGAGGAAGACCATCATGACGAGACGCATCAACCCGAGAAAGCATCGTTCCGCAACATGCGCCATGCCAGCGCAGAGCGTATCGCCCTGCTGCTTGGCGTCATCCTGTTCATCGCTGCCCTCGCCTTCGGCATGCTGGAGCATGAACATGAGCACGAAGAAGCCGTCCACACCCAGCTGAACATCTTCGACGAGTATTGGATGAATCTCATCTTCGCCGTCGTGAGCCTCTTCGTGGTGTGGTTCATTGCCACGGCACCCGAGCATGTCGTCAAGGAGCACCTCTGGGAACACATCATCCGCAAGCACTTCCTGAGCATCTTCCTCTGGACCTTCGGTGCCCTGTTCGTCATCCAAATCGGGTTGCATTACTTTGACATTGAAACCCTTATCAGCAACAACATCCCATGGATGATCCTGTTGGCAGTCTTGGTGGGCATCATCCCTGAGTCGGGACCGCATTTGCTGTTTGTCACCTTGTTTGCTACGAGCACAGTGCCTTTCTCGGTGCTGCTAGCCAGCAGCATCTCTCAGGACGGCCATGCCTCGTTGCCGTTGCTTGCCGAGAGCAAAAGGAGTTTCTTGAAAGCGAAGATAGTTAATGCTTTGGTGGCGGCAGTTTGCGGGTATTTGTGTTATTTTGTTGGGGTTTAAAATCCCTGCTGGGTATGTCATTCCAACATAGGCTTGTGGGTAGGCGGGAATCTATGGCCAGCAGGGATTTTCAGCAAACAATTCATAGTGCTTTATTTCAACTACAACAAAATTTTTGCCTCCTATAGATTCCATCCGCACATAACCTCTGCTAGGAATGACATAGTAGGCAAAAATTTTTGAATAAGTAATCAAAAAAAGCTGTATTTTTGCCGCCGATACCAATAGGGGTGCCTTATCTGCCCACGCAGATTGAAAGACAGGCTGAGATCAAACCCTTTGCACCTGATACGGATAATGCCGAGACAGGGAATCGAGTTCCTCATCATTCCTCTATTGATTTATTGAATTATTAATCATTAAATCAACGAGTTATGCTCAAAAAACACATCATTTTTCTTGCTTTCGCCACTTTCGTGACGATGGGCCTTCATGCACAAAATCAAGACACCACTAATGTTCAAAACCTGGATGAGGTGATAATCAACGGCGTGCGCCTCCAAAAAAACGCCCCCTTCTCCGTCACCAACATCGACAAGCTGGAGCTCAACGACTTTTCGAAAACCGGTCAGGAGTTGCCTTTCCTCTTCGCCAAGACGCCAGGCATCATCGCGTGGGGTGAGAACGGCATAGGCTCAGGCACCTCTTATATGCGCATCCGTGGCGCCGGCGACTCGCGCATCAACGTCACGTTGGATGGCGTGGCACTCAACTCGCCCGAGGACCAGTGCGTGTTCTGGGCCAACATGAACAGCTATGGCTCGCTGCTCAGCTCGGTGCAGATCCAACGCGGCGTGGGTAGCTCCACCAACGGCGATGGCGCCTTCGGTGGCACGATATCGCTGACATCGGCCAAGCCTTCCTTCGTGCCGAGTGCCGAGATTACGGGCTCCTATGGCTCGTTCAACACACTCAACTTCGGCGCCAAGGCCTCCACGGGCTTGCTGTGGAACCACCTCATCGTCGACGGGGCCTACCACGAGACCCACACCGACGGCTTCATCCACGGCACCAAGGGTCGCAGCGGCAGCTACTACGGCGGCCTCACTTGGATGGGCAAGAACTTCATCCTCCGCTACAAGAACATCGGTAACTTCGAGATGACCGGCCAGGCCTGGAACGGCGTCACGGCTGGCAACAACGACATGAGCCTCATGGACGGCACCTACGGCATCCCCACGGGCATCAAGACCTACGCCGATATGTATAAGGTGGGTCTGGGACAGTTCAACTCGCTCTACGAATACCTCGTTACCGACGAGGACGGCAACTTCGTCCAGGACGAGAACGGCCGCTACATGACCCAACGCTACCAGATGAACGACGGCACCTTTTGGGACCGCACCACCGACAATTTCTGGCAAGACCACAACCTCCTCTCCGCTGCTTGGGAGATCAACGAGCACTGGGCTACCACGATGACGCTGCACTACACCTACGGCTACGGCTACTACGAGGAGTTCCGTCCCAACAACAAACTCTCGAAGTTCGGCATGACCTACTACGACGCTGAAGGCAACCAGGTGAAGAAGACCGACTTCGTCCGCAAGAAAGGACTGCGTCAGGACACCTACGGCCTCGTATGGTTCACCCGTTACAAGGACGCACGTTGGAACATCATCGGCGGCATCTCGGCCCAGAATTTCCAAGGCAACCACTTTGGCTACGTCAACTATATCGCCAACCAAGGCGTGGCTGACAAATACCTCGCTGATGGCGACTACAAATACTATGACTCCGACGCGCAGAAACTCGACGGCAACGTCTTCGTCAAGGCGGCTTACACCTTCGCTGACCACTGGACCGTCTTCGGCGACATGCAGTTCCGCTATGTGGACTACAAGACTAATGGCATCAACGACAAGTTCTACGACGACGAGAGCGGTTACTACAACCAGGAACTCGACATCCACGAGAAGTACCCCTTCTTCAACCCCAAGGGCGGCATCTCCTTCGACACAGACAGCCATCACGTCTATGCCTCTGTGGCCATGAGCCACCGCGAGCCCGAGCGTAACAACTTCACCGACAACGGCTCCTATCCCTTCCCCAAACCCGAGCAACTCCTCGACTATGAGTTGGGCTACAACTACAACGGACGCATCTTCCAGGCCGGCGCCAACCTCTATTATATGGACTACACCGACCAGTTTGTGCAGACCGGTGCCGTCAGCGACATCGGCGAGGCCCTCACCACCAATATCAAGGACTCATACCGCATGGGTGTGGAACTGCAGGCAGGTGTAAACCCCACCAAATGGTTGACCATCGAGGCCAACGCCGCCTTGAGCCAAAACAAGATCAAGGACTTCGACGAAGTGGTGGAAGACTGGGACAATGGTACCACTACCATCCATTACGACAACTCCACCTTAGCCTTCTCGCCTTCGGCCATCCTGAACGGCTTCGTCACCTTCCACCACAAGGGCTTTGAGGCCACCTGGCACACGAATTACGTCTCACGCATGTATCTCGACAACACCCAGAACCTCGATCGTTCGTTGCCGGCCTACAGCACCTCCAACGTCAGCCTCGGCTACACGCTGAAGCCCAAGAAAGTCGTCAAGGAAGCCATCGTGAAGGTGAACTTCAGCAACATCTTCAACAAGCGTTACGCCGCCAGCGGCTGGGTATATTCGGCCATCTGCGACAGCTACGGCCACCCCAACGACAACCGCTACTACCAAATCGGTTTCATCCCGATGGCAGGTTTCCATGTCATGGGCAATTTGACGTTGAGGTTCTAAAGCTGGCATAGATTCCCCTTCGGAAATAATACCAATTTACTGGATGTAGGGCTGTCATATTATGGCAGCCGCTGGTACATTCGAAATATCAGCGGCTGCCACGGTGTGACAGCCCTACAACCATTCCCTTAGGGAATCTCATCTATTTAAATGTCAATTCATATCACCCCTTCTTTGCAATCCGTTTCGCCACGCCGATGGCGCCTGTGGGGCAGACGAGTCGGCAGAGGTGACAGCCCACGCAACGCTTTCCGTCGAGATGCGGCTGACGCAGGTCGGCATCGAAGGTGATGGCCTGATGACCACCGTCTTGGCAGGAGGTGTAGCAACGGCCGCAGCCGATGCACTGCTCACGGTCGAAGGTGGGATACACGATGGTGTCGCGGTCGAGGTTGGTGGGCGTGTCGAAATTGGGAAGCTCCTCTCCTACCAGATCCGACAGGTGCTCGATGCCGCGTTCTGCCATATAGTTTTGCAACCCCAGCACGAGGTCGTCGATGATGCGGTAGCCGTACTGCATCACGGCGGTGCACACCTGCACATTGCTGCAGCCCAGCTGGATGAACTCAAGTGCGTCGCGCCAGGTCTCGATGCCACCGATGCCGCTCAATTCAATGCGTTTGCCTTGATTGGTGGCGGCAAAAATGGGATTTCTCGCCATTTCGAGGATATGGCGTAGAGCGATGGGCTTCACGGCACGGCCTGAGAGTCCGGAGACG
Source organism: uncultured Bacteroidia bacterium (assembly GCA_902767725.1). Lineage (GTDB taxonomy): Bacteria > Bacteroidota > Bacteroidia > Bacteroidales > F082 > Limimorpha. The sequence goes on along the minus strand of CACXIM010000078.1, from coordinate 586 downwards.
GTCTTCTTGTTCGACACGGCGCCACGATCGTTCATGGTCACGCTCTTGATGGTGTTGATGGCCGACACCGCATCGGCGCTGGCGAAGTGGGCGGCCATGGCAGGCTGGTTGATTTGGGTGATGTTGGGCGTCATCTTGGGGATGACAGGAATCTTGACATTATGTTTCACGTATGCCGTGTAGAACAGCACCAGTTCCGAGTTCTGCCCCACATCGCTGCCCATGCCGGCCAACTTCATCTGCGGGCAGGAGAAATTCAGCTCCACGGCGTCGGCGCCTGCCTCCTCGGCCATCTTTGCCAGTGTGATCCACTCCGTCTCGGCGTTGCCCATGATGGAGGCGACGACGACTTTGTTGGGATAGTTCTGTTTCAGCCTCCGCAGGATGTCGAAGTCCACCTCCACAGGGTTCTCGCTCAGCTGTTCCATGTTACGGAAGCCGAAGAAATCGGATCGGCCCGGCTCGTTGACGGCATCGAAGCGCGGCGACACCTCGCGGATGTCCTCCATGCAGATGGTCTTGTAGAACACGCCCGCCCATCCTGCATCGAAGGCCCGCGCCACCATCTCGTAGTTGGTGCAGATGG
>CACXIM010000077.1 GCA_902767725.1 uncultured Bacteroidia bacterium | reverse complement strand
GATTTTATTGATTCATATTCTGACCGCAAAGCTAAGCAAAAAACTATTCCAAATCACGCTCTTGCACTTTGTTTTTCTTTCGGTCGTAGTCCTTCTTTGACTTATGCACACGCGAGGGCCTCAAACTGACTTGCTTGCCGTATTGTTCGATCTCCTTCTCGCGGTCGGCCTTGAGCAATGCCTTCACACTGCTGAATTGCTGTTTTTTGTTCTTTTTCTTTTTCATAACCATATCCTTTTAAAACGAGCAAACAAGATAACCCTCCCAACTCTCAACTCTACACTCTACACTCTCCACTACTCTAAACTCTAAACCCTAAACTCTAAACTAAAATCACCAACGCCCCGAATGTCCGCCGCCACCGCTGCGACCGCCACCAAAGGAGCCCGAACGATGAGAGGAATGCGAAGAATGGTACGAAGAATGGGATGAACTACCACTCGACGAACCGGAAGAGCTGCTGCTATAATGGATCAGTTGCGGTATCACCACCATCTTCACAAGGGTCTCACCACAATGCTGGCATTCGTAGCTCTCCATTTTCTCCCCGGCGTGGTCATAGGTGGCCTGCTTGAGGGTCTTTGTCTCGGTCCGTTTCATGGTATAGGCACCGCATTTCTCGCAAGTGCTGAACTTTTCATATTGGCTACCATGTTCCTTGACCACCACTACATGACCTTGCAAGCAACGGTAGGATTGGTAATCCAAAGCCCCCAAGCTGTTTTCCACCACATGGGCCTGGGGCAACCTATATTCAGGATAAGCCTCCATAGTACTATTGCATTTCGGGCAGACACAAGCCTCAGCACTCTGTAGCTTTTTCTTAAGAATGACGTAATAAATCCAGCCTAGCCATGGCGCCATCCACATCGCCGCCTTATTGGCACCGTGATCCAAAGCCGCCTTGTAGACCGACCTCGGACTGATCGTGTTCTTGGTAAGCTTTTTGGCAATCTTGAGCACACGGTGGTTGTGGCGGAAGCAGACCCAAGTGAGATACAAAAACAAAGTGACCAAAAACACCCAAAAGGCTTGACGATTTGTGCTCATGCCAGTGGAAAAGGATGACACGATTATTATTGCAATGAACATGATCAGGAAAACAGACAAGCCAATCGTCATGGCACCTAGGCAACCCCTGCCATCCCATGGCGATCCCGTCCAAGAGCTCTTCAATCCATCGACGTAAGTGGCACCTGCTTCCTCAAAGGCTTTGTGTTCGTCTGAAATAGCAGCTTTGGTTTTGCTTTTGGCCGCCCAAAAGACAAGGCCACAGAAAGGCAAGACAAGCAATAGAATACCTAGCGCGCCAAATATGACAATTTCTTTAAAATCTAGATCACTATCGGTACCTCCTTCGCCATCCCCTCCTCCAGGCAAGGTCGTTTTCAATGCATCGGGGACCTCACCTCCATAGACAGTCACAATGTCGGCCACACCAGCACAGAGTCCGCCCTCATAATCACCTGCCTTGAAAAAAGGCTTGATGGTATTGGTAAAGATGCGCTCGCACTTGGCGTCGGTGAGCGTCTCTTCGGCGCCATAGCCCGTCTCCGTCTCCAAGGCATGCTGGTCTTCGACAAAGAGCAGCAGCACACCATTGTTGGTTTCGGCATCGCCTATGCCCCAGTAGTTGAACAGCTCCGTGGCAAAATGCCTAGGGTCAGCATCGCCGATGGAGGTCAAGGTCACCACGAAGACATCAGCCTTGTCGCGAATGGCATTCAAGGCATTGTTGATGGTCATCTCGACGCTATCCGACAGGTATCCATCAGGGTCGGAAACATGGATGTCGTTGCCCCTCATACGCGTGTTGGGCACGGACTGCACAGTCCAAGCTCCATCTGCCATTGCATTGAAAACCAATGAAAACAGAATAAAAAACAAAACAATTCTTTTCATCATTGTATGTTTAATCAACCCTACAAAAATACAAAAAAAGCCATATATCCTCCTTTTTTATTACTTTTGCACAAAATTTAGGAGAGGAAAAACACATGTTTGATGACGAAGACTATTTTGGGAACTACGACGACGAGATGGAGAAATCCGTTGAGAAGTACGAGGCCATGCTAAAGGGCAACGATTCGGTCTACTTCGACAGCGAGGAGTTTGAGTACATCATCGACCACTATACCAAGAACAACGAGTTGAAACGCTCGCGGCAGGCCGTAGAGTTGGCCATGTCGCAACACCCAGAAAGCAACAAGCTGAAAATCAAGTACGCTCGACAATATTTATTGGAAAACAACGCCCAACGCGCATTCGAAATCATGCAACATGTGGAACGGGTCGACGACGATGACGACCCCGACTATTTCCTCACTTTAGGTTCCTGCCTCGCCGTCTTGGGCAAGTCGGAAGAAGCCCTGGAAAACTACTTCAGCGCTCTGCCCTTTTTTGACGAGGACGAGAAGTTCGAGCTCTACAACGCCATCGCCTACGAATACCAGCACATGCGCAAGTATGACCTCGCCCTCGAGTTCTACGACAAAGCCTTGACACTCGCCGAAGACAAAGACACCATCTACCACGAGATACGTTGTTGCTACCTCAGCGCCGGCCGCAAGGAAGAGGCCATCGACTATTTCCAAAAGCTGGTCGACAAAGACCCTTACAACAGCAAGGCTTGGACCAACATCGGCGACGTCTACCGCATGATGGGCCAATACGAAGAGAGCATCGACCCATACGAATACGCCCTCAGCATCGACCCAGAAGACCTCTGGACCAACATGCACCTGGCCGACATCTATTACGACCTCGGACGTTACAAGGAAGCCATCGACACCCTCGAGGAAGCCTTACGCAACGGCGTGGAGACATCGATGATACATACTACCATCGGCGACTGCTACTACCGTCTCAACGACCTGCAAACCGCCGAGGAACATTTCAACAAAGCACTGGAAATCAACCCGATGATAGGCTCTGGTTATGCAGGTCTCGGCTATGTCTTCAGCGACCGTGGTCAAAGCCGTAAGGCCATCAAATTCTTCGAGAAAGCTTTGGAATACGAGCCTTGGGAGACCGACCACCTCTACTCCATCGCCACCGACTACATGAAACTCAAGGAGTACGACAAAGCCATGGAGTATCTGCGCAAGATCCAAGAACAGACACCCAACGACGCCGATGCCTATTACTATATCGCCGACCTCTATGGACAGCAGGACAAAATCGACGAGGCTATCAACACCATCAAATTCGGTTTGTTACAGACCGACAACGATTCCTCGCTCCTCTATCTCTTGGCCTACGCTTACTTCGTGAAAGGCAGCCACAATGAGGGGCTGGAGGCCTTGGATCAAGCCCTAACCGCCGACTTTGAAGTTTGGCCCGACTTCATCGAATACGACAAGGAACTGTTGGCCAACGACATTGAAATCATGGAATTGATTGAACAACACAAACGCAACCAAAACTCCAACGCAACCGAATAAGAATTCACCATGAGCAAATTCCTACAATACCTCATCATCTTTGGAATCGCGATGGTTCCCATTGTTGAATTGCGTGGCGCACTGCCCGTCGCCTACGGGTTCTTCTACGACGCGGCCCACCCTTTCACCAGTGTCATCTGGAGTTACCTCATCATCGCCATCGGTAACATGGTGCCCGTGCCTTTCATCTTTTTCTTTGCACGCCGCTTCCTCGAGTGGGGTAAGGACAAGAAGGTCATCGGTGGCTTTTGCCGTTGGTGTCTCAAGAAAGGCGAAAAAGGTGGACAGAAGCTACAAGCCAAAGCCGGTCGCGGACTCTATGTTGCCCTGATGCTCTTCGTCGGCATCCCGCTTCCTGGCACTGGCGCTTGGACAGGCACACTGGCAGCCAGTTTCCTCGACATGGACTTCAAAAAGAGTGTCGTTGCCGTCATCGGCGGTATTGTGTTGGCCAGTGTCATCATTGGTGTGTTGTGTATTTTAGGGTTTGGCGCTTGGTTTGGAATTGGATAAACTATGAAAAGATACGGACTCATCGGCCATCCATTGAAGCACTCGCAGTCGCGCTTCTACTTCAACAACAAGTTTGAGTACGAAGGTCTGGACTGCCTCTATCAGCATTTCGACCTCAAGTCGTTGGACGAGCTACAAGAAGTGATGGAGAAATACCCCGACCTCTGTGGGTTAAACGTGACCATACCTTATAAGGAAGCCATCATCCCCATGCTGGATGAGATGGATGCTGTGGCAAAAGAGGTGGGTGCCGTCAATGTGGTGAAGATCACGGAAGGCAAGATGAAAGGCTACAATACCGACGTCTATGGCTTCGAGCAGCTCCTCAACCGCGCCATCAACGGCAAAGAAATCTGCCATGCCTTGGTTTTGGGCACAGGAGGTGCGTCGAAGGCTGTGCAGTTTGTGCTGAAACAAAAAGGCATTCCCTTCTCCACCGTCAGCCGTGATGCCGAGAGAGGCGACTACACCTACGACACCCTCTCCGACGCAGTCTTGAAGCAAAACCACCTGATCATTAATACAACGCCTTTGGGCATGGCGCCGTATGTGGACGGTTTCCCCGACATCCACTACCAAGCCCTGGGCAACAAGCACATCCTCGTCGACCTCATCTACAATCCGAAAGAGACGGCATTCATGGAGCTAGGCAAGACTTGGGGGGCAAAGGTCTACAACGGGATGCAAATGTTTGAGGAACAAGCGAAGAAAACTTGGGAGATATTTTCGATTTAGTCAATCACAAAACATTCAAAACAATGCAAAACCTAATCCATACAAAACTTTGTTGTGGAGTGGAAAGCAGCCAACCGGCCTGCTTTCCAGCGGTGACCCAGTTGGGCACCGTGACCCAAGCAAAAAGAGTTTTGTGAGTTTTGTTGGTTTTGTGACAAAAAGAGAATTATGGTTAGAAGCAAAGTTAAACGAGAACCTGAACACATCGAAGACGTCGAGATCATCGACGCAGGAGCCGAAGGCATGTCGGTGGCCAAGCCCGAAGGGCGCGTGGTCTTCATCCCCTTTGGCGTGCCTGGCGACGTGGTCGACATCGAAGTCTACAAACGCAAGAAGAACTTCTTCGAAGGCAAAATCTTGAACTTCAAAAAGATGTCGGACAAGCGAGTGGAGCCCGTATGCCAGCACTTCGGCCTCTGTGGCGGCTGCAAGTGGCAGCATGAAGCCTATGAGTGGCAGACCTACTACAAGCAGAAGCAGGTGAAAGACAACTTCGACCGCATCGGCAAGATTGAATACCCCGAGATACGGCCCATCCTCGGCTGCGAAAAGCAGTTCCAATACCGCAACAAGCTGGAATACACCTTCTCGAACCGCAAGTGGCTCACCGACGGTGCACCCACAGGCACCCATGACGAAGACGCCTGTAAAGGCCTCGGCTTCCACCTGCCCCAGCTCTTCGACCGCGTCGTCGACATCGAGCAATGCCACCTGCAGGCCGACCCGTCGAACGACATCCGATTATTCGTCCGTCGCTTCACGATGGAACGCCACCTCCCCTATTACAACTTCCGCGCCCACGAGGGCCTGATGCGCAACCTCGTCATTCGCTGCAACTCGAAGGGCGAGTTTATGGTCATCCTCGTCATCAGCGAAGAGAACGAAGTGATACGCCACGAACTCATCCCCGCCTTGGAGATGGCCTTCCCGCAGATCGTGTCGCTGCTCCTGGTCATCAACCCGAAACTGAACGATATCATCAACGACCTGCCGTTCGAGTGCCTCAAGGGCGAGCCTTACCTCATCGAGACCATGAAATCGCCGCGTCCGGGATACGACGACCTGAAGTTCCGCATTGGACCAGTGTCGTTCTTCCAAACCAACGTTTACCAAGCCGAGCGTCTGTACAAGACCGCCTTCGACCTCGCCGACGTGCAGGGCGACGAGCTGATGTACGACCTATACACGGGCTGTGAACAAAGTGGTCGGCATCGAATACGTGCAGGCCGCCATCGACGATGCCAAGGTCAACGCCGACATCAACGGCATCAAGAACTGCACCTTCTATGCTGGCGACATGGCCAAGGTCTTCACCGACGACTTTATCACCACTAACGGTCAGCCCGACCTCATCGTCACCGACCCGCCTCGCGCAGGCATGGCTGAGAAAGTGGTCGAGCAACTATTGACAATCCGTGCGAAGAAAATCGTTTATGTCAGCTGCAACCCTGCCACGCAGGCCCGTGACTTGCAGTTGCTTGACTCAGCTTACAAAGTCATGGCCGTGCAGCCTGTCGACATGTTCCCCCACACCCAGCATGTGGAGAATGTCTGTCTGCTTCACTTGAGATAATAACCACTTCATTCCCTTTCTTGCCATGAAACTATCGAAGTTTGACGGACAGTGTGTCCAAATCGAGGACAATTCTGGTGATCTCTTCGAAGGATATTGCTCATACAATAGTGCGGAATACAATGAGCATGAATTCGGAAACGACGAAGAAGGCCTGGAATTGCCTGGCATACTGTTTTTCAAGAGCGATATCCGAAAAGTGACCAGTCTAGAAGACCATCAGGGGCCTTACGGCAAATTCACCTCAAGTTACGGCAAGCTTGAAGAGATGATTGTGGAAGATGGTGTCGATATGATAGATGAGGTCTTTTACTCAGAAGAGCAAGAACACATCTATAGGCTACTTCTATGCATGGAAAACCACCTTAAATCGCCAGAGGACAGTCTTTTTGAAAGCAGCAAGGAGCTCGTGGCCCTATTGAAGGGTCTCAACATTATGAATGTAGACGAGAAAACTAAAGAAAAGGCGCAAGCATTGATAACAAGGCTTCAAGGTCAAAGTCCTCTGACTTGACCATGATTCGTGCCTGCTCATAAAACGGAATACGCGCTGCATAGTGGCTGCTGACAAATTCCGTCAACTCTTCCTCACTTTTCCCTTCAACCAAAGGTCGTTTGTGACGCGAATGGATAACGCGATCGACGGCGGCTTGAGGACTAATGCAAAGGAAAACCGTCAAGCCGTGCCGGTTCATCCATTCCATATTATCGAAATAACAAGCCGTACCACCGCCAGTAGAAATCACCGTGTTTTCAAGGCTTTCGGTAGCCTTCAGCACTTCTGATTCCAACTTACGGTAGAGCGGCTCGTCGTATTTATTGAAAAAATCGTTGACCGAAATCTTGTATTTCTCCTCAAACAGCGCATCAGTGTCGGCCACTTCCCAACCCAAGCGGTGGGCGAGACGACGTGCGGCAGTGGTCTTGCCCGCACCCATGTAACCGACGATGTAGATTCGATTCAAAATTCAAAATTCAAAATTCAGCATTACTCATTCTGGATTAATCATGTGATATTGGCAAATCTGCAGCCTGCCGTCGCCATCGCGGAGGTGCATGCCATTGCCCAAGCAATAGCGCCACATCTTGCAGTCGGCACATTCGCCGGTCTTCATCCACTTATGGTCGCGGTAAACTTGGAACTTGTTTTGCCACACGTCCCAGAAGCTGTCCTTATAGATGTTGCCCTGGTGGTAATCGCTACGGATGCTGAGGCAGCCCGAGATGGAACCGTCGGCCAGCACCGAGGCCACGTTGATGCCTGCGCTGCACGAGAAATAGTGGTTGCGCACCTCACCCTCATACTGGCCAAGGAAACCATCGCAGCCATAGTCGGCACGGATCTTGCCTTCCAAACGCGTCTGACGGATGAACTCCATCATCATCACAAACTGCTCGTTGCTGAGCTTAAAGTCGGGCTCGTTGGCCGCGCGACCGAAGGGAAACACCGTGAACAACCGCCAACGGCGGATACCCAAAGAGACGAGGAAGTCGCGGAACTGCGGCAGGTATTTGATGGTGCGTTGGTTGACGCAGGTGATGACGTCCCAAGTGAGGCTCGGGTGTTGTTTCATAGCCTCAACGGCGCGCAGCACGTTTTTGTAGCTGTTCGGATTGCCGCGCATCCAGTTGTGGTCTTCCTCAAAGCCATCGAAACTCACTGCCAGCGACTTCAGTCCTGCATCCATAAACTCGTTGAGTTTCTCGGCCGAGAGCAGCATGCCATTGCACACCATGCCCCACACGAAGCCACGTTTCGTGATCTCCTCGCCGCAATGGGCCAGGTCATTGCGCACGGTGGGTTCACCACCCGTAGTGATGACCATCAACTTGCCCGGGTCTTGATGCGTTCGTATCTCGTCCAACACTTTGAGGAAATCCTCAAGCGGCATGTCGTCCTTCTCGGAGAGCATACGGCAATCGGAGCCGCAATGGCGGCAGTTGAGGTTGCAACGCAACGTACATTCCCAAAACAACTGGTGGAGCTCATGCTCGTCGATGCGCTTCATCAACACCGCACGGTTGAGCTCGAGCATGATCTTTTTATAAAAACCTAAGCGTTCGCTCATACCTACTTGTTTTCATCGTTCACAGGTTGATTGTTTGTAGGACTAGACATCATCCCCATCCCAAACGAAGATCCGGTCGGATTAATACCGAAAAGATTAGAGTCAACGGGGCAGCCATAAACCCCTGAGATTAAACCCAAAACGGATTCCTTTATTTGTTGTAACCTATTTGGACCATTCCCTAATTCCTCTTCTGTCATCTCCTTTACAGGCATGTTTACCTTGTTTTCCTTTTCGGCCAACCTTTCCTCGGTCTTTTTTTCGTCTGCCATTTCTGTTATTGTGGTTAGGATTTATAATTAATTACCTTTCTTTCTAATACTATTTAAACGATATAACTCTTCCAACTTTTTATTCGCCTCCGCTCTTAAGCTATCGGTCTCTTTACGATACGCTTCTATCTCTTCAGGTGAGCCAGTAATAATGGTACTATCCCTTTGTTGAACTTGCAATGCGATTGAATTAATCTCATCATTCAGTTCAACTATTTTTCTTTTGAGTTCTTGTCTACTCTGAGCATCATTATTCCTGTTTCTCGTTGGTGGAGGCCCATAGACACAACCAGGGGAACTACCTTGACGTGCTTGCCTAATGGAGTCTTGTTTGCGCTGTGCTTCCTTTTTCCGCTGAATGGAGTCTAACTTTCGCTGTTCCGCTTCTTGAAGCTGTCCTTCTTTGTCTAATTGAGGGTCGTCATAGTTAATGACGGGAACGCCATACAATGCTTCATAAATATCCTGTCCTTCCGTTTTGGCACGGTCAAGTTCATCAAGCTCAGTTTTCGCCTCTTTCAATTGTCTCTCCCAAATGGAAATATCACTTTCCTTATTAGCTTGTTCTTCATCGTAATCTGGATACATCCCTGGAGGGGGGCCGTAGACACAAGGCGGAATATAGGTTTTAATGAGGAAATCCAAGGAATCAATACGCTTCATGATTTGACGACGACGGACGTTACGGTCAAGGTCGATACTGTCGCCAAGACGGTAATTGATGGAGTCAAGTTTGTTCTCTAATGCATACTTCTTATCAAAATACTCCATGTATTCAGAATAGAACGCCATATCCATGGGGAGATTGGCCACTTTTTGGCATTGGGCAAGCTGCATTTCGACTTGCTCCCGCTCTTTCATGAGCTGTTTGCGTTCCCTGCGCGTCAAGCCATTTTGCGTTAAACAGGCCGACAAGAAAGCCAATCCTGTCAAGGCGCTAATCCATACTATGCGAACTACTTTTTTCATTATCGCAATTTTTTATTTACGTTTAGGCATCGGCGGCCCATACAGCACATCTGCAGCACGTCCCTCTGCTTTCCTAACAGGCAAAGCTTTGATGGCCTCTTCCGTTTCTTCCAAAGTCTTGATTTCCTGTTGAAGCGAATCGGCTTCTTGGCGCATACGCTGCGTTTCCCTCCTATATTCTTGAATCACTTCAGGTGAGCCGTATACGCGCGCGCCATCTCGTTCCTCAATGGTGTTTCTTAACAGCTTAAGCCTACCTTCCAATTCATGACGACGTTGCGTAGGGTTTTGTTCCATTTCCGGATGGTCCAACAACTCCAATTCTTTTTTGGTGTTTTTAATATCCGCCACCATTGCCCTCCGTATGCCAGCACGGTTGGAATAATACGAATCCATATCATCCGGCGGCCCATAAACCAATGCATTATCGAAGTTGTATAGGTTATAGTACAAGGTATCAAGACGGCCTTGCAATTCGCGTCGGTGCACATTCTTAGCCAAATCGACGTCCTTGCCCAAACGGAAATTGATGGAATCAAGCTTGTTCATGAGTTCGTAGCGTTCCGCCCGTTCTTTAACAAAGTCCCAATAGCCAGTGTCTTCTTTAAAAGTAAGCTCCTCTGCCAGAGTTTGTTCAATGGCGTCGCGTTCTTTCATCAGCTTTTTCTTTTCTGCCCTAGATAAGCCACGCGAGGTACAGCATGCGCCCAAAAAAGCGAGTCCGGAAAGGGCGCAAATCCATATTGAGCGAACCACTTTTTTCATATCAACAAGTTTAGTTATTCCTGATCCAGTTTTTTCAGCTCTTTCTCCAGCGAATCCCTCTCCGCCATCAAACGGTTGTTTTGCTCTTCCCTTTCCTGCAGCATCTGTGGGGAGCCATAAATAGCTTCCGCGCTGCGTTTTGAAAGGATTTCCTGGATTTGGTCAATCCTGCCACGGAGCTCTTGACGTTTTTTGTCTTTGGGCGACGAACCACAAGCAAACAAGAAGGCCAATCCCACGAAGAGACCTATACGTATGGCATTAAGCGTTTTCTTCATATCGCAACAGTTTATTATTTCAATTCTAAAGCTTTCAATTCTTGCTCAAGAGAATCGGCCTCGGCTTGCAAGCGCCTATTCTCCTTGGCATACTCTTCCATCACCTCGGGTGGTCCATACACCTCAGAGTTGCGCCGTTCCTCGAGGACACTATGGATTTCATCGATACGTTGGCGCAACATTTCAAGCTTGTTCTGTTTGGCCTTAATAACCGAATCTTGAGCTGGATCCATGGGTGGCGGGCCATAATAGCATGGCGGCGGCGAGAAAATGTTACACGACGCCAAGATTGCTGTGCCCGACAATAAGCCGATCCAAAGCCTACGGAACCATTTCCCCATAGCGCATTAGTCTTTGTTATTTATTATCGATCTTATCAAGCTGATTCTCAAGTGCTTTCAGCTCATCACGCATCTCTTGTGTCTTCTTGCCGTATTTTTCCATGACTTCCGGCGAGCCGTAGACGCAAGCGCCTTCTCTCATTTGCAAAGCCTGGCGCAGCTCGTCGATGCGTTGCTGAAGGGCATTTCGTTCTTTATTCATATTCGCTTTTTGTTTGCTATCTTCCAAAATCTGTTTGCTTTGTTCCAAATCGACTCTTTTACCTAAACGATAGTTGATGGAGTCAATCTGATATTGAAGACGATTGTATTCCACCATGAATTCTGGACTTGGCACAGAGTCGCGACACGACATCCAATACATGTCGAGAGCCTGCTGGATGGAGTCGCGGTCTCTCTTTAATTGTTTCTTCTCGGCCTTAGTGAGGCCCTTGGTGGAGCAACAAGCTACCAAGAAAGCCAAGCCTGAAAGAGCTCCAATCCAAACAATTCGGACTACTTTTTTCATTTTTTTAAGTGTTATATAACGCTGCAAAGATAATAGAAAAATTGACAATAGTGAAAGAAATCGAAAAAAACTGACGCTTATATTAAAAAATACCTATTTTTGCACCAACGAACTTTAAAAAACACAACATCATGAAAAAAAACTACAATTTTGGCAAGCGCATGCACAGCATTGCATTAGCCGCCCTCGGCTTTGGCCTTACCCTTTGCATGACCAGCTGCCCAAACGGTGTCAACCTCAACAACCTACCCATCGACACGGGCAGCCTTGAGAAACTCGTGCAACCCAAAGACCAATGGCATTCGCTCGTCAGCGAAACAAAAGCCAACGCCCAAGTCAACGGCAACACTTTGACCTATGGCACGCACACCTACACGGTGAACGGCGACATCAACTTCAACAGCAATGAGCACAGGACTCCCACAGCCTCGGTCACCTTCACCAATGTTCCCTCGGGCTATGCCGAGTTTGAAGCCGTCTACAATGGTCTCCTTGGCAAATCCATCCAAGGCACCGCTGCCATGATCCCCATGGCCATTGAGATCTATGCCCGCGATGCAGCCACCGGCAAGAAATGCTTCGACCTGCTGTGCAACAGCTCTTCCACCGTCGATGGCATCATCCGTATCTTGAAGACCAAGCTCGTCCCCTCGGAGTACGGACCAGAGGATGACAAGTACATCCAGCGTTACATGGCCGCCGCCTTGCTGAAGGGCGCCGAGTGCACCAACGCCTACACTCCGCAAGAGCCTTACACAGTTGAAATGTGCTCCTCGCCGAATGGTGTGCAAGAATCCCAAATGTCGGGCGGCACAGTGTATTACACCTACATCTTGGCCAAGGGTTGGGACTCTGAGCAACGCGCTGTCGACGTGTTCATGCCTTACGACGGCACCACCTATAAGGTCTTCAACTGCCCCTCGACCTACACACAGTGCAAGAACATCAGAGGCACTTGGGGTGGCTTGAAATAAGCCAAAGCAAGGTTTAAATCTGAAAACCAACAAATTAGAGACGCTTTCGGGCGTCTCTTTTTGTTTGGTACAAGCGGATTGTTTTCAACAACCATGTTGATAATCCTGTTCATAACCCTGTTGATAAAATGTTGAAAACTTATCGGCGCCCATGTCTATGGATTCACCCACATTTTCCTAATTTTGAAAAATTATCCCGCGAGGGCAACAAATTGAATTAAATAATTAAATATCAAATAATTAAACTATTTTCAAATGAAACGTAAACTTACTTTTTTGTTGACAACAGTTTTGCTATTGGCTATAAATGCTTTTACGGCAACTGCGCAAAACAACTACGAAAAGGTTACTTCCACGCCCAACGACTGGACAGGAGAATACCTTTTGGTCTATGAAGCCGACACCACAACAGCCTATAGTTGGACAGGAGTTGATGCCGCCAATTGTTACGAAATAATGACAATTAATGGCAACATCATTTCTGCTTCAAATGCGGTAACCATCAGTATTGCCGAAATGGAAGGCGGTTACTCCATTTTAGTCAATGGTGGAACCAACAATGGCAAATACATCTATGGTCAATCCGGATCCAACACAATCAAATTTGGAACTATTCCTGAATTGAACACGCTCGAATGTGAAAGCGACGGCATTAAAATCACTTCCTTCACATCCGTCATGAGATTCAATAGCGCAAGCAATAATTTGAGATTCAGGTATTTCAAGTCTACTTCTTATACCAACCAACAAGTTGTCCAATTATACAAGAAAAACGATGGCGGCCAACAGCAAGAAACCGTCGCCACTCCGACCTTTGACCCTGTTGGCGGCACTTATTATGAGCCGCAACAGGTGACCATCAGTTGCGCCACTCAAGGTGCCTCCATCTGGTACACCACCGATGGCACCGAACCGACTGAAAACAGTCAGCAATACAGCCCTGGAGTGTCGCTGAGCATCAACGAGACTACGACCATCAAGGCCAAGGCTTACAAGAGTGGATATTTGCCCAGCAATATCGCCACGGCAACCTATACCATCGAAGAAGCTCCTGGCGTCATCACCATCGCCGAGGCTCATGCCTTACAGAATAATGAATACGCCATGGTGCAAGGTGTGGTTACATTCATTGACGGCCGTAACGTGTATGTACAAGACGAAACAGGCGGTATCTGTCTCTACTTAAACAGCAACACCGTTCCATCCGCTTTAGCATTGGGTGACATGGTACAGGCTCATGGACAAAAGACCGTTTATAGAGGTTTGATAGAGCTCCAAAACATCAATGGCAACAATGCATCGGAATTCAGCATCCTCTCTTCGGGCAACACACTGCCTCTGGCTGTGAAAACCATCGCCCAAGTCCTAGAAGGTGGTGCAGATGCCCTGCAATGCACCCGCGTAAAGATTGAAGGCGCTACAATTGGTGCCATCAACACGAGCGGCAACACGCCTCTGACACAAGGTGAAAACAGTACCAACATCTACAAGGTGCCTGCTTTGACTGGCATCAACGAAGGCGATGTGGTCGACGTCATCGGTGTGGTGGGTTACTTCAATGCCCCCCAAATCCGCGTGGCTTTGGCCTCTGACGTCATCCTCAACTACGTTCCCAATCCGCAACTGACCCTCACCCCCACCGAGCTTTCTGGATTCCAATACATCTTCGGTGAAGGTCCTTCGGAATTCCAAAGTTTCACTGTATCGGGTACCAACCTCACTTCAGAAGTCGCCCTCTCGGCACCGCAAAACTTCGAGTTCACCATCGACACCACCATAAGTTTCGTCAACGAATTGACCCTATCGCCTTCCTCCGGTACGCTGAACTCCACTACCATTTACGTGAGAATGAAATCCGGTCTTGAAGTGGGCAGCTATTCTGGTGAAATCAGCGTCCTCTCAGGCAATCTGACCTCCACCATCGCCTTGAGCGGCGCAGTGCTTGAAGACCAAAGTCCCGTCATCAACGCCAGCCCCACTACGCTGAGCGGCATGACATACGACTACGAAGAAGGTGGTCCGTCAGCAATCACGCATTTTGTTATGGAAGGTGACTTCCTCATTGGCCCAGCCCAAATCTTCCCCTCAGAGAGTTTTGAAGTTTCAACACTTGGAGAAGACTTATTCCAGCCGGAAAACCCTGCCAACGTATTCAACCCAGGTAGTTTCTACGGCATCAAGATATACGTCAGAATGAAGGCTGGCCTTGAAGTCGGCACATACGAAGAGCAACTTGTGGCTGTTTCAGAAGGTGCTGACACCCTCTATATCAATGTCTCAGGCTCCGTCACGGGCGAGGCCCCCACACCTCCCGATCCACCCACTCCGCCTACTCCTGGCGATGGTAATTATGTCCGCATCAGCAACCTGAACAGTCTCACCGAAGGTGCTTATGTCATCGTTGCTGCCCGCTTCGACAACAACGCCTCCGACTACTACGCCATGACCGCTGCCACGACAGGCAAGCCTACGGGCGTACTGTTCACTTCTGCTACATCAGGAAACGACGAAGTACTGCCCGCCTCCATCGTTGACGAAGAAAGCAACTACTATTGGGTTGTTGGCGTGACCGACAACGGCTACACCTTCACCAACGCCGCTGGCGAGCTGATTGGTTATGGCACTAGCGGTACCGATTTTGTCACAGGTGGTGAAAAGATAGAATGGAACATAGTTCACGAGACCGCTGGTGAAAGCGCCATGGTGCCTAATTATACTGGTTTCTATATCACCAATGCCACCACAACTGGCAGGGGCTTTGCCTTAAACAACAACCACAACTACGGCGCTTATGCCGTCTCCAACAATAACAGCGCCAACTACAACTTCTACCTCGACCTCTTCGT
Source organism: uncultured Bacteroidia bacterium (assembly GCA_902767725.1). Classification (GTDB taxonomy): domain Bacteria; phylum Bacteroidota; class Bacteroidia; order Bacteroidales; family F082; genus Limimorpha. The sequence goes on along the minus strand of CACXIM010000077.1, from coordinate 4,940 downwards.
GAAGACCGAAGGCGGCGAACCGCCCGTTCCGCCCACACCAACAGTGGCCTCTCCTACCTTCACACCTGCCGCTGGCACCTATTTTGAAACCCAAACGGTTTCAGAAAACGGTCCTTGGGAGGAATACGAAGAAGCCATCACCGTTGACGAAAGCATGACGATTTGGGCTTACGCCGAAAAGGAAGACTACAACGACAGCCCTATTGCCAGCGCAACTTACGTCATCCAAAGCGGTGTGGTCACCATCTTCAACCAAGACTGGGAAGGCGAAATGAACGGCTGGACCTTTGTCAATGTGGAAGGCGAAATGACTTGGACAATTGCCTCTTACCAGGGCAACCACTACGCATACGCCAACGGCTACAGCAGTGGATTTGCGCATGCCAATGAAGACTGGTGCATCTCCCCTGCCTTCAACCTCGACGCCATCAACAATCCTGTGCTTACCTTCAGAACGGCCAAAAACTACACTGGTCCCGATCTTGAGGTGTTCTTCTCCAACGACTACGACGGCGAAGACCCCGACGAGGCCACATGGATCCCGTTGGCCTGTAATCTTTCAACAGGCAGCTGGACTTGGACTGAATCGGGCACCATTGACCTGAGCAACTTCAGCGGCACCAACTGCTACATTGGTTTCAAGTACACCTGTACCGACGATGGAGCTGCTGGTTGGGAAGTCGACGACATCATGCTTGCTGGCATGACCTCCGAACCTGTCGTCAACGTCTCGCCTTTGGAATTGAACGGTTTCAGCTATATCGAAGGCAACGGCCCTTCTACCGAACAAAGCTTCACTGTTGCTGGCTTCAACTTGAGTGGCAACATCACTGTTTCCGAAGCTTCTCACTATGAAATTTCACTTGCCTCGGGTAGCAACTTCGTCGCACAAAGCACCCTCACACTATCAACTACTGGCGGCAACCTTGAAGAGACCACCGTCTACGTCCGCCTCAAAGCCGGTCTGGCTGTGGGCAACTACAATGATGAAGACATCACCATCACTTGTGCCGACGTCGACGACATCGAAGTGACCTGCAGTGGCAGTGTCACCGCACAACCCGTGCCTGGTGACGACTACGTCCGCATCAGCGATGTGGGCGCCTTGGCCGCTGGCAACCGCGTCATCCTTGCCTCTCGTTACGATGAGACAGCCGACGCCTACCTCGCCATCACCAATGCCCCGACGAGCGGCAAACTCAACACCACTGAGTTCACCAGCGAAATGAATGGCAACGATGAAATCATCCCCGCCAGCATCCTTGGCGATGAAGACAGCTACTACTGGACCGTGGATGTCACTGCCGATGGCTACACCTTCACCAATGCCAATGGCGACATGATCGGCTACGGCAACAACGGCACGAACCTCGTTTTGAATGGTGAAAAGACCGTCTGGACCATTGCTTCTGGTGTTTCCGCTCCCGAGAGTTTGGTACCTGAGTATTTCGGCTTCAACATCGTCAACGCCACCACCGACACACGTGCCATGGCATTGCGTGTGACTGAGACCGAGAGCATTGTGAAGGCTTACTCCACCAGCAACATGACCAATGGCGAGTACAACTTCTTCCTCGACATCTTCATGCAAGGCGAAGGTGGTGTTCCGCCCACTCCTACAGTGGCAGCACCTGTTTTCACACCTGGTGCAGGTACTTACTATGAGACCCAAGACGTGACCATCACTTGCGCCACCGCTGGTGCCACCATCTATTACAGCCTCGACTCCGAGAACGGTCCTTGGGAAGAATATGAAGAAGCCATCACCGTTGACGAGAACATGACCATTTGGGCCTACGCCACGAAAGAGGGCTACAATGACAGCCCCGTCGTCAATGCTGAATATGTCATCCAGAACGGCCTCGACATCATCTTCAACCAAGACTGGGAAGAAGATTGGCATGGTTGGACTGAAGTCTGCATAGAAGGCGACTCACTCTGGCGCATCGCCTCCTACCAAGGCAACCACTATGCTTACGCCAACGGCCACAACCACCCTGCCACAGAACGATGTGGTGCTGACCTTCAGAACGGCCAAGAACTACACTGGTGAAGACATCAAAGTGTACTTCTCCAACGACTACGACGGCCAAGACCCGACTGCTGCAACATGGCAAGAACTTGATTGCGAGCTTTCAGAAGGCAGCTGGAACTGGGTTGAATCAGGCGAAATCAGCCTCAACGAGTTCAGTGGCACGAACTGCCACATTGGCTTCAAGTACACTTGCACCGATGAAGAGGCTGCTGGCTGGGAAGTCGACGACATCATGCTCGTTTCAGGCGGAGGCAACACCAACCCAACCTTGACGGCCACACCTAATTCTATTAATGGTCTCGACTACGTTGAAGGCGAAGGCCCGTCGAATTCCCAGAGCTACGCCTTGACGGGAGCCAACCTCGAAGGCGAAGGCGAAGTGGCCGTGACCGTCACTGAAAACTTCGAAATCTCATTGGACAACGAAGACTTCTTTGAGACGCTGTACGTTGAATATGCCGACGGCGAACTCATCGACCAACCAGTGACCATCTATGTCCGCCTTGTGGAAGGCCTTGAAATGGGCTCTTACACAGGCACTATCCACCACGAAGGTGGCAACGCCACTGAAGAAGTCAGCCTAACGGGTATCGTCCACAGCGAGGATGAGCCTGCCATCGATGCCTTTATGCCGATGTATATCCAAGGCAATAATGGCTCGAACAACAACCGCGTTCCCGTGGCCATTGCAGTTTATGTAGAAAACTTAGAACCAAACACCACCTACCGTTACACCAACCAATTCGTTGACGACAACGACGGTCCCGAGACCGCAGGCGCTGGCAATGTCATCTATACCAATACAGAAGGCTTTTACCGTAGCACCAGCCCAAGTCTGGCTTCAGAGGGTGGTTACGGTGAATTCACTACCGATGAAGATGGCGTCGGCTTCGCTTGGTTCATCAACGAGCCTACCGCTAATGCCCGCTTCACCCCAGGCAATCATGTTTACCTCCGCATCCGCATCAACGACGGTCATGACGGCACTACGGTAGCCAATACCTTTACCACTGAAGAATACGCCACCGTGCTCAACTTTGGCAATGACATCGATGAATACAGCGGCTCAGCCTTCTATGCCAAGAGCAACGAAGCCTCGATGACCTTCGCCATGATGTTTGCCGACGACGACGATTTGCGTCCCGTTTACTCCACCAGCATTGAGACTACCGGCGTTGACTTCGGCAGCATCAACCAATACGCCGACTTCTACAAAGAAGAAGTGGCAGGCAAGGACGGCTGGTTTGGTGGCATCCTACCCAACAACAACAAAGACGGCATCAACATCATTTGGATCCTAGATATGGAAAGCTATGTCATCAACGACTATTACGCAGCGGATGGCGAATGGTCTCCTGAAGCTCACACCATCAATCCTACCAACGGTCTCGATGAGCCCATCTTCATCGACCTCACCGATGATGGCGTTGAAGAAGGCATGACTGCCAACGTGAAGGTTTGGAGCGCCGACCATGAGTTTGTAATCGAAAACGGTGACAACACCCATTATACAATGACCGTCTACAACGTCCTCGGTCAGCCCATGATGATGAAGCAGATCAACGCAGGCAGCACTGAGCGCATCAGCCACAGCCTCGCCACGGGCGTCTACGTCATCAGTTTGCAAAACAGCCAGAACACAGTTTCTGTAAAAGTTATAGTAAAGTAATAGTTAGGTAAGTAATTCTTCCCCTTCGGGGGAACAAAAAGTCCGGGAGCTTGCTCTCGGACTTTTTTGTTTCATCGCCTTAGTTATCAACAATCCAGTTGCACCTATTAATAAAGTTGCTCCTTATTAATCACATACAAAGACTTGTCCTTAATGCTATAAATCTGTGACTCGGTGCAAAACACATCGGGGAAATCGAGTGTAGCCACTTCCCTATCCTCACCGTCCACAACGACCGTTTCCTTACCATGAGAATAAAAACGCAAATCGCCATATTTGCCATTATAGACAAACAAATCATTAAAACTGATAAAATCCGTGCTCTTCAAACCGCCATCAAGGTGAAGCACCCCATTGTCGCAAACCACATAAACACCAACCGTGTCCATTTCAACCAAGTGGACAAATTTGTTGTCCTTCTTGACACAAACATCGGAGCCGACGAAGGCATTCATACTGCCCGAAGACTGAATCACCACTGGCGCCACTTCCTTTCTACCCATAAGTGCGCCCGTATTTGCTTGATATCTCTCAACCGACTGGTGACCTTCCTTATCAGCAAAAAGCAAGAACAAGGCATCATCATCCCTAAACTCCACATCCTTGATATAATCCACATATTTCTTCCGTTCGTGCATATACACATTCTTTCCCGTTTTCTTGTCATACGCTGCCAAAAAGGGTTTACCCCATTTGCCCAAATACGTATAATAGAAAGAGTATGAGTGAGGTGCAAAACCCATATTGACCATTAGTAGATAGTCTTCCGTGGCAAATAGCCTTGAGATGCTGGTCTTTTGTTCCGGCAACCTCGCATGCCACAGTTCCTTACCGTTACGATCGGTTTTTATAAGTCTTTTAATGCCAGCGATATAGATATCGGAGCCATCAACAAAAGGATTAGAACAAACTCTAACCGAAGAAACCAAACTATATAGGCCATAATTTTCATTCGATATCTCTTGCATATTCGTTTCCAAGCGCCAACCCTCACCATTATTAATATCCACTGAATAGAGGCCATTGCCAACGAAAAGCAATGTTGAATCGTTCAGTTTCGTTGACATCTCAAACTCCTGAGCCGATTTGACGTCACGCTCCCAAATCTTCGACTTAGATTTCAAATCGATTCTACACAGATTTCGCCTACTGCCCAAACCCTTCGTGCCAGTCATACAAATCATCCAACCTTCTTCTGTATTGAAATACACAGGCCACATGCCGGTCCCTATTTTA
>CACXIM010000076.1 GCA_902767725.1 uncultured Bacteroidia bacterium | reverse complement strand
AGGTCAACGTATTCGAGGTTGTCATTCGATTCGTTTCCGTTGTTCGGGTCGTTTGGGTTGACGTTCTTTTTGCATCCTGTGGTTGCAATGATTAAGAGCGTTAAGGCTGCTGCGGCCTGTGTCACGATAAATTTTTTCATTTTTTGTATTACGTTTTGTGTTGATTAATAAAAAGTGGGCAAAAATACTTTATGCGCGCGATATGACACGATAGTTTTTTCATCTTCTTGCGCAGAAACACCATCTTTGCGCAGAAAGTCCATTTTTTTGTATTCTCCAATACTGGTGTTTTAATTGTAAACATAAGTAGATGTGCAAATTCAGTTTACATACTTGACACGAGACCACAGGACTATGGCTTATGACTATGACCACTTCCGCCAAGAGCTGAAGCCTCAGCATCCTTGTGAGAGAGGTCATAGTCATGGGCAATGGTCAAGGTCAAAAAGTCCTGTGTCCCGAAGTCAAAAGAAATTGCAGTTTAATTTTGAACAGTTACTTACCGAATTAAGTTGTATCTTTGCAGCCATGGAAGAAAAGGATCTGAAACAAACCGCAAGAGAGAAAGCGGTAAGTATAGAGGAACAATACGTCGTGAACCATGTTGAAAGTGGTTTGCCGCGCTGGCTCCTCGAAGCAGCTTTTGTGTGCTATCTCCTGCAGGCCGTCGTCAACTGGGCGCCGCTTTTGAATTGGATGAATGATGCCCATTTTTCTTGGGCGCGTGGCATCGTGCAGACTTTTGGCGCCGTTGTCATGTATGTCGGCCTAATGCGTGGTATGAAATCGCTGTATCGTCCCTTCAAGGTGTGGTGGTGGATCGTCATTGTGTTGAACCTTGCAGGTTTTGTGACCGAACTGTTTCCGGCCATTATGTATTCCGTCGGTTTGCCTGTGGCTGTTTCGCTCATGTTGGTCTATCTGCCTTTAGGCAGCCTTATCATTTTTAACTATCGCGGGCGCTTACGTCAAGTGGGCCTTTGGATGGTGCTTTACATCTTGATTTCCAGTATTATACCTATCGTTTCTTTCCTACTTGTAGGCCCCGATTCGGGTTTGGCCAACCTGCCGATGGAAATACCGACCATTGCTGTTATTGTGGTTTATGCTTGGGTACAGAGACGAGTACTAATCTGAAACCTGCTGTGGCCTTTCTGGGTTAATTCCACTTTCCATGCCCTGTCGGTATTGCAAGGGTGTAATGCCGAGACGGCGCTTCACTTCCATTTGGAATGTTCTGCGACCTCCGAAACCGGCTTCTTTTCCAACGGCCTCGATGGTCCAATTGGGCTTTTCGCGCAGTAGGCGGCAGGCCAGCAGGAAACGCTTTTCGTTCAGATAATCGCCTAAACTGCTGTATTTCTCGTTGTTCTTGAAGAGTGCGCCCAACCGCTTTTGCGTCAGTCCGAGTGTTATGGCCATTGTCTTCAAGGTCAGGTTGGTATCGGTGTAGAGTTGCCTTTCGTCCATCTCCTGATCCACCCAAGCCATCAGTTCCTCATCGTTCATGTTGGCGGCCAGCTCGATGTGTTCGCGGTGCTGTTGGGTCTGTTTTTGCAGCAACATCACCTCGTCAACGTCACTATGCTTCAACTGTTCTTCCAGTTGGTTGATGCGTTTTTCCAACTCGTATTCTTGTCGTTTGTTCTGTTCCAACATCGCGTTTTGGTTCTCCACCAGTTTCGAGTTGGTGTCGATGATCTTCTTCGCATGGGCGTTCAACACAATCATCGTGATGATGAAGGCGATCACGAACACGGCAATGACGGCTACAATAAGCAGTTGGGCTCCAGTCATGGTTAGGTTTCTAAAACGCGCAAAAATACTGTTTATATTCGCAGAAACCGTCAAGATGATTGCGCAAAAATGGCGATTTTGCGCAGAAATTTGGATTTTGGAGCGATTTTGTGTGCAAAATCTATCTTTTCTTCTTGAAGAATTCCGTCAACAGCGCCAGACATTCGTCGTGCATCACCCCCGTGTCGGTTTTTGTCTTCGGGTGCAGCATATTGCCGAAGCGAGAGAAGCCGTTCTTCGGGTCGTCGGCTGCCCAAACCACCTTGCCGATATGGGCATGACAGAGGGCTCCGGCGCACATGGGGCAGGGCTCCAAGGTGACGTAGAGCGTGCATTCGTCGAGGTATTTTGCCCCCAAAGCATTGGCTGCAGCAGTGATGGCTAGCATCTCGGCATGGGCGGTCACGTCGTTGAGGGTCTCGGTCTGGTTGTGGGCGCGGGCGATGACCTTGTTGTTGCATACCACCACGGCGCCAATGGGAATCTCATCGGCCTCAAGAGCTTGCTGAGCCTCTTGGTATGCCTGTTTCATATAATAATCGTCGGAGAAAACGGAAAGCATTGTGTTTTTGTTGGAACAAAACCTTCAAAACATTTTATTAATGTGCGGCGGCACCCAACTGGGTTGCCGCCGGAAAGCGGGCCAGTTGGCCGCTTTCCCAACCATACCTTTGGTTTTGCCAGTTTTGTTGGTTTTGTGATAATTGTTCATAGGTTAATAATGAATCTGTCCCAATCCGGTCCCAAGGGGAATTTCTGTCTAAATCGTTCCAGCTTCTCGTAATCCAGGGTGCAGTGCAGCACAGCTTCCTGGTATGGCTCTGCTTTGGAAATGACCTCTCCCCGAGAGTTAATCACTTGCGACTCGCCGCTATAATGCAGGCCGTTGGCATCTTCGCCAACACGGTTCACGCCAATCCAGTAGGCTTGGTTTTCGATGGCACGGGCCACGAGGAGCGTGTTCCACACCACCATCCTCGAATCGGGAAAGTTGGCGAGATAGAAAGCCAAGTCATATTCGTAACGTCCGTCAGCATAGCGGTTTCTTGCCCACACGGGGAAGCGGATGTCGTAGCACACCATCGGTCTGATGCGCCAGCCATTCAGTTCCACAATTAGCTGTTTGTCACCGCGTTCCACTAATTTGTCCTCGCCACCCATGGTGAAGGTGTGTCGCTTGAAGTATTTCTCGTAACTCCCATCGGGACGCATCCAAACAAGGCTGTTGTAGTAATGTCCGTCGATGTCTAATGGAAAAGTGGTGGCAATGACCGCATTTTTTGTTTGGGCTTGGTTTTTAAGCCATTGCATCGTTGGCCCGTCTTCCTTTTCTGCGAATTGCTTCGGGTCGACGGGGAAAGCCGTGGTAAAAGTCTCGGGCATGAGAATCAGGTCGGTGTCGGGCCGCACTTGGCCCAACAGCTGGCCAAAATGCTCCAAATTGGCCGCTTTGTCCTCCCATTTGAGGTCGGCCTGGATGTAGGCAAGGTTAAGGTTCTTCATAATAAATCGGCCCTTCGACAGGCTCAGGGACCTAAAACAGATGCAAAAATAGAAAATTAATCCTATCTTTGCAGAAAAATAAGACATCATGAGTTTTACCTACAATTATCCGCGTCCTTGTGTCACAACTGACTGTTTGATTTTCAAAAAGATAGATTCCAAATGGTGTTTGCTCCTTATCGAACGGGGCAACGAGCCTTTCAAAGGGTGTTGGGCTTTGCCTGGTGGTTTTTTGGAGATGGAAGAGGATTTGGAAACCTGTGCGGCACGAGAATTGCAGGAAGAGACAGGACTGACGGGCATCAGTTTGCATCAGCTCTATGCCTTTGGTGAGCCTCACCGCGACCCACGTCACCGCACCATCAGCATCGCCTTTTGGGGCTTTGACCACACGCAGCAGCAAGCGGTTGGCAGCGACGATGCAGCCCAGGCCAAGTGGTTTGCCCTCGATGCGTTGCCTGGCTTGGCCTTCGACCACGAACTGATCATTCAAAAAGCCTTGTCAAACAATGAAATAATAGAAGAATTGAATAAGTAAACGAACAATGAACCGATGAAAAAGCTGCTCCATATTTTTCTTTTTTTGGTCATTGTATTGGGCCTTGGCGCTTGCAACAAACCGGAGGAAATCAGTTTTGATTCGTCTTTGCTTTATGGCAAATGGCAGGAGGGCTCGGTTTACGAGCGTTATTATGCCTCGGCAATTGAGCGTGTACTGCCTAATGGCGACACGGTGCAGGTGAATGGCACTACTTGGGATGTAAGCGACGACGTGACGGAAGAAGAGGCCCAACTCTTCAACTGGACGCTGACAGGCGCCACTTTGAAGCATGAGCATGTGGGCACCTTCGTGATGGTTCCGAAAGTGTATACCGTTATCATGCTCAGCTCCAGTAATTTGGTGTATAAGGATGACTATGGAGTCACTCACCATTATTCAAAGGTTAATTAGCGAAGATTCCAAGGCCCCTGAGCCCTGAGCCCTGAGCTTGTCGAAGGGTCGAAGGGTCGAAGGGCCGACAAATATTAGATATGAAAAAGGCACTAAAGATAACCGGCATCGTCTTGGCCTCCCTCATGGGCGTGCTGCTCATGGTGGCGGGCATCGCTTCCGCTTTGATTACCTCGTCGGGATGGCTCACCAAGCAAGTGAAGAAATATGCGCCTGAGTTCGTCACCTGCCAAACGGAGCTGGGTAAGGCCGACCTCACCCTGTTCAAGACTTTCCCCAACGTGGGCATTGATATCGAAAACGTGGCGCTCATCAACCCGATGGTGGGTTCACCCTCAGATACATTGGCCAACATCGACGACTTGACGGTGGTGCTCGACCTCAAGAAACTGCTGAAAGAGAAGGAAATCGTCATTAGGAAATGCATTCTCGAAAATGCTTTTGTCAACTTGTATACCGATTCGATTGGCAACAACAATCTCGATGTCTTCGAGACGAAAGAGGACAACGAGACCACCAAGACCACCTTCGATTATCTTGTGGATATCGAGGAGGTGAAGCTGAAAAACACTGACTTGATCTATACCGACGAGCGCAATGGAATGATGGCGAAGTCACAAGGACTTGACTTGGATCTGAAGGGTAAGATGCAGGACAAAGACATCGATGCCGACTTGAGCTTGAATGCCAAGGATTTGACCTTGAAAATGAAGGATATTCAGCTGGCATTAAAGACTTTGGATCTTGGCTTTGACGGCAAGGTAGCCCAATATGACCAAATCGACGGCACGTTGAAACTGACTACTCCCGATGTCTGTCTTAACCTGAACGAGCCTTACCTTGAGCACGACACGCTGCGTTTGGACCTGCCTGTGCTGTTCAGCTTGAAGGACATGAAGGGACATCTCGACAAAGCCACAATCGGGTTAAATCGCTATCAATTTGATGTTAATGGCGATGTGGCCATAGCCGAAAACAATGATGTCAACCTTGATTTGGCGTTGAATACCAATACGTTGGTTGTCGAGGACGTGCTGACCTACCTGCCCGAGAAGGTGCAAAAGAAGCTCAGCAGCATAGAATATACGGGTAAGGCGACCCTCTCCGATGTTGAAGTGAAAGGCACCTTCAACGACAGCCTCATGCCTTTGATCAAGGCTAAGGTGTTGACTGACAATCTGAAAGTCAACGTGAAACGACTGCCTTATCCTTTTACCGAAGTCAACTTGGATGGCAATTTGGATTTGGATCTCAATTCCGATGCCAACAGATTGACCGTCAATAGTGTCAGTGCCAAATTCAATCGAAGCAGCTTCACTGCCGATGGCATGGTGGACGATTTGTTGGGCGACATCGGGCTGAAACTCAAGGTGAAAGGTGATGTGCCGTTGACGGACATCAAGAGCTTCCTGCCCAAAAACGTCAAACTCAACGGACGCACCAGCCTCGATTTGACAACCAACTTCACCGTGGAGAATCTGATGAAGTCGCTCGACGACTACAATCTTAATCGCCTCTCGGCCAAGGCCAACCTGCGTGTCAACAGCTTTGCCTTTGACATGGACACCATCCACGCCTCGGCACCAGCGCTCATCGTGGGACTGACCTTGCCTGCCTCGGCTAAGCAAGTCGGCCAGAAAGGGGCGTATGTTACCCTTACTACCAGCCAATTGAATGCCAAAGTGGGTAAAGGCATCAAAGCCAATCTGAAAAACCCCGACATCAAATTGGCGGCCGACAGTTTCAAGGGCGGTTTCGAGAAAATGTTGTTGAATGCTGACCTGAAATTCAGCCATCTGGACGCAGACTACGACACTATCCACGCCAATATTGATGCGCCTGCGCTCACGTTTGTGACCACGCCAGGGAAGACGGCCAAGGGCCTGAACGCCCGCATCACCTTGGATGGCAAGGATGTGGTGGCCAATATGGGCAAGTCCTACGCCCTGAATTCCAATTCGTTGAAAGTCAACGCTTCGATTAGTGAAAATAAAGTCAAGACAGACTTCCTCAACCATTGGAACCCCTCGGCCGATTTTGTCTTGGGCAACGCTGTGGTGAGGGTTGATGGCATCGATGAGGACATCCGTATCAGCAACATCGACTTCCTGTTCAACTCGCATGAACTTGACTTCAAGAAGAGCACCTTCCGTATCGGGAAGTCCGACCTGAGCCTGCAAGGCAGCGTGGTTGGCATCAAGGAGTGGATCGAGGACCATAAGAATCTGATGAAGGGCGATTTACAGGTCACTTCCGAGTTTTTGGACTTCAATGAGATTTTGGAATTGACCAGCGGTTTGGGTCATTCGGACGCTGAGCCCGTCGAAGCGACCGTTACAGAAAACAAGGAAGACAATCCTTTCATGGTGCCTGAAGGCATTGACTTCAACTTTGTTCTCAACACCCAGCGGGCCTTGTACGACAACTTCGACATGAACAACCTAAAAGGCACCATGACCGTGAAGGATGGCACACTGCTCCTGCGAGAAATCGGTTTCACCAACAAGGCCGCCGAGATGCAGCTGACGGCCATGTACCAGTCGCCGCGCAAGAACAACCTCTTCCTGGCCATGGACTTCCATCTGCTTCGTGTGCAAATCAACGACTTGTTGACGATGATACCTTATATTGATACCTTGGTGCCCATGTTGAAGACTTTCGACGGACAGGCCGAGTTCCATATTGGAGCCGAGACCAGACTGAAGTCGAACTATGAGCCCAAGATTTCCACTTTGCTTGCCGCCGCTGACATCGAAGGCAAGAACCTCACAGTGAACGATAAATTCACCTTTACAAAGATCACCGACATGCTCGACATCAGCACCAACGGCTCCTATCGTGTCGACAGCCTCGACGTGCAACTCACCGCTTTCAAGGACCAAATCGACTTGTGGCCTTCGCAGATTGCCATTGGGAAATACAAGGTGACGGTGGATGGCCGCATGACCCTCGACAGGAACGGCGAATACCATCTGTCCGTGACACAGTCGCCGCTACCCGTGCGTTTGGGACTGAAGATTTCGGGACCGTTCAACAAGCTGGAATACAAGCTCGAAGACTGCAAATATCCTAACCTTTACAAGCCCAACAAGCGCAACGACACCGAGCAGATGTACTACGAATTGAAGAAGAAAATCGCCGATCGCCTGAAATCCAACGTGAGGTAAAATGCCGTTTTTTCAGCAAGCTTGCTTGGAGCAAAGGGTTTTTTCCTATTTTTGAAGTCGCAAACAAATCTAATACATTATGAAAAAACTGTACAATTTTAGAAAAAGCATGGTCGCTGGAGTCCTGCTCGCCGCCATGTTGACCAGCGCATTGGCTGCCAATGCCCAAAAGAAAGAGAAAGTTATCCTCGACACCGACATGGTCGAGGTGTTTGATGACGGCATCGCCATGATGATGCTCGCCACGGCGCCCAACATCGATTTGATTGGTGTGACCACCGTTATCGGCAACACATGGGTCCCCGAAGGCATTGCCTACGGCATTCGCCAGTTGGAGGCCATCAACCGCACCGACATCCCTGTGGTGCCGGGCATCCGTCAACCTATGTATCCCAACCGTTTCGAAACCATCAAGAACGAGCGCATCCTGTTTGGTATCGGTGATGCCTACGTAGGTGCCGCCGGTTATCCTGAGCCGAAGTCGTGGGAGTCGGTCTATCTCCAGCATTACGGCAAGGAGCCTACCGTGAAGCCGCTTGACGTGAAGGCCGTCAACTTCATCATCGACCAGGTAAAGGCCAACCCGGGCGAGATTACCATTATTGCCATCGGTACTTGTGTCAATATTGCCACTGCGGTGCGCATTGCTCCCGAGATTGTGCCTATGGTGAAGCGCATCGTCTACATGGGTGGTTCCTTCTTCCAGCCAGGTAACACCACACCTACGGCCGAGTTCAACTGGTGGTTGGATCCCGACGCAGCCAAGATGGCTATTCGCTCTCCTTTCAAGGAGCAGATCATCGTGGGCTTGGACGTCTGTGAGACCATGCCGTTTCGCAAGGACCGCTATGATCACATCAAGTCCATCACCAAGAACCCCATCATCCAGAACATGTTGCAGCGCAACTTCCTGAACCAGCTCTTCATTGATGATGCCAACTACACCCATTACATCTGGGACGTCATCGCCGCTTGCATCGTCATCGATCCGACCTTGATTAAGGACGAAGTGACCCGCTATGTCGACGTCAACTCACAGTTCGGATTCTCGTATGGTCAAGCTGTGGCTTTCGACAAGAACCAACCTGTTGGCTCGCAGCAGGCACGTATCCTTTTGAAGGTCGACGGCGAACGTCTTTGGAGCATGGTGGAAGACTATTTGAAGAAATTCTGATTTAATACTAACCAATCAAAAGGAGGATATATTATGCAATATCAAATCACTTGGAATGAACTACCGAAGAACTTGGATGAACTAAAAGCCTTGCCTCAAGCCGACCTGAAGACACCAGAGGGCACGGCAGCGTTGACGGTGGCAGCCTTGGCTGTTTTTCCTACCAACCGAGAGGAATGCTATCGGATGTTGAACTTCTTGAGAGGGCCGCGTCCTTTGTCGGTTTTTGAGCAACAGTTCATACGGGATCGTTTCATGGACGGCAAAGACTATTTGGTGAAGTCGTATTTCAAGGGTGCGACACCGGCCAACAACTACACTCCCGATGTGCCCTATGTCCTTGAGTTCAGTGACAACGTGGCTCCGTTTGCCGAGGAAGGCTACAAACGTTTAGACATCAGAAGCGGTGGTGCCGACACGCCTCGTCAGGTCACTTTGCGCTTGAAACCCTCCACGGGCGAATGGTTCCTTTGGGATCAAGTCCTCTTGGTAGGCATCAGGATGCCAGTTAGCCAGGATCCTTGGGCGTAAGAAGTGATGCTAAAGATTAACAGGGGGACTGCCATGGCAGTCCCCCTGTTATTTATCTTTCTCCTACAAAGGTAGAGATCAAATCATATTTCATCGATTATTTCCTCAAAACTCCGTTCGTCCTCCAGCCCGTTCATCTTTTCCTGCTTGATGCGCGACTTGCGGCGGGCATAGGAGTTGGTTTGCAGGTTCATCAGAATGGAGATGACCTGGTTGCTGAAGCCTTGCTTGGTGAGGCAGCAGATTTGCAGGTCGCTCTTGGTGAGGGTGGGGTACTTGTCCATCAGCCGTTTGGTGAAGTCGCTGTACACTTTGTCGATGAGCATCACGAAGTCGTTCCACTCGGTTTCCTTGAGATCGAAGTCCAAGGTTGAGGCGGTGATTTGCTCAGTGAGGGCAAGGGCGGTCACGTACACCTTGTTTTTCTTCAGTTCCAGCTCCAATTGGTTCTTCATTTCTTCGGCTTTCAGCTTGGCGCTCAGCGTTTTCTGCCGCAAAAGTAGTAGCACGACGGCTAAGGCCACCACCAATCCACCTAGGATGAAGTAGAGATAAAGGTTTTTCAGTTTCTGCTCGGCTTTTAGGTTGCTTTTCTGCATCTGGAGGTCATATTCCGCCTTGATG
>CACXIM010000075.1:31523-32250 GCA_902767725.1 uncultured Bacteroidia bacterium | reverse complement strand
CCGTAGCTCTGCCGGTTGCTTCTACACCGCTTACGAAGCCGCCCGTATCGCCATGGAGCACATGACGCCTGTCATCATGCTCAGCGACGGTTCACTGGGTAACGGCTCTGAGGTGTTCCGCATCCCCAAGATGGCCGACCTGCCGAGTATCACACCTCCGCTGGCCAAAGCCGACGACCCGAACTACATGCCTTACCGCCGTGACGAGAAATGGCTCCGCCGCGAATGGGCTATCCCGGGCACGCCTGGTCTGCGTCACCGCGTGGGTGGTCTGGAAAAGGAAAACGGCAAAGGCAACCTGTCCACCAATCCTGAGAACCACCAGATCATGACTGAACTCCGTGAGGAGAAGATCAACCGCGTGGCCAACGACATCCCGCTGCAGGAAATCTATGGCGACAAGAACGCCGATCTTCTCGTGGTGAGCTGGGGTGGCACCTTTGGTACCGTCCGCACCGCCGTCGAAGGCCTGATGGAAGAAGGCAAGAGCATCGCTCACGCCCACTTCGACTACATCATGCCGCTGCCGCGCAACACCGAGGAAGTGCTGCAAGGTCACAAGAAGATCGTGGTCTGCGAAATCAACCGCGGCCAGTTCGCCAAGTACCTGCGCATGAACTTCCCCGAATACAAGTGCGAGCAATTCAATAAGGTGATGGGCCTGCCGTTCACCATCGGCGAGCTTGAAGCTAAGTTTAACGACCTTTTAAAATAATACGACTATGGA
>CACXIM010000075.1:0-31495 GCA_902767725.1 uncultured Bacteroidia bacterium | reverse complement strand
GAAATGGTGCCCCGGTTGTGGTGACCACGCCATCTTGAAGGCCGTTCAAGACATTTTCCCGAAGTTGGGTAAGAAGAAGGAAGACATCGTTGTCGTTTCCGGCATCGGCTGCTCATCGCGCTTCCCTTATTATATGAATACATACGGTTTCCATAGCATCCACGGTCGTGCTGCCGCTGCCGCCACTGGCGTGAAGCTGGCCAACCCGAACCTCAGCGTGTGGATGATCACTGGCGATGGCGACTGCACCGCCATCGGTGGTAACCACTTCATCCACGCCTGCCGTCGTAACATCGACATCAACCTGATCCTGTTCAACAACCGTATCTATGGTATGACCAAGGGTCAGTTCTCACCCTGCACCTTCCGTGGCACGAAGACCAAGACTTCGCCGCAAGGTACCTACGAAGACCCATTCAATCCTGGCGAACTCGCCATCGGTGCCAAGGCTACCTTCTTTGCCCGTGGCGTGGATATCAACCCCAAGGAGTTGAGCGAAATCTTCTGGGAGTCGTACAAGCACGATGGCATCGCCGTGACCGAGGTCCTGCAAAACTGCATGATCTTCTCCAACGGCGTGCACGAGAACATCACCGGCAAGGACGTTCGTGACGACATGCAGGTGAAGTGCGTCCACGGCCAGCCGCTCATCTTTGGTAAGAACCGCGACAAGGGTATCCGTCTCAACGGCAACCAACTTGAAGTGGTGAAGATTGGCGAAAACGGCATCACCGAGAAGGACATTCTCGTCCACGACAAGACCACCGAGGACACGGGTATCCACATGATGCTGGCACACATGATGCCGCCTCATTTCCCCGTCGCCATCGGCGTCATCCGCGACGTGAAAGCCCCCAGCCTTGACCAAGTCATCGAAAACGAGAAGGCCAACTCGAAGATCCACTGCATGGACGACCTGCTGAACAGCGGTTCGACCTGGACGATCGATTAAGCTAAGGTCCCTGAGCCCGTCGAAGGGCCAACCTTTAAATGAAAAAATCCCGCTCGTTTGGGCGGGATTTTTGTTGTATTCTCCGCAAGATGATGGGAGAATCATTATCTTTGCAATCATAAAACAATCAGCCATGAGCGAAAAAGAAAAGAAGCATGCTCCCAATCCTGATGGATACGATATTACAATCTATCCTGAGTATTGGACGGGAGTGTTCAGTTTAGTCATTTCTATGGTTTTAGTGTATATGTTTAAGGGAATGCTTAAGCCATTGTTTTCGTCTTTGAATGTGTGGCTTTTTTTGGGCGTTTTTTGTATTATTCTATTTATACTTTTGTATCTTTCGACGTTTTTAATATGGAAACTGACGAATGCCAAGGTCAACATTAGGCTGACAGATGTTGGATTGGAGCAAAGGAAAGTGTCAGGGGCGTCTTGGATTCCTGAAAATAGAATAGTTAAATGGGAAGACATGCGTTATTTTTATTTGTTTGGTATAAGAAGAGGGTGTGGTCGTCATGCTGCGTTTGATGGTAATGACTTTTTTATTGGAACGAAACAAAGACCGTATTCTTTTAGTGCGATGGCTTTTTCTCGTCGTGAACGAGAACAGAACATGGTAATGAAGTCTTTTCGGTCGGATTTTTTGCGATTAGCAAGTCAACATGGGATTGAACGAAAAAAACTATGGGAAGAGAAACAAGAGTCTTTTGACAAGAAGCACTTGGAATGGTGAGCTGTATTAAAGTAGCATGATTTGGATGCTTGCGTATAAATACTACGAATCATTCTCCGCAAGATGACAAAGAAAATCGTTATTTTTGCACCAAAATCAAAAGCGTCTCGGAGTTGAACTCCTAACTGCCAACTGAACAACTGCAAACTGCCAACTAAAATGAAAATCCCCTTCAAACCCGGAACGATGATTTACCCCTTGCCCGCCGTGATGGTCACCTGCGGCGACTGCGAGGAAAACTACAATATCATCACCATCGGATGGACGGGAACGATTTGCTCCGATCCGCCCATGTGCTACATCTCCGTCCGCAAGCAACGCCACTCGCACGAACTCATCATGAAAAACAAGGAGTTTGTCATCAACCTGACGACGGAGGATTTGGCCGCCGCTACGGACTGGTGCGGTGTGCGCTCCGGCCGCGACTACAACAAGTTCAAGGAGATGCACCTGCACACTGAGCCTGCCCAAGTCGTGAAGGCACCTTTGATAAAGGAATCGCCGTTGAGCATCGAGTGCAAGGTGGTGGAGGTGAAGGAACTGGGTTCGCATGATATGTTCATCGCCGAGGTGGTGGCCATCAATGCCGAGGAAAAACTCATCGACAAGGGCACTGGCGCGTTCCAACTCAATCACGCCAAGCCTTTGGCCTATTCCCACGGCAAGTATTACGGCCTTGGCGAGAAAATCGGGGGCTTCGGTTTTTCGGTGAAGAAAAAGAAATAAGCATGCTCGAGCAGTTTCTGGCATATATTAATAGGTATAACTTGATTGCCGAGGGCGAAAAGATTGTTCTTGCCCTCAGCGGCGGCATCGACTCCATGGTTTTGGCGGATTTGCTGCTGAAATCGAAGGTGGAATTTATCGCGGCACACTGCAATTTTCATTTGCGTGGCCATGAGTCAGATGGTGATGATTGGTTTGTTCGAAAATTTGCGGAAAAGCGTGGAATACAGTGCTTTGTGAAGCATTTTGAAACCGAGAAATATGCCGCTAATCATGGTATTTCCATTGAGATGGCAGCCAGAGATCTGCGTTATGCCTGGTTTGAGCAATTGAGGCAGCAGTTGGGTTATGACAAAATCGCTGTAGCGCATCATGCCGACGACCAAGCCGAGACTTTTTTCATCAACCTTTTGCGTGGTGCAGGTCTCAACGGACTGAAAGGCATGAAGCCACAAAATGGTGTTATCATTCGTCCATTGTTGTGGGCTTCGCGAGAGCAAATCCGAAAGTATGCTGTTGAAAATCATATCGTTTGGCGGGAGGACCATACCAATGTGGAGTCGGTATATCTGCGCAACAGGATCCGCAACCAGCTATTACCCGTTTTCGACGAACTGCAACCAAAGGCACGGCAAGGTTTGTATAGGTCTTTGGAATATCTTTCTGCTGAAAATGAGCTTTATAGGACGTTACTGAAAGAAAAACTGGCGCAAATTGTGGAACGAGATGGAGAGATTCAGCGGTTGCCATATTCTGCATTTTCACTATGTGTTGTCGGCCCTTCGACCCTTCGACAAGCTCAGGGCTCAGGAACCTCGGCTTTTTCGTTTCAATTGCTTTTTGAATGGTTGCGCCAATATGGATTCAACACCGACCAATGCCATTTCATCCACGAAGCTCTCGGAACGGGCGTCGGGAACAAATACTGTTCGCCTACACATTGCGTAGTAATTGGCAGAGATGAACTACAACTCTCTGAAATAAAGGAGAAAACAGATGATGAAATCCAAATTCAAATAGGGGAAGAAGAAATTCTCTCGCCCGTTCACCTTTGTTTTTCCAAGTTGGGAAGAACTGCCGAATTCATCATCGACAAATCATCCGATGTGGCTCAACTGGATTTCGACAAATTGAAGTTTCCCTTGATTTTGCGCCACTGGCGCCACGGCGACCGATTCCATCCTTTGGGTATGAAGGGTTCCAAACTATTGAGTGATTTCTTTGTGGATCAGAAGTTTACGGAATACCAAAAACAAAATGTTTGGCTGTTGATTTCCGCAGATGGCGACATCCTTTGGGTTGCAGGTTACCGAATCGGCGACCGTTTCAAGATTACCAACGACACAAAGACTGTTTTTCAATGCAGATGGAATCGGTCATAAGAATGCCTTCTCTGCTCTTTATTGGCAAAATTTTATTTTTTCTCGGTCATGTTGTAAATTTTATTATTTTTGCACCTTAATATACTAAGTATCATTGTTTGCAAACTAATTCTAAATCACTTATGAAACGACTTTTCTTTAGCCTGCTGTTGGCCTTCATTGCGGTTATGCCAATGCAGGTGCGTGCACAGATTATCGAACCTGTCAAATGGTCGATCGCTATCCAAGACCTCAACGAGACTGAGTTTGACGTGGTCGCTACGGCCACCATCGACCCTGAGTATCACATCTATTCCACCACGATGCCCGCCTTGGGGCCGCTTCCTACGGTGTTCGACATCAAGACCTCGGAGTTTTTCGAGCCGGTGGGCGAGGCCCGCGACCTCACTGAAGTGCCGATGTTTTATGACGACATTTTTGAGGTGGAGTACAAGCAGTTTGCCGGCACGGCGCAGTTTGCCCAGACTTTCCGCAAACTGAAGGATGGCGGTTTCCCCATCACGGGCGAAATCAATTACCAAGCCTGCAAGGACGGACAATGCGTCTCGCTGACCGAGGATGTCGACTTGCAATATGGAGTGATCGAAGCCGCTGAGCCAGAGGCCAATGCTGGAACGAAGTCCAATATATGGAGCATGATTCTTGAGGCTATCCTATGGGGCTTTGCCGCTTTGCTCACGCCTTGCGTGTTCCCGATGATCCCCATGACCGTGTCGTTCTTCATGCACGGCGAGGGTGAAAGCAAGGCACAAGGTCGTTTCAAAGCCTTTATGTACTTCGTATTCATTGTTGCTCTCTATACTTTGCCTATAGCCATCATCATCCTGGTGACTTGGCTCGTGGGTGGCAACAGCGTCACGGCCGACATCTTCAACTGGCTGGCCACGCACTGGCTGCCCAACATTATCTTCTTCCTGGTGTTTATGATCTTCGCGGCCTCGTTCTTCGGCGCCTTCGAAATCACGCTGGGCAGCAATATGGTGAACAAGAGCGACAGCAAGCAAAGCACAAAGAACCTTGGCGGTATCTTCTTCATGGCCTTGACGCTGGTTTTAGTGTCGTTCGCTTGCACGGGACCTATCGTGGGCACGGTGCTTATCAAATCGACTTCGGGCGAGTTCTGGGCTCCTATCGTGACGATGTTCGCTTTCGCCGTGGCCTTTGCACTGCCATTTGCTTTGTTTGCCTTCTTCCCGAATCTATTGCAACGTCTGCCCAAGAGCGGCGGCTGGCTTAACTCGGTGAAGGTGGTATTAGGCTTCGTCGAAGTCGCGTTGGGCTTTAAGTTCCTCAGTGTGGCCGACCAGACCTACCACTGGCACCTGCTCGACCGCGAGGTTTATCTCGGCATCTGGATTGTGTGCTTCGCCTTGTTAGGTTTTTACCTTCTTGGCAAGCTGCGCTTCAAGGGCGAAAAGGAAGTCAAGGAATTGGGTGTGTTCCGCCTGGTACTCATTATCATTGACTTCGTCTTCGTCATTTATATGATCCCTGGCATGTGGGGTGCGCCTTTGAAGGCCCTCTCGGGTTATCTGCCGCCCAAGCAGACCCTCGACTTCGACCTCAACCGCATCATCGAGGAGAACAGCGAGAAGGTCATCGACTATGTGGATGCCAAGATGGCGAACATGGCGGTGGCTCCGCAAGGGGAGGCACAAGCTGTTGCGACCTTCGATGAGGAGGTCAAATATGCCGACCTCTTCCATCTCGCCCATAACCTGAAAGGCTATTTTGACTACGACCAGGCCTTGGCCGCCGCAAAAGCCACAAACAAGCCGATTTTCATCGACTTCACGGGCCACGGCTGCGTCAACTGCCGTGAGATGGAAGCCAACGTGTGGAGCGACCCGCGTGTGAAGGACATGCTGCGCAACGACTTCGTCATCTGCGCCTTGTATGTCGATGACAAGACCGATTTGCCCAAAGAGGAGTGGTACACTTCCACTTACGACGGCAAGGAAAAGAAGACCATTGGTCGCAAGTATGCCGACTTCCAAATCTCGAAGTTCGGCACCAATGCGCAACCCTATTACTGCCTGATGGACCACAACGGCAACCTGCTGATGAAGCCTCGTGCTTATGACCTCGACAAGGATGCTTTTGTGGCTTTCTTGAAAGATGGCATCAAGAACTTCCAGGAAGGATCATACTATCAGCATGTTATTGATTAAATAAAGGCCAGCCATGAAGAAGATATTGATCTCCCTTGTGGTGTTGGCAGTTATGATGACCGAGGTGCAGCCTTTGCTGGCATGCACCTCGGTCATTGTTTCTGGCCGTGTCACCAAAGATGGTCGTCCCATGATTTTCAAGCACCGCGACTCGGGGAAGGTGCACAATATGATGCTTGTCGGTCAAGGCAAGAAATACCGTTATCTCGGTCTCGTGAATGCTGAGGATACATTGCCGAAGGACGTTTGGGGTGGCTATAACGAAGCTGGGTTTGGCATTGTTAACACTGCGGCCTATAATTTGAATGGCAATGGAGGCGATACCGATGGTGATGGTATTCTCATCCGCAAGGCTTTGGAACTTTGCGCTACATTGGAGGATTTTGAAAGTCTTATGGACACGGTGAAGAAGCCTCGTGATGTCAATTCCAATTTTGCTGTGCTCGATGCAAAAGGGGGTTGTGCCTATTATGAGACAGGTAACTACAAGTATGTGAAATTTGATGTGAACGACCCTGCTGTGGCACCTGATGGCTATCTGATGCGAACCAATTTCGGCACCACGGGCAATCACAAATTGGACCAAGGTGTTGAACGTTATCAAGCCATCACTGCGTTCATGGCAGAAGCATGCAAAGAAGGACATCTTGAGCATGATTATTTGATCACTCACATCTCGCGTTATTTGAAACATGGTGTGACTCAGCTCGACATGTATGATATGATGCCTGAGACAGATACAGATACGTGTTATGTCTCGTTCCATGACTATATTGCACGTTACTCAACGGCTTCAGTGGTGTTGGTGCAAGGTGTCAGACCTGACGAGTCGCCGCTGAACACCATCAGTTGGACGATCATGGGTTGGCCATTGACCACCATAGCAATGCCTTTGGCATTATTGCCTTCCGGAAAACTGCCAACACTTGTTTCGAATGATGGCACTGGCCATTCCCGTCTTTGTGAGATGGGCTTGCAGCTAAAGTCGCGTGTTTTTACTTTGAAAAAGGGTAACAATACGGATTTTTACGGCAATCTTACTCCATTGATTAACAAAAAGGGGACGGGCATTCTGCAGCAAGTATTGCGTATCGAAGAGGATGTGATGCGCCGTGGCGAAGAAGCCGTGGCAGCACTACGGAAAGCCAAAGATCCAAAAACGATGGAAGCCTATTACGATTGGGTGGATGGTTTTATCACAGAACAATATAAAAGCAAGTTCGGAGTTGAATGAAAAACAAAAGGAAGAGCCAATCGACTCTTCCTTTTTCTTTTTGCCGTGTTGCAAACACTTATGCAATCTCTCCTCCCTTGGCAAAATGCTGATAGAAGGCGATGATGGTCTCGATGCCTTTGTAGAAGTGGTCGAGGCGGTAGTTCTCGTTGGGCGAGTGGATGGCGTCTTCGCCGAGGCCGAAGCCCATCAGGATGGACTTGATGCCCAGCACTTCCTCGAATCTGGCGATAATCGGAATCGAGCCGCCCGAACGCATCGGGATGGGCTGCTTGCCGTAGGTGTCCATGTAGGCGGCTTCGGCGGCCTTGTATGCCGGCAGGTCGACAGGGCAGCCATAGGCTTGTCCGCCATGCAGCGGTGTGACCTTCACGGTGACATAGTCGGGAGCGCTCTTCTCCAGATAGTCCTTCACCAACACGGCAATCTTCTCGTTGTTTTGGTCGGGTACGAGGCGGCAGGAAAGCTTGGCGTAGGCTTTTGAAGGCAGCACGGTCTTGGCGCCTTCGCCCGTGTAGCCACCCCACATGCCGCAGAGGTCAAAGGTGGGACGGATGCCGACGCGCTCAATCTTGGTGTAGCCTTCTTCACCGCGCAGGGCTTTCACACCGAGGCTGTTCTTGTAGTTCTCCTCGTTGTAAGGTGCCATGTTGAGCAGTTCGCGTTCGCGGGGAGAGCATTCGATGACATCGTCATAGAAGTGCGGGATGGTGATGTGGTTGTTCTCGTCCATGCATTTGGCAATCATCTCGCAGAGGGTGTTGAGCGGGTTGGCCACGCTGCCGCCAAAGAGGCCGGAGTGCAGGTCGGCATTGGGACCGGTGACTTCAATTTCCCAGTAGGCGAGGCCACGCAGACCCGTGGTGATGCTCGGCACATCGGGACCAATCATCGAGGTGTCGGACACGAGGATGACATCTGCCTTGACGAGGTCTTTGTAATCCACGACCCACTTCGAGAGGCTACCCGAGCCGATTTCCTCTTCGCCTTCGAGCATGAACTTCACATTGCAGGGGAGGGTGTTGGTCTTCACCATGGTCTCAAAAGCCTTGGCGTGCATGAACGATTGGCCTTTGTCGTCGTCGGCACCGCGAGCCCAGATTTTACCGTCTTTGATAACAGGTTCAAACGGGTCGGTGTGCCACAGGTCGATGGGGTCAACGGGCATCACGTCGTAGTGACCGTAAACAAGCACGGTAGGCAGTTTCGGGTCAATGATCTTCTCGCCGTAGACGATGGGATTGCCCTCGGTAGGCATCACCTCGGCCTTGTCGGCACCAGCGGCCAATATAGCGTCGCGCCAATATTCGGCACAGCGGATCATGTCTGGTTTGTGGGCTGATTCCGAGCTGATGGAAGGGATTCGGATCAAGCCAAAGAGTTCCTCAAGGAAACGCTCCTTGTTGGCTTCGATGTATTGCTTTGTTGTTTGCATAATGATGTTATTTTATAATTTCAAGTTTCGGCAAAGGTAAGGAAAACCTTCGGAAAAGCGTTGCATAAATCGAAAATGTTTATTTTTGCATGTCTGAAGAAGGTAAGCACTATGGAAAAAGACCTGCATTTCACCTCGGGGACTATCTAAAACCGAAGAGCCTGATGGGATATAACTTGGCAAAAAGATGATGAAGAAAAGTGTTCTTATTATTGCAGCAATGCTGATTTTTGGCGGGATGCTCTCTGCCCAAGAATCACTTACTTTTGGTGATGAAATCAAACTCGGTCTTCCTTCCGAAAAAGCCAAGTTTGGGAAGGTTTCCCTTTATGAAGGTCAACAATCCTTGAATGTTCAGCGAGGATATTACCGGTCTTCATATACAAGAGGCTGCGGTTTCGTTATTCGTCCTGAATTGTACAGAGGATTTTACTTGTCTTTAGGTTATCAAATCAATCCATTCGTGCAACCTTTCCTCAGCATTGGAGTAGGAGATGGTTATGGCTTGGTCTGTTCTGCTGGAGCAAGGATTTATACAAACGAAGGGAATTGGGCTGGAATGATAGATGTCCGTGCAAATTGTGACATTGCTTATGAATTATATGGAGCTTCTCTTGTTGGTGGTGCCAGTTACAAAGACTTGGATTTCGGCACGGGACTTTCGTTTTTGACTAACAGCAGAAAAGAGAATCATCTGCTTTGGGTGCTTAGTGTAGGCTGGAACATTAGGTGCTATAAGCACAGATGAGTGAATCAGCCGAAATGATTCTGTGAACTTCCCATTGGAAAACTGGTGGGAGATTTGTTATTTGGTTTCCCCAAACCGCCTCAACTCAACGCTCTCTCCGTCAAACACAGCGTATGTGAAATCATAAATCCAATTCCCTACGACAGTGGTCAAGGCATGGTCGCCAGTCTTGTATTGCATGGGTTTGTGCTGATGTCCGAAGATGAAGAAGTCGATGCTCGGGTCAAGGGCGGCTTGCTCTTGGGCGTATTGGTAGAGGCGGGTGTTAGGGATGTCGTCGTAATAGCCGCGCTCCACCTCGTTCTTGAGTTTCTTCAGGCGGTGGTTGTGCGACCATTTCAAAGCCAGTCCAATACCCAAGTCGGGGTGCAACCAGCGGAACAGCCATTGGTTGAACTTGCATTCAAACACCTTCTTCAAGAACTTGTAGCCTTTGTCGCCGGGGCCTTTGCCGTCGCCGTGGACCAAAAAGAACTTCTTGCCTTTGATGGTCTTGACGACAGGCTCACGGTGCAGTTCAATACCCAATTCGTCATGTAAATAGCCGAAACTCCACAAATCATGGTTGCCGATGAACATGTGGACGGGAATGCCTGCGTCGGTGAACTCGGCCAACTTGCCTTGCAGCCTGACGAAGCCTCTAGGAATAACGGTCTTATATTCAAACCAAAAGTCGAACAAGTCACCCATCAGGTAGAGCTCTTCGCAGTCGGGACGAATGCCATCAAGGAAACGCAACAGTTTGCGCTCTCGCTTCTGGCTGTCTTCGAGTGAAGGAATGCCCAAATGAAAATCGGTGACGAAATAGATGGCCATCAGAACTTGATTTCGGCGCTGCGACGGATGAGTTCGGTGATGAGGGTGATGAGCTTGGGCTCAACGGCATTCACGGCCCTGATGACCTCTTCATGCGTGATGGTGCTGATGTGGTCCACGCCATAAATGTTGCCCATGTCGGAGACGATGCTCAATCCGAAGACGGGTAGCTTGCCTTGACGTGCCACGATGACTTCGGGCGTGGTCGACATGCCGATGGTGTCGGCACCGATGATGCGGAAGTAACGGCACTCAGCAGGGGTCTCGTAAGTCGGGCCCGAAGTGGAACAATACACACCGTGCTGCACCCAAATGCCCTTTTCCAATGCAATTTCATCAGCTAGCTTGATGAGACGCTTGTCGTAAGGCGGTCGTCATGCGGACCGATTAAAGGATTGGGCATGGCATGGATATGGTCGTTGATGATCATGATGTCGCCCACCTTAAAGGCTGGGTTCAAACCTCCGGCGGCATTGCTGAGGATGAGGAATTGGATGCCAAGCTTCATCATCACGCGGATGGGGAAAACGATCTCACTCATCGGGTAGCCCTCGTAATAATGGAAACGGCCCTGCATAGCAATGACCTTGCGTCCGGCGATGGTGCCAAACAGCAACTGGCTCTGGTGGCCTTTCACCGTTGAGACAGGGAAATTCGGAATCTCAGAATAAGGGATGGCATATTCAACATCGATGCCATTGGCCAAGCCGCCTAAGCCTGAACCTAACACGACGCCGACCTCGGGCTTGAATCCGTTGGTTTTATTGTTGATGAAATCAATCGTAGTGAGCATTCTTTCGTACATAACTCAATATTTCTTCGTTAAACTTCTCTTCTTCATGGAAACGCACTGTGACGGGCAATTCGTATAGCGGCACGTCTTCAAACTGACAAAAATAGGGAGAATTTGTCAATCGCACAGCATCTTTTTCGGTGGTGACGATGATTTTCTTCTCTCCTTCGAGTTTTTCAAACCAATCCAAAACGGCTTTCATGTCGTTTTCCTTGTAGGCATGATGGTCGCCAAAAGGCAGAAAATCAACGGAATGGTAGCGTTTTTTCAGTTCCTCGACAAAAGGCTTGGGATTGCCGATGCCACAAAATGCAAATGCGCCATCTGCTTCTTCAAGTGGGAACGCCTTTGCCGCTTCGTTCAAGGGCTGCAATGCCGCGTGTTCCAAGTAGGAGAAATACACATTTTGATTATCGGAAGTGTTTAATTTGTTGGTTATCTGCCACTTTTCTTCATCGCTTAATTCTTTTGGTGCCTTGCTGACCACGATGATGTCGGCCCGTTTGGCGGCCGATCTCACATCGCGTAAGGTACCAGTAGGGAAGAGGTAATCATCCGTGTAAAGACGCTGGTATTCCGTCAAAAGGATGTTCAGCCCTGCGCTTATGCTTCGATGTTGGAAGGCATCGTCCAAGAGGACAACTTCGACACCCTGCTCCCCAAGCAGGTGCGTCACGCCTTCCACCCGATCTTCGTCCACCGCGACTTGAATTCCAGGATATTTCTTGAAATAGAGCAATGGCTCATCTCCTAAATCCTCGTATTTGCTTGATGCTTCTGCGAGCTTGAAGCCTTTGGTTTGCCTGCCATAGCCGCGACTCAAGGTCGCCACACGGTAATCGTTCTTCAAAAGGCGGATGAGGTATTCTGTAAGGGGCGTTTTTCCCGTTCCGCCGAGTTTGAGGTTGCCAACGCATATCACGGGTTTTTCAAACCGCGTGGTTTTCAAGATGTGCCAATCATATAGCTTGTGCCTGATAACCAGCACAATATGATACAAAAACGATATAGGTAACAGTAAAATTCTCATAGTTGGGGTCAAAATTAGACATTTTTTCCTAATTTTGAGCCTCAATTTTGAATTTATGCTTGTAAAAGACATTTTGAACTGCATTACTGAGATTGCACCTTTGCAATGGCAGGAGAGCTATGACAACGCTGGCTTGCAGGTCGGTGACCTTAATGCTAAGGCCCAAAAAGCATTGGTTTGCTTGGACATTACCGAGGAAATCGTGGACGAAGCCGTTGCCAAAAACTGCAACCTTATCATCAGCCACCATCCATTGATTTTCAGAGGCTTGAAGCATCTGACACCCGAAACCTATATCGAACGTGCCGTGATGAAGGCCGTCAAGCATGATATTGCCCTAATTTCGATGCATACCAACTTGGATAACAGCTATTTAGGCGTAAGTCGCGTGTTGGCCGAAAGGCTTGGCTTGAAAAAACTGCACTTGCTTCAACCGTCAGCCTCAGAGCCTGAGCTTTGTGGTGTGGGGATGGTCGGTGAGTTTGGGAAACCTATGGACGAGACGGAGTTCCTGACCCTTGTGGCCGATACCATCGGTTCGCCCTGCCTGCGCCATTCTGCCTTGACGGGTCGAAAAATCCAAAAAGTGGCACTCTGTGGTGGCTCGGGTACACCTTTCATGCCTGATGCCATGCGCCAAAAAGCTGACGCCTACCTCACCGCTGACATCAAATACCACGACTTTTTTGTCCCCGAAGGCAATATCTTGTTGATCGACGGCGGACATTTTGAGACCGAACAGTTTACGAAAGAATTAATAGTTGAACTAATTAGGAAAAAATTTCCTACCTTTGCAGCCGAAATCGCCGAAACCAAGACAAATTCGGTGCATTATTTTGTAAGTAATAAGTAATCACAATATGGCAAAGAAAGAAATCAAAGAAGTTGCCGAGGTGGCCGAAACCGCTGAGGTTAAAGAAGTTAAGGAAACCAAAAAGGCTACAAAAAAAACTACTAAAACCATTGCAGAGCCTGAAGCTCCCGAGAACAAGCCTGCTGCAAAGAAAACTGCAAAGGCAAAGGCCGAGCCTAAACCTGAGGTGAAAGAAGAAGCTCCGGTTGAGAAGGAAGAAGCTCCTGCCGTGGTGGAAACTCCCAAACCTGAGGTGGATCCCGTGGAGGTAAGTGTCGAGCAGAAGCTGGTGGCTTTGTATACTTTGCAACAGGTCGACTCCAAGATTGACGAGATTCGCGCCTATCGTGGCAACCTGCCTCTTGAAATTCAAGATATTGAAGACGAGATTGCTGGCTTAGAGACCCGTATTGCCAACTTTAAGGAAGAAAGCAAGAAACATCAAAAAGATATCTCGGACTACAAGATCAAGATCAAGGAGACCGAGGCTCTGATTAAGAAATATGAGGATCAGCAGAACAACGTGCGCAACAACCGTGAATATGATTCGCTGACCAAAGAGATTGAGTACCAACAGCTTGATAACCAATTGTCGGAGAAACGTATCAGGGAAATCACGGCTAAGGACAACGATGTTGCCACCAAGGTTGCCGAGGCCCAAATGCGTCTCACCGAGCTGAAGTCTTCACTGGATGAGAAGAAAGAGGAGCTTCAGTCGCTGGTGGAAGGCACCGAGAAGGAAGAGGAACAATTGCTGCAGCGTTCAGCCGATTGCGAGAAGTTGGTGGAAGACCGTCTTCTTGTGGCTTACAAACGCATTCGTAAGAATGCTCGTAACGGTCTTGCAGTGGTTGGTATCTTCGATGAAGCCTGTGGCGGCTGCTTCAACCGCATCCCGCCCCAACACCAGTTGGACATCTGCACGCACAAGAAAATCATCGTTTGCGAGTATTGTGGCCGTATCCTTGTCGACAAGGGCATCATCGCTCAATACAACGCTTAAGCGCTGCCAATCTCAAACAAAAGGCTGCTCGTTTTAGTTCGGGCAGCCTTTTTTCGTTTAGAAGCGCACCTTGAGGGTGGCCGCTACAAGGTTTTTGATTTGTTTTTGTGTCACGGGCTCTATACCCAAATCGCCAGCATCGTAAAGGATGTTATAGGATTTGCCGTAGGTCAGCTCGTAAGCGAAGTCGAAGGTGGTGTCGTCTGACACTGGCAAACTGATGCCGCAGGAGGCTTTCTTGACACTACCGCCCGTCTCACCGAGGCCAAAGGGACTGCCGTAGTAGGCTGCACCCAATCTGAGGTAGGAGTTGCCTATCAGCCATTCGCTGCCCAATCGGAAGTTGAAGGTCTTTCCGTATGTGCCTTTGATGTCGTCGTTGACTGCATCGTAGTCGTAGTCGTTGGCTTTGAACCGAGCTGCGCCATAGTTGGTGTATTCCGCATCAAGGCTAAACATCCCATGTCTGCCCATGACAAAAGCCATGCTGCCCACCCATTTCAGCGGGCTGATGAAAGTGTATTCGTAGCTCGATTCGGGGCTGAGGCTTTTCCTCGTGATGCTTAGGATCTGCGATTCGGTCTCGGTTTGCCAGGTCTCGTCGAAGCTATAGAGCGTGGGTGAGTGGAAGGCCACACCCAGACGGAGCCAAGGGGTGGCATGATAGATGAATCCCGCTTTCAGATTGAAACCCCATCCTGTGCTGCTGAGGTCTTCCCGAAAGTGCCATTGGTTGAATTCGGTGTGGGAGCCCTCAACACGGCTTTCTTGGAAAGTCCTTGCGCCCCAACGTTTGATGTGAGCAACGTCAACGCTCATGCCGAAAAAGAGCCTGTCGTAATAGTTGGCACTACCGGCAAAGGTCCAAGATTCCGAGCGCCCCTTGAACTCACTTTCCTGGCCTTGCCAGATGTTGCCTTGAGGCACTGGGCTGCCAAAGTATTCTCCCGATTCATCCTCGTAAAGGTCAATGAGATAGGTGCTCCAAGCCGGATAGATGTCGTAGGGGAAGTCGTCATGAAAATAGTCGGGGGAATAGCCGTTGATTCGGGAAAGATAAGAGTCAATCTTCGAGCTAGTTGGATTAATGCCCTTGCTAAAGGCATTCATGTTGAAGTCGTTGGTGCGCGTGAGGCCGATGCCAAACTGGGTGTAACGCAAGGGTCGGAAGTTGCTTCTTTGCTTTGTACTGACGTAGCCTACATTGGGTATGGAGAGGCGCATCCTGTTGTCACCGTTGGTAGTCCCATAGTAGTCGGAGGAAAGGTAGTTGTCCATGAGGCTGAGGGTGGTGGTGAACTCGGTGCTACGATAGATGCCCAAGCCTGCCGGGTTGATGCAGACGGAGGTCATGTCGCCACCCACTGCACCCATGGCGTTGCCCATGCCCATGGCTTTGGCAGTGCCTTGGTAGTAGGTCTGCGAGAAAAGGCATGCATCGTCGGTGCCTTGAGCAAATGTGGCGACGACGAAAAGGAATGCCAAAACTGTGGTGATTATTCTCTTCATTTTTAAAAGGATAAAAAAAGACTACCTTGCATTTCAACTTGCAAAGGTAGTCTTTTATTCTTAATCTCTGTGGTTGGATTGGAAATTATCTTCTTCCACCGCCACCGCCACTACGGCCTCCACCTCCTGAGCTGTGACTGGAACTTGAGCTATGGCTGCTTGAGCTTGAGCTGCGGCTTCCGCCACTGTAGCTGCTGCCCGAACTGCGACTTGAGCTTGACGAGGAGCTGCCTCTGTTGTAACTGCTCGATGACGAACTGCTTCTATTGTAGTTGCTTGACGAAGAGCTGCTTCTGTTGTAGGAACCGCTTGATGAGCTTGAGTTGCTTCTGTTATAGCTACCGCTGTTGGAGCTTGACGAGGATGAGCCTTGCGGGCGCACATATTCGGAGCTGGAGCGCGACGGGCGGCTGTTGTTGGGCGAGGTGTAGCTTTGACGCTGGCTGCTCGTGCTGCCCGTGGAGGCAGGACGTTGCGAGCTGGTACCGCTGCTTATGCGGCTGCTTGTGCCTGTCGTGGGACGGCTGGCGCTTGTAGGTCTGTTGCTCACTGTGGGACGGCTAGTGTTGGCGCGGCTTGTGCTGCCACCTACGCGAGCCGAAGAAGAGCCTCCTGTTGGACGAGTGCCCGACATGCTACCGCCGCTCGATAAGTTGCTGCGGCCGTTGTTGGGCAAGGCGCGACTCATCGATCCGCCAGTGGAGTTGCCATGTCTTACGCTGGCCACATAGTTGCCGAAGCTGCTGCCACCGCCCATTCCGCCATGATGACCACCGTGGTGACCATCCCAATGGTGATGGTGGTGATGATAGGGATGATGCCAACCCCAATCGTAGGCCCAATAAGGATTGTGCCAGTAGGAGTAGTGGTACCATGAATATCCCCAATAAGAGTAAGGATACCAGGAGTAGCCCCAATAAGGATCCCAGCCCCAATAGGACCTCCAGTAGGGACGATAGCCCCAACCCACATAGATGGTCGGGTAGTAGTCCCAATAGAAGGGATCGTAGCTATTCACGTAAACGTAGGTGTTGCCGCCACCATCGTAAGTGTAGTAGTCGTCATAGTAGTCTCTCGATGAGGAGGCCTGCGAGCCAAAACGCTTGATGCGCGTGGCAAAATCGGCATCGTAATACGTCTCGGTGGTGGTATACACCACGCCGTTGGTGTCGGTCACCGTCTCAGTGGTCTGGTAAACGGGATCGGCATTGTTGACGTAATTCTTGCTGTCGGAATAGTAGGCCTGATAGTCATATTCCGAGTTGCTACTGATGCTGGGGCTCACGTAAGAGCCGTTGCCAGTGGCCATCTGTCTGCCCGTATTGCCATAAGGCGAATAGTAGGTGTCGTCTTTGGCTGTCTGGCGATTGGCCGAGCAGCTCACGAAGGCCATTAAGGCAATGATCGGAATGAGTCTTAACGCTTTCATTTTATTGTGTGTTTTTATTTGTTTATCTATTGGTAGGGTTTAATCGCAGAAAAGTGTACAAATTTCATACCAAAAACCATTTTTCCTCATGAAATATTTCACTCTTCCAATTTGATGACTTGTCCATCGCTTGAGCATTCCTTGACGATCCAAGGACGACCTTTATAATACACATTTCCAATACTATAGAGCCACACGGTGAGCTTGGTCCTGGCCCAAACGTAGGCATCGTTGGTGGAATGCGACTGCACTCTGACGAAGTTGGAATTGAGGTTTTCAGCATGGACTACGCCATAGCTGCGCATAATGATTTCTGTATATTCTGCTGTACCTCGGAAAGTTACCTTTGAGGTGCCATTGCTGAAGTTGTTTTTCACCACGTTGCATTTGAACGTGAGGTCGATGTCGCCACAGCCTTCGTTGATGTTGAGGTTGAAATTGCGAATCATGAGGGTGTCGACGATGCCTAATGTCGTGTCGATGGTCTTTAGTCCATACCCTCTAATGGAATCTGTGCAGAGCAAATCACCGACAGAGGCGAAATTCACTTCTCGTAGGCTGTCGTAATACACCGTCAAGTCGATGCTGTAATCGAAGCTGCGCAGCCAGTTGTATTCGTTCTCGTTTTTGATGACCAAGGTGTCGCCCTCGATTTCAGTGGTCACTTTATCAATGAGGTTTTTGGGGCAGGTGAGTTCCAAATGTGGGTGGGAGCTGTGTACAAGCTTGACATTCACGTTGTTATACATCGAAATCGCGTTGAAACGTTGGTCAATTTCGCGTTGTTCGTTGACAGGCTCCCCATTATTGAAGAGCTGGTCCATCTTGTTGCATGATGTGGCGATCAAGCTAACGAGGAAAAACAGGACTGCGATGACGTTTCTTTTCATAGCGTGGTAAGTAGTATTTGTGTTGTATGTGGTAGCCTATGCCGAAGCTGATAAAGTCGGCCTTGATGTCATAGGTGGTGAAAGCAAGCGTGGCAAACAGGTTTTCGTTGAAATAGTAGCGAGCGGCCACCTTTTGGTAGAACAACATGCCGAAGGTCGGTGAATTGAGCGGCACATTGTTGCGCAAACCGACGTTGAACATGAAGCTGACGCGGTCGAGCAACATCTCGTAGGAAATCAGGAAGCCGGGCTTCAGATACAAGTCCCAGTCGGGCTTGGTGATTTTGTCGGAATAGTCGTAAACCAATTCAAGGCCGAGGCCCAAACGGTCGCGCTCCGAGATTTGGAACATGAAATTGGCGGCCAAATCGTGAACGAAGAAGTATTGGTGTGTACCGTATTCTTGGCTCATGTCCTTAAAGCCCAAAGTGTATTGGTAGTCGGTGACAAAATGTCGTTTGCCGTCAAATTCGAATAGGTAATTCTTGGGCCGCAGCCGCCTGTCGAGGTGTGTCTTGGGCGGAGCCAAATACCAAGAAAGACCTGTGGCGACACTGAGGATGTTGATGCCCATGTTAGGCGAACGAGTGGCGCCATTCGAGAAGTGCGTCAAACCCGCTGAGGTCACCCAATACAGGCGTTCGATGATGCGTTGACGGTATTCGAATGATAGATTAATGGCTGCGTTGACGTGCGAGCCGATAGCGTAGTTGTGATAATTCTCTTTCGGGTCAAACTTGTTGGTGAGGTAGCCCACACCCACGCCTAACTTGAAGGTCAACCTGCTGTTGGTGCCTGGCGTAATGGGGAAGTTGATGAAAGGGTAGAGGGCAAACACCCTGCCCAATTCGGCCGTGATGCTGTCGTTGCCGAAGCTCGAGTAATAGAAGGTGAACCCTATAGAAGGGTAGTTGTGCAGCACCTCCCATCGATGCTCTCCGTAGGTATTGCGATGCAGCGAGATCTCATAGCTGGGTGTGTGTCGGCTGTAACGTCCTAAGGCAGAGTGATATTCGTCGTTTTGGAAATACATGTAGCCATAATGCATCCGCGCTTCTATCTCATAGTTGCGGTTGCTGAGTTGGGCGCTTGTCGTCTTTCCTATTAATAATAAGGTGAGCAAGGCGAAAATAATGATATGGCTTTTTTGTCGCTTCACTTGACTTCGTCGGACCTCTCGGTTTGGGGCTGCAAAGGTACAAAAAAACTATGATAAGCAGGGAGATTCCCTTCGGGAATGGAGTGCTACATTTTATAAAAAGCGGCAGCTGAAGTTGCTCTCATGTCGTATGTCTATCATGCCGCCGCGGTTAACGGATACAACGGCACTCCATTCCCCGCAGGGGAATCTCAACATTCGATTTATTTCCTTACTTTTGCAGTTTCAAATCAACGAATTATGGACGAAAGACTTCTAGCTTTTAAGCGACTTTTAGATATCATGGATGCCGTGCGTGCGGGCTGCCCTTGGGACAGCACCCAAACCATCCATAGTTTACGCCACCTCACCATCGAGGAGACCTACGAACTTAGTCAGGCCATTCTCAACGACGACCTCAACGAAGTGAAAAAGGAACTCGGCGACCTCATGCTCCATCTTGTCTTTTATGCCAAAATAGGGCAGGAGCAAGGTGCCTTTGATATTGCCGATGTGCTCAATGGTATCTGCGACAAGATGATTGTGCGCCATCCGCATATCTTTGGCAATGAGCATGTTGAGAATGCCGAGCAGGTGGAACAGAATTGGGAAAAGATCAAATTGGAGCGCGAGCACAACCGCAGTGTGTTGGGTGGCGTGCCTGAGGGCTTACCCTCTTTGTTGAAGGCCTATCGCATGGCGCAGAAGACGGCCGGTGTGGGTTTTCGTTGGCCCACCGCTGAACAAGCTTGGCAGAAAGTAGAGGAGGAGAAGGGTGAACTCCTTGAGGCGTTGCAAAAACCTGAAGACATTGCCCATATCGAAGAGGAATACGGCGACCTGCTCTTTGCCTTGGCTGCCTACGGTAACTATATTGGTGTGAATTCCGACGATGCCCTCGAAAAGACCAACAAGAAATTTCGTGAACGTTTTGCCTACATTGAACAGAAAGCTCGCGAACAAGGCAAAGGCGTGCAGCACCTCAGTATCGAAGAGATGATTGCTTATTGGAAAGAGTCAAAAACACAATAAACAGGAGATTCCCTTGGGGAAATCGATGATTCAACGGAGTTAATGGAAGTATTCTTGTGTGGTATATAGCGGCGGCATGAAGAACCAACAACACGTCAATGCCTCAAGCCGCCGCTGTTTAATAGAATACCGCAGCTCCATTCCCGAAGGGAATCTCATCTTTTTAAACTCTCAACTCTAAACTGACTCTAAACTCTAAACTCTAAACTAAAAAAATCCCCCTCCCTATTGTAACAAACAAAAAATGGTTATATTTGCACCGCGTTTTTCGCGATTTTTTCAAAATGAAAAAAGTATCTTTACTCATTGCAATGATTGCCTTTGTTTGCGGCAATGTTTTCGCACAGATGAGCTACGATTTTAACGACGGTGTTGCCGGCGCTAAGATTGCTGAGACCTATGGTATGCCTTGGACCACATGGACCAACCATCCTGGTGGCTCCGAAGACGGTGTCTTTGACGAAGCTGGTGGCTCCATGGCTGCTCACTTCACCTATGGCAACGACCAAATTCTTTACCTTGGTGACCACTCGGTAGGTGTTTATGACCTTGAATTCGACGCTTTTGTTCCGGAAGGCAAGAATGGTTATTTCAATGTGTTGCACCATTTTGATGGCAACAACTCCGACAACTGTGTTTGGGCTATTCAGGTTTACATGCATGAGACCAACGATGGTCAAAACTCGACCCAGGCTCCTGGTCACGGCACAGTGCACGCTGGTAGCAACGGCACCTGCGACCTGCCTTGTGTTTACGATGAATGGATGCACTTCCGCGTGCATGTCAATGCCGACAACGACGTTGCCCAACTTTACTTCAATGTGGTTGGTCAATCCGAAGAACTCTATGCCGAATGGCAGTGGAGCATGGACAGCTTTGGTGAGAACCAGGCTGACCGTGTCCTCGGTGCTATGGACTTCTTCCCGCCCGAGAATGCCGCTACTTCTGAGTACTACATTGACAACCTCACCGTCACGCTGCAGAGCAACGACGAGGTGCTGCTCTTTGACCCCTTCGAGGAGTACACCGTAGGTGCCCACATTGCAGAAGATGCCATTGCCCATGGCTATGACCATTGGACCACTTGGAACAACCATCCTGGCACCAACGAAGACGGCATCGTGGCCGAGCAAGGTGGTAGCAAATGCGGCGAGATTGCCGGTGTTGCCGACAACGTCCTTCTCCTTGGTGACGAAGAAAACGGTAACTACGACCTCGAGTTCGACATCCTCGTTCCCGAAGGCAGCAATGGTTACTTCAACATCCTTCACAGATTTGCAGGCTCCAACAGCAAATGGGCCATGCAGTGCTATCTCCACTTGACCAACGACGGTCAGAATACTACAGTTGCTCCTGGTCAAGGTACCATCCACGCTGGTAGCAACAGCACCGCCACGCTGACTAACCTTGTGTTTGATGAATGGATGCACTTCCGTTTGAATGTCGACACCGACACCGATGTCGCCAACTTCTACTACACTGCCCCCGGTGAGGATGAAGAACTCATCTGCACTTGGCAGTGGAGCTTGGACAGCTTCGGTGCAAATCAGGTTGGCCGTACTCTTGCAGCTATGGACTTCTTCGCTCCTATGGAAGATGGCAGTTCTATTTTCTACCTTGACAACTTCAGCTTCAAGAAACTCGGTGGCGAATCCGCTCCTCAACTTAGCTTCGATCCTGAAGAAATCAATGTCGAACTCATGGAAGACGACATGACCACTATGGAGGTCGAAATCATCAACGATGGTAACTCCATCGGCGACTGGGCCGGCTGGATTGACTTCGGTCAAGGTGGCGCTGGCTCACAAACCTCTGATCTCTACTACCACAATGGTGAAGAGAATCAAGGCATCGGTTCTGACGATCCTTACAGCCGTGAGATGGGTATCCGTCTGCCTGCCACCGCTTACGCTGGTGCTGCCATGGGTATGAGAATCGTTTCTGCCCAATACCTTGTTGGTACACAGTATCAGGCTGCTGACCACAACTACACCTTCCGTATCTACGGACAAGGCCTCCACAACCAACCCGGTGAACTCCTTGCCGAAAAGACCATCAACTCCACTGCTGCTGGTACTTGGATCACCGCTACCTTCGACGAGCCTGTCTATATGACGGGTCAAGCCATGTGGGCTACTGTTTCTCTCGAACAGAATGGTGGTGAATATCCTCTGAGCATGGACGGTGGTGAATACGGTGAAGAGCAAGATGGTAACTGGCTCAGCACCAGTGGCAACAGCTTCAGCCACTGCTATGCAGCACCTTCAGGTACAAGTGATGGCTTTGCAGGTGCTTGGTTGATCACCGTCAACTGCGAAGGTGAACTCATTCCCGCCACTTGGGCTACTATGAACAAGACCGAAGGCTCCATCATGGGCGGTCAGAGCGAGACAATCACCCTCAGCATCAACTCCATCGGCCTTGCTATGGGTACGGATTACACTGCTAACCTCGTCATCAACACCAACGATGAGAATGTGGCACATGTTGAGATTCCTGTCAATCTTGCTATCTCCGATGGCGTCGAAGAGACCGTTGCTCAACTTGCCAGCATCTATCCTAACCCCGCCACTTCGGTGGTCACCCTCCAAGGTGAAAACCTCAACAGCTTGGCTATCTACAACGTGGCTGGTCAGCTCCTCCGCGTGGTGAAGCTTGACAACATGGTGAACACCATCGACATGAATGTTGAAGCTGGTGTATACTTCTTCAGCGTGTACGACAACAATGGCCGCAACAGCGTCCAGCGCGTTGTCATCACCAAGTAATCAATCCTACGATTGAATGAAAAAAACCGCTCCTTTCGGGGCGGTTTTTTTTGTGTTTTGCCTATCGGGGTTCGTGGAATCCCCCTAGCCCCCTTTGCAAAGGGGGAACTGGTTGTTTCCGAGGCGTTAGGGTTTATGCTTTTTTCTTTGAGGTTGCTATAGAGCTGAGTGAGGTTGCTGATTCTGTTGCCGCTTTGCGCCATGTCCGGTAGGCCCGCATCCGGTAGGCCTCCCCCTTTGTAAAGGGGGTCGGGGGGATTCGGAAGACCCGCTTTGCGTATTAATTCAATAAAAGACTTATTGCTCCTCCTTTCGTGGAAACTGTTCCATAATTCCACGAGTCACATCTTCTGGATTCTTGCGCACATCGCTATCTAAAACCCTGATAATTGTAAGTCCAATGGCTTGCATCTGTCTGTCCCTTTCTGCATCTCGTTTTTGTGCTTCGGCAGAAAAATGTGATGCTCCGTCAATTTCGATAACCAATTTAAGTTCGTGGCAAAAAAAGTCGGCGATGAAGTTTAAGATGGGCTTCTGTCGAAGAAAGAGATACCCAGTCTTTTTCCCTTTCAGGCATTTCCAAAGCAATGCCTCCGACAATTGTCCATGATTTCTTAAATCCCTGCTAAACTGTTTCAATTTCGGATTGTAGGGAAAGAAATTAGGCCCAAACCTCATCCCCTCAGGATTAATACCGTTTTTCCATAAGAAATCAGGCGTGATATCTTTGATGTTCATGGCCTTATCATTTCGGCAATTATTATCCCTCCCGCCACAGCGGCGTTCAGCGACTCGGTTGCGCTGCCGTTTACCCTCGGGATAGTGACGGGATGCGTGATGCAAGGCAGCACATCTTTGCGGATGCCGTGCGATTCGCTGCCGATGACAAGGATGCACTCGGGCTTGGCTTGCATCTGGAACAGATTTTCGCCATCTAATAAGGCACCATAAATGGCACTGCCCTCTGCTTTGGCTTGCTTGAGAAAAGCGGGCAGGTCGGTTGACCATACCTTCATCCTGAACAGCGAGCCCATGGTGGCTTGCACTGTCTTGGGGTTCCACAGCTCCACGCAATCGGAACTGCACACCACATCATGGATGCCAAACCACTCGGCCGTGCGAATGAGTGTGCCCATGTTGCCCGGGTTGGCGATGCCGTCCAAGGCAAGGACAAGCCGCGAGTCGGTCTTGATTTCGCCTTGTTGCGGAATCTTGACTACGGCTAATATGCCTGGTGGTGTGTCGAGTCCACTCATTTGCTGCATCTGCACCTCGCTGACGATTTCGGCCTTGTCGAAGGTTGGATAGTCGGCGAGGAAGGCTTCGGTGGCGTAGAGTCCCAAGGTCTCGAAACTGGAGTGGAGCAGTTCTTCCGTCATCTTGCGCCCTTCCACGACGAAGAGGCCGAGTTCCTTGCGGAACTTTTGCTGTCGCAGGGAGGCGATTTGTTTTATGGTGTTTTTGGTAATCATTGGATAATTATTGACTCGCTTTGCGTCATTGCGAGCGAAGTGAAGCAATCCAGGGTTGTTTGTCTGGATTGCTTCGTCGTTCCTCCTCGCAATGACGACGCGTCAAAGGTACGAAAAAAGGCTGCCCCATAAGGAGGCAGCCCCACAAAATTATGAAAAAGTTCAATCTTATTCAGCAAAAACGTTGAAGTCGATGTCGACAGCCACTTCCTTGTGGAGTCTGATCTTGGCGGTGTAGTCGCCCACTTCCTTGATGGCGTCTTCGTTGAGGACGATGTGCTTGCGGTCCACTTCGATGCCAGTGGCTTCCTTGATGGCATTGGCAATCATGATGGTGTTGACCGAGCCGAAAATCTTACCCGTGGCGGCAGCCTTGGCGGGGATTTGCAGCTTCAGGCCTTCCAAAGCCTTAGCTTTCTCGGTGGCTTCGTCCTTGATCTTTTGTTCCTTGTGAGCCTGTTGGCGCATCTCTTCTGCCAAGATCTTGCGGTTGCGCTCGGTGGCGAGGATAGCCAGACCCTGGGGCAAGAGGTAGTTGCGGCCGTAGCCGGGCTTCACGGTGACGATGTCGTTCTTATAGCCTAAATTGGCGACGTCTTGTTTCAGAATGATATCCATGTGTTGTCCTCCTTCAAATTATTTCAAACAATCTGCTACGAATGGCATCAGGGCGAGGTGGCGGGCACGCTTGACGGCTTGGGCGACCTTGCGCTGGTATTTCGTTGAAGTGCCGGTGATGCGGCGAGGCAGGATCTTACCCTGCTCGTTGACGAACTTCAGCAAGAAGTCGGCATCTTTGTAGTCGATGTACTTGATGCGGTTCTTCTTGAAGCGGCAGTATTTCTTTATTAGGCTTGGGCTTCTTCAGCGGCGGCTTCGGCCTTTTTGCGTTTCTTCTCGTTGTAGGCAATAGCGTGCTTGTCGAGCTTCACGGTGAGGAAGCGCAAGATGCGCTCGTCACGCTTCAGTTCGGTTTCGACATCGGCGATTACATTACCCTCGGCCTTGTACTCAATGAGTTGGTAAAAGCCCGTGGACTTCTTTTGGATAGGATAGGCAAGCTTGCGCATGCCCCAGTTCTCTTCATGAACAATCTCTGCACCATTATTGGTCAGATGATCTTCATACTTCTTTACCGCTTCCTTCATCTGTTCGTCAGACAAAACGGGAGTTAAAATGAAAACGGTTTCGTACTGATTCATAACTGAATTGATTGATTATTAAGTAATTAATGTTTAATACTACGATTCTGAAATCGTGGGTGCAAAAGTACTACTTTTTTCTTAATCTACAACACTTTGAAAGAAATAATTTTGTCGAGCACAAATTCGGCAGCATGGCCATCGCCAAAAATATTTGGAAAATCAATATGCGGATTGTCTTTAAAATGTTGCCAAGCCTCCATGATGTGGCTCTCATTGGCATCGGCTAGGATGGCGTTGCCTGTTTCCACAATCTCTACCCATTCGGTCTCGGACCGCAGGATGATGCAGGGCTTCTTGAAGAAGTAGGCCTCCTTCTGCACGCCGCCCGAGTCGGTCATGATGAGTTGTGCATGGCGTTCCAAGGCGATCATCTCCAAAAACGATACAGGCGGAATGAGCTTGATATTTTGACAACTGAAGATTTGTTTTTGTAATTCTTCATCGAGGTTGGCTTTCGAAAGCTTTGCTGTCCTTGGATGTAGCGGTAGGACGACTTGACATTCTTCGGATAGTTTTATGATGCTTCTGAAGATGGCACTGAGCCTTTCCGGATGGTCGGTGTTGCTGTCGCGATGGATGGTGGCCAAGATATAAGGCTTGTCGTTTAACGCCAAACGTTTGATGATGTCAGTTTTTTCCTCAGCGACATTGGCGAAATACAGACTGTTGTCGTACATGATGTCGCCGCAGTGGTAGACCTTCGGATTGTCGATGGTGTATGGCCTATCGTTGTCCAAAGGGAAACCTTCGCGTTTCAGGTTTTCTACGCCAGCAAGTGTTGGGGAGAAAAGTAAGGTGGAGCAGTGGTCGCAAACGATGCGGTTAATTTCCTCCGGCATGCTCTTGTTGAATGAACGTAAACCTGCTTCTATATGAACGATAGGCACATGAATCTTGGCAGCTGCCACGGCACCAGCCAAAGTGGAGTTGGTGTCGCCATAGAGCACAATGAAATCAGGCTGTTCCTTTATTAATATGGCCTCGATGCCTTCAGTCATGCGGGCGGTCTGCACGCCGTGCGAGGCCGATCCAACGTGCAGGTTGTAGTCGGGACTCGGGATCTGCAACTCGTCAAAAAACACCTCCGACATGTTGTCGTCATAATGCTGTCCTGTGTGGACGATGACTTCCTGTATCTGATTCGCATAGTGGTTCCTGATGGCGCGGCTCAATGCGGCAGCCTTGATGATTTGGGGCCTTGCCCCGATGATGGTTACAAGTTTCATGGGAGGTTAGCGTTTCAGAGGGTCATTTCTCCGTGGTCTCGGAAACTGTGATAACGTTCGTTGCCAATGATGATATGGTCGATGACATTGATGTCTAAGAGTTTGCCGGCGGCAATCAGTTTTTTCGTCAGTTGTCGATCGTCTTCGCTTGGGCGTGGATTGCCTGAAGGGTGGTTGTGGCCCAAAACGATGCATGTGGCATTGAGGATTAAGGCGTTTTTGAAGATGATTTTGGGGTCGGCAATGACGGTAGTGGTACCCCCATTGCTGATGCATTCCACTTTCAGCACATGATTGCTTTGGTTGAGATACATGACCAAGAAATGCTCTTGCCTCATGTCGTCAATGTAAGGAAGAAACCGCTCAAAGGAGTCTTTCGAGTCTTTTACCTCAGAAGGTAGACTGGCCTCTGCAGCGCGACGGCGTTTACCAAGCTCAAGTGCCGCTAAGATGGTGATGGCCTTGGCTTCGCCGATGCCGTCGTGTTGGGTCAAGTCGTCAATAGTGAGGTTAGATAGCGTGATGAGGTTGTTGCCGACGCTGTCGAGGAGTGCGCGAGCCACATCCACTGCCGACATGCCTTCTTTACCTACGCGTAAAAGTATGGCCAATAATTCAGCATTGCTGAGTGCAATCTTGCCTTTCGACATCATTTTCTCGCGCGGGCGGTCGTCGGCAGCCCAATCCTTGATGGTTTTTTTCTCGGTCATGGCTGAAATGTTTTGTTTCGGGCGGTAAAGATAATCATTTTGGGATTACCTCAACCAAAAAAGCCTCTTCCACTGGGTAGAAGAGGCACCAACATGTATGAATAAAACTTCCAATTATGCCAATTTTGCTGTGAACTTCGACAGCTTCGACTTCAGGTTGGCGGCTTTGTTCTTGTGGATGATACCACGCTTGGCCACCTTGTCGATGATGGAGAACAACTTCGAAAGTTGACCTTCAGCTTCCGACTTGCTGGTTAAAGCCCTGAATTTCTTCACTTCGTTACGCATGTTCTTGGCGTAGTAACGGTTGTGCAAACGTCTCTTTTCAGTCTGACGAATTCTCTTTAATGCATCTTTGTGATTTGCCATAGCAAAAAGAAGAATTTTTTAATCAAAAATGTTTAATTTGTTGATTCTCCGATAAATGCCATCTTTTCTTCATTGTCTCGGCGTATGATTTCGTCTAACCTAATAGTAATAAAGGTGTTTTTCTCCAAATCTTTAGCGTTGAGGGTGATGGGGATGTAGTTTTCGCCATAGCCTCGTGCCACGCCTTTGCTGTCGATGCGTTCGATTAGCATCCTTTGATTTCGGCCTTGCATCGATTCATAATACTTGGTTTTGTTTTCCAAGGAAATCTGCCGCATGATTTCGCTACGTTCGGTTTTCACCTTTTCTGGAATTTGGTCGGGCATTACGGCGGCCTTTGTTCCAGTGCGCACCGAATACTTGAAGGTGTGGATGTGGCTGAAGCCGATTTCCTTCGCAAAGTCACAACTTTCCTTGAAAGTGGTTTTGGTTTCGCCTGGAAAACCCACGATGATGTCGGTGGTGAGGTTGAAGTCGGGACGGAAGGCCTTGATGCGTTGGCACATGTCGCGAAACTGGGTGACGGTATAAAAGCGGTGCATCCGTTTCAAGGTGTCGTCGGAACCGCTTTGCAGGCAGATGTGCATGTGAGG
Organism: uncultured Bacteroidia bacterium; assembly: GCA_902767725.1. Lineage (GTDB taxonomy): Bacteria > Bacteroidota > Bacteroidia > Bacteroidales > F082 > Limimorpha. The sequence goes on along the minus strand of CACXIM010000075.1, from coordinate 3,275 downwards.
TGCAAGTTTCTCGTGCTGGAAGAGCTGCAAAAAACGGTCACTGAACTGGTCGGGTTCGATGGAGGAAACGCGGACACGGAAGTCGCCTTCGATTTCCAGAATGTTTTCTACAAGTTGCTCAAAATTAGTGCCCTCAAATTGGTATCGTCCCATGTTGACACCCGTCAATACAACTTCCTTGAAACCATGGCTTACGACTTTGCGAACATTGTCATAGATGTCCTCAGCGGGACGACTCGTTGCCCTTCCACGCACCATCGGGATGATGCAATAGGAGCAGAAGTTGTTGCAGCCGTCGTGGATTTTAATGAGGCTGCGGGTGTGGAAGGTGTCAAAAGCGGGTCGGTAGCTGAACAGGTCGCGGTCGAAGCCTTCGGGGTCGCTGTGACCCGTGCGGAAATGCTCGTCGATGATGTCGAACAAGGCGGCTTTGCGCTCGTTGTCGATGACATAGTCGGCGATGCCCGATTGCAGTAACTCCTCTTTCCTATGGTTGACCATGCACCCGGTAACGGCAATCAAAGCCTCTGGGTGCTTGCGTCTAATCTGTCGGATGGCCTGACGGCACTTTTGGTCGCTCGTATTGGTGACGGTACAGGTGTTCACAACGAAAATGTCAGCGGTGCTATCGTCGTCAGCAATCTCATAACCTTCCGCCTTGAACCGCGACGCCAAAGCATCGGTTTCATAGAGGTTCACTCGGCAACCTAAGGTTTTGAAGGCAATCCTTCTCATCCCATCAACTCTCCTTCAATTGATAACGGCGACGCCGAAGTCACCTTGACATTCACAATCTGTCCAATAAGACTAGTGTCTTTCGAGGCGAAGCGTATTACAATCTTACCTTCAGTATGGCCGGTGAGGTAGCCGTTCTTGCGGTCCTGGCTCTCTACTAGCATCTTGACAGTCTTCCCGATGAGACCTTGGTTGTAAACAAGGCTGTGTTTCATCAGTTCCTCAGTGAGGCGGTGGTAACGCTCACGCTTCACTTCCTTCGGCACGTCATCGTCCCATTCCGAGGCCACAGCTCCTGGACGTACACTGTACTGCGCGATGAATGCCATGTTGTATTTGAACTCTTCCATAGCCTTGCGCGTGTTTTCGAACTCTTCTTCGGTCTCGTGCGTGAAGCCTACGATGATGTCGGTGAAGATGGTTGCTGTCGGCAGCTTCTCGCGGATGGTTTGAATGATATGGCGGTAGGTGGCGAGGTCGTGGTGACGGTTCATGCGTTGCAGCATGTTCTCGTCGCCCGATTGGATGGGGATGTGGATTTGCTTACCGAGGCAGTCATATTGCGCCATCACCTCGATGACGTCGTCTTTCATGTCGCGGGGATGAGGTGCAGTGTAATATACCCAGAACTCCTTGCCGCTGGCCTTGCCATATTCACCCACGCGGCGTAATAGTTCGGCAAAGTCAATCTCTTCGCCTTTCTTGTCAAGACCATAGGAGTTGACATTTTGTCCCAACAGCGTGATGCTCTTGTAACCTTTCTCAACCAAATCCTTCAGCTCTGCCAAAATCTCTTCCGAGGGACGCGACACCTCGCGACCACGGGTGTAAGGTACGGCACAATAGGTGCAGAATTTGTTGCAGCCGTTCTGAATAGGGATGAAGGCCTCGAAAGTGGAGGTCTGTGTGGGTGTGATGGCCCAGAACTTGTCCATGTTGGCCGACGGATTGATTTTGTCGTCCTTGTGGAACAATGGCACCAATGGCTTGACAACGGGTTGGAATTCAATCTCTTCTCCAAAGCGCAACGAGGCTGGGGTGACGATGCCGTATTGGCGGATCATATCCGGGAAGTTGGGCAACTCGTTCATGGCGAAGACCAGGTCGAAGAGCTTGAGGAACCGTAGACGGTCGGCGGGCAGGATGCAGCCCGACACGAAAGTGATGACGTTTTGGCGGTTCTTCATGGCGTTCCATTTCTCGATGCGGCCATACACCTTGTCGATGCCTTTTTGCCGCACCGAGCAGGCGATGATGCCTAGGATGGTGGCTTCGTCTTCATTTTCGGTCTGGACAAAGCCCATGCCGTTGAGTACCGTGCGGACGCGCTCCGTGTCGCTCAAGTTCATCTGGCAGCCTAAGGGGAGAAGATAGTATTTCATTTAATTGATAATTGACAATTTGTAATTGAAAATTGGACTGCAAAAGTACGCTTTTTTTGGTCAGTCGTATATCAAGTTGATGATGTCACTGATTATTTCGTTACTTGAATCGTACTTGGGTGCTGACTTGGTGCTAGCGCCTTGCAGCAATTGTTCTGCCTGTTTGATAGTCTCAGGCTCAAGACAATCCGAGGCGATTTGAATGTCTTTGATGATAGCATTAGCTTCATCGATTTGCAGCGCGATTTCCACGCCACCCCAAGGGAAACGGGCTTTTTTTGTGGTCTTGAATTGCTTCCAACGGCCGAAAAGGAAATCGTTTGATGCAATGTGCTCCTTGATGGCTTGCACTTCTCTATTATTAATAAAAGTGTCGAAGTCTAGCATTTCTGCCTTGCCACTGTAAACCTTCTCAAACGAGGCAATCAGAGGCTGTTTGATGTTCTCGGAAGTCAGTTTTGACACAACTTCGCTGAGGTTGATGACTCGTGAGGCCACACTTTTTACGCCGTTTTTCAAAAGTTTGGCTTTGTCGACGATGAGGTAGCGTTGCATCAACTCTCCATCGGTCTTGATGAGGATGGTGCCGTGGTGCAGGTTGTTTTTCTGACCTTTCGCGAATGCGTTGCCGCTGAACTTGCGCCCGTCGTAGGTGAGGTCGTTGCGCCCAGAGATTTCGGTTTGCAAGCCGTAGGAGAGGAGCGCATCCTGGATAACAGAGAGTTGTTTCCGAATGTCGTACAATGATTTGTCCACTATAAACGAGAAGTTGATGTTGCCCAAGTCGTGATACACAGCACCACCTCCCGTGCCGCGCCGCATGAGGTGACCGCCTTCATCGAGGAGCAACTTGACATTACACTCCGAATAAGGGTTTTGGTTGTAACCAATGACGACGGTCTGCTGGTTTTTCCAGAGATACATAGTGGTAATGCCTTCCTCTTGGTTGTCAGTGAGATACTGTTCGACAGCGCGATTGAGAAAAGGGTCGTATTGGTTGCTGACGACGACTTGTAGCTTGTTCATAGCATTATAGTTGACAATAAAAAAGCCCGCTGATTTGGCGGGCTTGGTTGGTAGTCTCTCCGGGATTTGAACCCGAGTTACCAGGATGAAAACCTGACGTCCTGACCAGACTAGACGAAGAGACCACTTCGT
>CACXIM010000074.1 GCA_902767725.1 uncultured Bacteroidia bacterium | reverse complement strand
AAACAGCTTCTCCTTGGTCTTGATCTGCTGGTGCACTTCCAGTCCCGACATGAAGCCTATGCGGTCATAGTCTTCCTGTGTGGCTTTCTTGCGCTCGACATAGCCGGCCTGTTGCTTGGTCAGCTCGTAGTTGGCGCGTGGGTCAAAGTTGGTGCTCATTATTGATTGTTTAATTGTTGATCGTTGAACTGTTTAATTGTTGATTTCAAGATTCAAAATGGCGGCCCTTCGATGCTTCGGCAGTACTCAGCAACCTCAGGCTCAGGGTCGCTACGGTTCTGGCGGATTTGCAATCCGACAGCCTTGAATTGCGGATTTGTAATCCGCGCTTCAAAAACAATCGGCTAAAATAGAAAATATTTGGATTGGTTTAGAAAAAAGGGATAAAAAATCTGTCAAAATACCTTATCTCCTTTTTTCGAAGTGCTGGTAGTCTTTGTTGCGCCAAATACCGCCCCAAGTGAAGCCGTATGAGGTAAAGACCTTGTAGCACAAGTTGTCTTTGTCGATTTTGTAGGGAAAGTCTTTCGTCCTGTCTACGTATTCCGTTGCCGTGGCGGGATGAACTTTTGAGCCTCTGATATAGGGGTTTTGCAAAGGATTGATGTCGATGGCCAAACCGAGGGCATGACGCGAGATCTTGTTCATTCCTGGCACGGGGCGGTAGTTGAAGCAAGAGGTGTTGTTGGCTTGCATAGAGGCCTCGTCGTCGGCATCGAAGTCGTCGACCAAACGGATGCTACAGATGGGATATTGTTCTGAGAACAAGTCCCTAAAGACGCAAAGCAGGTCGTGGGCGATGATTATGTTACACACCAGTTCTCCTTTTTGGACATGTCCGTCAAAGTCGTAATAAGGTAGCATTAAGTAGCGCAGTTGGTCGTAGCCGATTTTCGCATTGTCTTTCATCGACTTGCCTTGCATTCTGTCTTTCACCGATTCGGGGATGGGGTAGGAGGCAAACAAGTAGTCTTGATACCATAGCGTGTCTTCGGCGGCGAGGATTTCAGCATCAGAATAGGTAATGGCTGGTTTGTCTGATAACTCTGGGATATCTTGAACAATAGTGTCTGTGATTACTTCTACGGTCTTGCTTTGTCTGTTGCGTCCGTGCGATCTTCTCGATGTTCAAGCTGCGCGCCGAGGCGTCGATGATGTCCTTGTAGATGCCGCCTTTCTTGTAGATGCTGTCGGGGTCGCCGTCTTCTTCGACACGGCCTTGCTGGAGGGCATAGATGTAATCGGCGTCGATGATTTGTGAGATGCTGTGCGAGATGATGATGACGGTGCGGTCTTTCTTGATGGCGTCGATGCTGTTTTTGATTTGCTCAGTGGCGATGGCATCGAGACTGGCCGTGGGCTCGTCGAGGAAGATGATGGGCGGGTTTTTGAGGAACATACGGGCAATGGCAACACGTTGCTGCTGACCGCCCGAAAGGTCGGCGGCGTTGTTGTTGAATTGTTTCGGAAGTTCCATCACCTGGTCGTAGAGATGCGATTTCTTGGCAGCCTCCACCACGTCTTCATGTGTGGCATTGGGGTTTCCGTAAAGGATGTTCTCCTCGATGGTGCCGTCGAAGATGTGGTTCTTTTGCAGCACGAGGCCGATGTTCTCGCGAAGGTACTGCGTGTCGTATTCGCGCAAATCCACACCGTCGAGGAGAATCTGGCCCACTTGTGGCTCATAGAACTTGTCCAACAGGTTGACGATGGTGCTCTTTCCCGCTCCGGAGAGTCCCACCAAAGCGGTGATCCTGCCCGGGTCGATAGTCATATTCACGTCAAAGAGGGCTTGGTTGCCATTGGGATAGGTGAAGTCGACATGCTTGATTTCGAATTTGCCGTGGATCTTCTCGGGTTTGTAGCTACCCGAAGGTTCCACCTCTTCTTCCGCGTCGAGGATGCCGAAGAAGCCCTCGGCGTATATCAAGGCGTCGTTCACATCGTCGAAGATGCGTTGCAGCTGCGTGATGGGGGCGATGACGTTGCTGAACAGCATCACGTGGTACATGATCTTACCGATGGTCATGCCTGGATAGCCTTTCAGCACGAGGTAGGCGGTGAGGATGATGACCAGCACCGTGCCCACTTGTTTCACGAAGCTCTTCACGCCGTTGTAATAAAACGCCACCTTTCGTGTTTTCATCTGGTTTTCAGTCACTTGATTCTGGATGTCAAGCTGTTTCTGGCCTTCAATCTGTTCGCGGTTGAAGCTCTTGATGACGTTGATGGAGTCGATGATATTCTTGATACCTTGGCTCTTGGTCTCGAGGTGCGAACGCATCTCACGGCGCCATCCTTTCAGACGGCGGGCTTGGCGGTAGGTAATCCAGAAATAGATGGGTACGATGCCCAAGGCCACTAGTCCGACATAGACGTTGGCTGCGAACATCAATATCAATGCCAAGAGTGCGCTTGTGAACAGCGGTAACAGGTCGATAAAGAAATTCTGCACCGTGCGTGAGAGGCTGCTCACGCCTTGGTCGATACGCGCTTGGAGCTTGCCTGTGGCATTGTCGCCCGTGTTGAAGTAGGCCATGCGGAAGGTGAGGACCCTCTCGATGACGCTCTGCGCCAGGTCGCGGCTGACGAAGATGCGCATCCGCTCGCCGTAGTAGTTTTGGGCAAAGGTGATGAGGGCGGAGAGGATTTCCTTGCCGAGCAGCACGATGGAGATTATGGTGACAATGCGGATGGCTTGTTGGCCCCAGTTGACGCCTGCCGTGACCAAACCATTGATTTCGTCGACGGTCCAGTCAAGCACGATGGCATTGACCTGTGCCATCAAGGATCCAATCAATGTGAGAATTAAAGTAATGAAAACCAACCATTTGTATGGCTTTACAAAGGGACTTACGTTTTTGAAGAGTTGGAAGAGATTCATGAGCGTGCGTTTATTGAATAAGGTGCAAAAATAGGGATTTGGTCTGAAACTCCAAATAAATCCCTATCTTCGCAGCCTAAAACGCAATGGAAATGGAAAACAAGTGGATGAACGAAGCCTTTAAAGGCGAAGTGCCGAGCGGCTTTCAAGGCAAGGTAGGCTGGGCCAGCCCGTCTAACATCGCTTTGGTGAAGTATTGGGGTAAAAGAGGCAAACAACTTCCTCAGAATCCGTCGATTAGCTTTACTTTGTCGGAATGTTGCACCGAGACTTTCGTCGAATTCGAAAAAGCCGACCGATTAGGTTTCAGTTTCTTTTTTGAAGGCAAGGAGAATCCCACTTTCGGCGCGAAAATCGAGAAGTTCCTGATGGACCACCAAGCGTTTTTCCCGTTCATCAACCAACTGAATCTGAAGGTAGAGAGCCGCAACTCCTTCCCTCATTCTTCGGGCATAGCTTCCTCCGCTTCTTCAATGAGTGCGTTCGTAATGTGTTTAATGGAAATCGAGAGGTCCCTGAGCCTGTCGAAGGGCCGACCCATAGACATAGATTTGCAAAAAGCTTCCTATTTTTCCCGTTTGGCCTCGGGCAGTGCGGCGCGCTCAGTATTCTCCGCAATGGCACTTTGGGGCAAAACGGAGGCCTGCGAAGGCAGTTCCGATGAATATGCCGTTTCTCTGTCCGAATACCTCCATCCCGTTTTTAAGACTTTTCACGACAGCGTTTTGATTGTCAGCGGCGAGACCAAGTCCGTTTCCAGCCGTGCAGGTCACACCTTGATGGAAGGCAACCCATACGCTCCTGCGCGTTATGCACAAGCCAATGAAAACATTAAAAACCTGCTTTCCGCTTTGAAATCGGGCGACTTGGATACCTTTATTAATATCACTGAGTCGGAAGCCTTGCAACTCCACGCTTTGATGATGTGCTCCAATCCGTCATTTATCTTGATGAAACCCAATACTTTGAGTCTCATCAATGAGATTAGGGCATTCCGAAATGAAACCAAGATTCCGCTCTGCTTCACCTTGGATGCAGGGCCCAATGTGCATCTGCTTTATCCCGAGAGCGAGGCCGAAAAAGTGGAACATTTCATCAAAGACCACTTGACTGCCTATTGTGTTGATAACAAATGGATTGCCGACCATGTCGGTGAGGGACCGAAAAAACTGCTGTGATGAGAGACCGTTACTATAGCAAAGTCATCCTTTTCGGCGAGTATTCAATGATCTTCGATGCCACCGCATTGATGATACCGCTGAAGCGCTTTTCGGCACAATGGCAGTTGCCGCTCAGTTTTAACCGAGCCGCCTCGCTACCCTCCAACCAAAGCTTGAAACGGTTTTGCCAATACCTTTCAGAAAACGAAGCACTGTCAAGTCTCTTTGACTTACAAACTTTAAGAAAGGATTTGGATGATGGCCTTTTTCTTGCCTCCAATGTGCCATCGGGTTATGGTTTGGGCAGTTCGGGGACTCTGGTCGCTGCCGTTTATGACCGCTATGCCGTGCAGAAAAGCGATGACTATTTGCAATTGAAAACGCTATTTGGCCAAATGGAGAGTCACTTCCACGGCAGTAGTTCCGGCATCGATCCACTGCAATGCTATCTGGGCAAGCCATTCAAAATCACACCAAAGGGTGTTGAGCTACTTCCGGACGATTTCCTCAAAAAAGACATTCACATCTGTTTGATTGATACCAAGATCAAAAGCAATACCAAGCCTTTAGTCGAGCATTTCAAGGCGCAGCGCGAGAATCCCGAGTTTTTGAGCCGTTTCCAGTTGGAGTATGTGCCTTGCGTGACTTCCTGCATCAATTCAATGATTGAAGGCGATAAAGAGCTGTTCTTCAATTCATTGAAACAACTCACCAAAGGCCAATTGGAATTCCTGCGCCCGATGATTACGGATAACACCATGGATTTGTTTACCACCGATTATGACTTCAACTTTGGCGTAAAGATTTCAGGTTCAGGCGGTGGCGGATATGTGCTGGGCTTCACTGATGATGTAGAAAAAGCATCCGCATTGCTCAAAGATTTTGAAGTGATTTGGCTGTAAATGTTTATTTTTGCGCCCCGAATGTCAGCCTTGAAAAACATAGAATCCTGGATAGAACGCACTTTGACCACGGTCATCGACTTCTTCTATCCGCCATTCCGCAAGGTGATGAGCCTCGAGCTGTTCCGCTATGCGGCTTGCGGTGGCTTGAACCTGGTTTTGGAATGGGTGCTGTACTATGTTTTCTATCATTTCGTCTTCAAAGGTCAGGTTTTCGACCTGGGTTTCATCGCCTTCACACCCCACATCGCGGCCTTCGTGTTCAAGTTCCCCATCACTTTCCTGACGGGTTTCTGGATGGCGCGCCACATCAGCTTCTCGGGCTCCACACTGAAAGGAAGGACGCAGATTGTCCGATATTTCTTGGTTACCGTCGGTAACATTCTCATCAACTACTTCGGTCTGAAACTCTTCGTTGAGGTGCTTCACATCTGGCCGACTGTCTCCTACATCATCATCTCCATCCTCTGCGTTACGTTCAGCTACTTGACGAATAAGTTTTATTCGTTTAGGAAAGAAAAGAAGATTAAAGAATAATCCTATTCAATTTAGCTCATCCCTTGGGATGTAAGAGACTGGATTTTGATTTTTTACCGAACGAAAATCCCTACGGGATTATCCTGATTCCCGTAGGGAATAACATTCGGTTGAATTAAAGGATTGTCGTATTCTAGCATCCCAGAGGGATGCACCTTAAACTGGCGGAATCTGAATTACCCAATTTGGCTCCAATCAAACGTCTGCGCAAACAATTCCTTGTAATGCTCGCGCAGCATCCTGTTTTCTGGCTTGATGAGCTTCGGGTCATCAGCCAAAAGCTTGATAGCAGCCTCGCGGACTTGTGGGATTAATGGACCGTCTTTCTGCAAATCTCCAATCAGCATCTCGATTTGTCCGGATTGCCTTGTGCCGCCCGTCTCGCCGGGACCACGCAACTCAAGGTCAACCTCGGCGATTTCGAAGCCATCGTTGGTGCTGCACATGGTCTTCATGCGGGTCTTGCCGTCGGTAGTCAGCTTATGGTCAGTGACGAGGATGCAATACGACTGGTCGGCACCGCGCCCAACGCGACCACGTAATTGATGCAACTGTGACAAGCCGAAGCGGTTGGCGTTCTCGATAATCATCACCGTGGCATTGGGGATGTTGACACCCACCTCGATGACCGTCGTGGCTACCATGATTTGCGCATTTTTAGTGATAAACCGCTGCATCTCGAAGTCTTTGTCCTCGGCAGTCAACCGGCCGTGGCAAACGCAGAGTTTGTATTGCGGCTCGGGGAAGTCGTGCAGCAAGGCATCGTAACCTTCTCGCAAGGCAATCATATCCGTGTTTTCCGACTCCTTGATGCAGGGATAGACGACATATATCTGCCTACCAAGCGCTATCTGTTGCTTCATGAACATCATGATGCGGTAACGGTCGTCGCTGTAGACATGATAAGTCTGTACAGGCTTCCGACCAGGCGGCAACTCATCGATTTTGGAGACGTCGAGGTCGCCGTATTGTGTCATGGCAAGGGTGCGTGGGATGGGCGTGGCGGTCATCACCAAGGTATGGGGCGGAATCTCGGTTTTCTCATAGAATTTTGACCTTTGCTCTACGCCAAAACGGTGTTGCTCATCGATGATAGCCAGGCCTAAGTTCTTGAATACCACCTTGCTCTCAATCAGGGCATGGGTGCCGACTACGATTTGCATAGTGCCGTCGGCCAGACCAGCGTAAATCTTTTTTCGTTCCGCGATTTTGGTGGAACCTGTCAGCAGGGCGAAGTTGATGTTCATGTCCTTCAGTTGCTCCTGCAAGGTGGCAAAATGCTGTGTGGCCAGGATTTCAGTGGGTGCCATCAGGCAGGCTTGGAAGCCGTTGTCCAAGGCTAAAAGCATTACCATGAGGGCGACAATGGTCTTTCCACTACCCACATCGCCTTGCAGCAGGCGGTTCATCTGGTGTCCCGAGCCCAAATCCTTCCTGATTTCCTTGATGACACGCTTTTGGGCGTTGGTCAGCGGAAAAGGCAGATGGTCTTTGTAGAAACTATTGAAATAGTCTCCCACCACACCGAAAACATGACCTTTGATGGCTTGCTCGCGGTGCATCTTGTTGCGCAGCATTTTCAGTTGGAAGAAGAAATGCTCCTCGTATTTCAATCGGCGCGTGGCCTGCTGGATTTCGATGTTGTTGGAGGGAAGGTGGATCTCGTAATAGGCATAACGGCGCGGTATCAGTTGTTCTTGCTCGATGAGAGACTTCGGTAGTGTCTCGGGAATATATTCGTATACTTGTTGCAAAATCAGTTTCTGCAGCTTGGCGATGGTGCGTGTGCCGAGGCCGTGGTCTTTCATCTTCTCGGTGGTGTTGTAAACGCCTTGCAAGCCCTCGCCGATGAGCGGGTCCTTGGGGTCGTATTCCTCAATTTCTGGGTGGACGAAGTTGAAATTGTGGTTAAACTCGCTGGCCTTGCCAAACAGTACATACTTCACGCCCGGCTTGAAGCGGTTATTGATCCATTTTAGTCCGCGGAACCACACCACTTCGATGCTGCCCGTCTCGTCGCTGAAAAGTCCCGTGGCGCGTGTGGCCCTCGGCGCCCCAATCATCTTGATGTTAGAGATGGTGCCGACCAACTGATAATACACGGAATCGTCGTTGATGTAAGCCACCTTTTGGATCTGGCTGCGGTCGATGTAACGGAACGGAAACTGGTTGAGCATGTCCTGATAGGTGGACACGCCCAATTCCTTCTGAAGGATTTCGGCCTTTTTTGGCCCGACACCCTTCAAATAGGCGATACTCGTTTGTAGCAGGTTTTGTTCCATGCGACAAAGATAGCATTTATTTCTGAATCTGTGGTGCCGCCGCCCGGCTTTGGTTGACAATCCATACACCAGTGAAAACCAGCACCATGGCTATACCCTTCTTCCAAGTGAAGTGGTCCAAACCAATGACGATGCTGATGATGGTAGCGATGATGGGCTGCACATAATTGTACATGCTGACCAGCGTGGGTCGCAAGCGTTTCTGCCCGATAGGGATGAGGAAATAGGCAACGAAAGTGGCAAAAAACACCACGAACGCCACTTGCCACGCCACTCGGGTTTCTATCTGTCCGAAAGGAATGTGTATCAGGTTTTTGACATTAAAAGGCACCGTCACCAGCATGGTGAACAGGAACATCCACTTCATGAAGGTGACCACATTGTATTTCGAGATGAGCGGGCGGAAAATGCCGAGATAAAGGGCGAAAGTCAGACCGTTGACCACCACGAGGACGATGCCCAAGGGCTTGGTCTCGGAAGCGCCGCCGCCCAGTCCCACCGAATTGAAAACCAATATCAAAACGCCTGCCAGACTCACCAAAATGCCACCCACTTTCTTGAAGGTGATGGGCTCTTTCAAGACGATGGCTGCCACAATCATGGTCAAGATGGGGGTGCAGGTGTTGGTGATGCTCGTGTCGATGGAAGTCGTCATAGTGATGGCCTTCAGGAAACTCCATTGGGTAAGGAAAAGTCCCAGCATGGAAGCCACAAAGATTTGCAGCATGTCCTTCATCGGCACCTTCTCTTTGGGCATGAAGAGCGACACCAGCCAAAACAGCAGCGTGGCACCCGTCGCTCGAAAGCATAGCAAGTCCATCGGGGTCATCACATGCGCGTTGGAGATGTTCTTGCAGCAAACGATGTTGAACCCGAAGATGCAGTAGGCACCGAAACAAGCGAGGTGCCCTGTGATCGATGACTTATTCAATCCCATAGACTGGTTTCACAAACAGGGTGCAAAATTACGGATTAAAACCCTCGCTTTGACACTTTTTGGATTTTTGCTACTTTTGCGCCTTGATGAATTCACCTTTCGTTGACATACACACGCATACATCAAAAAGCATCGTCGACCTGATTCAAGTTGTCAATTTGGACTTGAATCAACAAGGCCCCGATCAAGGCTTTTACAGTTACGGCATCCATCCATGGGTATTGGATAATGCTGAATTTCAATCAGAAAAAGCATTGCAAACCCTTGAAGAGAAACTGAAGTTGCCACAAGTCCTTGCCCTTGGCGAAGCAGGTTTGGACAAGATGCACAAGGCGAGTTTTGAACGACAAGTTGCCGTTTTCGAGCGACAAATCGAGCTTTCAGAAGCCTTGCAAAAGCCCATGATTCTTCATGATGTGAGGAGCCATAACGAAATCATCGCCCTACGAAAGAAGCACAAAGCCCAACAACCTTGGATAGTTCATGGCTTCAGCGGAACAGAGCAGGACATAAAGCAACTTATCGGGCAGGGGATTTGTCTCTCTATAGGAGAAAGTTTACTGCATCCCGAAAGGAAGATACATAAATTCTTCAAATTCATCGATTTGGATTTTCTCTTCCTTGAAACCGATATGGCGGAAATCGGGGTTGAAACGGTCTATGAGGCTGCAGCAAAACTATTAGAAACCGACATTTTGCGCGGTTATTCGGACGCGAGACTAGAGACAGGGAAACACTACACTGAGCCTTGATCCTCATAGCGGACCGTCATTCCGTGAAAACGGAACGCTATCTCCCAAGCGTGAAGACGAATCCTTTTCGCTCGGGAGATTGCGGGTCTGCGCCCGCAATGAGGTCAAGAGGATAATCCCGTAGTCTCGTGTACCAAAGTCCCACGTCAACAACACTTCAACATGATAAAAGTTCTCTTTATCTGTCACGGCAACATTTGCCGCAGTCCCATGGCTGAGTTTGTGATGAAACACCTCGTCGAAGAAGCGGGTTTGAGTGACCGATTCGAAATACAATCTGCAGCGACTTCAACCGAAGAAATCGGCAATCCCGTCTATCCGCCGGCGCGGCGCAAGCTGGCCGAGCACGGCATCAGCTGCGCAGGCAAGACCGCCCGCCAGATGACACGACAGGACTACGCCTATTACGATTATATCATCGCTATGGACCGCAACAACTTGCGCAACTTGAAGAGGATGTTTGGCGAAGATATCGACCACAAAATCAGTCTATTAATGGACTACACTCACAGACCTGGCGACGTTGCTGATCCGTGGTACACGGGCGATTTTGAAGCCACTTGGGTGGATGTTTTGGAGGGGTGTAAAGGACTGCTGGAACACTTTGAGACGCGATAAATCGGTGTCTCTACAAGTTGGTGGAAAACGGCTCCATCACCCGCCCAAAAATCCCGTTCATATAAGCCAACGCCATGCCATAATTACTGATTGGAATGCCTCTTTCGACGAAAAGGTTGGTGCGGTTGAGCAGTTGCTTGCGCGTGCTCATGCAACCTCCGCATTGGATGGCCATGGCAAATCTTTCGGGGTGATCGATGGGCGCCAGACCAGACACATACTCGAATTTTATGTTCTTTCCCGTGAAACTCAAAATCATGCGGGGCAACTTCACCCGGCCGATATCTTCGCAAGTGCTGTGGTGGGTGCACGACTCCAACAACAGGACCGTGTCGCCATCCTGCAACTGCGAGAGGTGCGGCGTGCCTTTCACGTAGTTGTCGAAGTCGCCACGCAAGCGCGCCATGACGATGCTGAAACTGGTGAGCGGAATCTCCTGGGGAACGATTTTGCTGACAAAGCCAAAGACCTGACTATCCGTGACAATCAAGGCGGGCTTGGGCATGGTTTCGAGGTATTGCTGCAAGTGGGTCTCCTTCAAGACGACGCAGATGCACTCGTTGTCGAGCACATCGCGGATGGCCATCACCTGGGGCAGGATGAGGCGACCTTCGGGGGCTTCGGAGTCGACGGGGCAGACCAGCACCACCACTTCTTTCGGATGGATGATGCCACCCAAGAGCGACACCTTCTGGTAGGCACTTTCAGGGATGGCCTTCTTCAACATTTCCACCAAAGGCACAATGTCGTCGTTTCTTGAAACACTGAAATCCAGAACCTTGACACCATATTTCTGCTCAATCACGGCCTTCATCACCGCGAGTAGCGGTTCCTCATCGGCCTTGTTGTGGACCACAAAAAACGGCACCGCCAGTTCTTTCATGCGTTTGACAAGCTGCTGTTCGGGCTCCCCGAATTGGTTGCCCGTGATGACCAAAATGGCGCAGTCGATTTCCTCCAAGACTTTCATTGTCTTATCCACACGCTGCTGTCCCAATGTCCCTACATCGTCGATGCCCGCCGTGTCGATGAGCACACAAGGCCCTATGCCGAAAACCTCAATGCTTTTTTTGACGGGGTCGGTGGTGGTGCCCGCCGTATCGCTCACGATGGCGATGTCCTGGCCCGTCAGCAGGTTAATCAAACTGCTTTTGCCGCAGTTTCTGCGACCGAAAATGCCGATATGAGGCTTCAAATCCTTTGCCATTTTTCGCTGTTTTTCAATTTTGACGCAAAAATAGTAGTAAATTGTTTATTGTTGAACTGTTTAATCGTTTAAATCTTTGATTCGACGTAGTCAATTGTTGTTCGACTATGACTGATGACAATGACTATGACCGTCTCATTCTGTCGAAAGCGGTCATAGTCATAGTCAATGGTCATAGTTTTTGATTTTTTTAATTAGCTATAAACCAATAATATATCCGACAGCAAACGACAACAAACGACTACAGTCGACTACAAACGTTTGTTCAACGGCTTACTCTTGACAAGTGTTGTTACTTTGCATCGTCAAACCGATTGGTAGGCCATCGACCACCAAGAAGGGCGACACAACTAAACAAACTTATTCATTAATTACTAAACACACACAATCATGAGTACAATGAGAAATTCGGTCATGCTGATTGGCCGCCCGGGAGCAGAACCTGAAACGAGAACCTTCAACGACAACCGCATCGTCACGCGCTTCAACCTTGCCGTGAACGAAACACGTCGCAATGCCAACCACCAGCAGGTGAAAGACACCCAATGGTTCACCGTGGTGGCATGGGATAAGACTGCCGAGCGCGTCGCTCAGGTGGTGAAGAAAGGCAAGCAGATCGCCATCGACGGCGCCTTGCGCAACAATGAATGGATTGACAAGAACGGCCAGCGCCACCTGTCGACTGAGATCCATCTGAACAACTTCATCCTCTTGGATTGGGGAAAAGAACAAAACAACTAATCACCTTTTTTAATAACACTTAAACACACACAACTATGAGTACAATGAGAAATTCGGTCATGCTGATTGGCCGCCCGGGTGCAGACCCTGAGATGAAAACCTTCAACAACAGCAAGAAAGCGCGCTTTAGCCTTGCCGTAACTGAGAACAAGAAGAACGTCAACGGAGAGTGGGTAAGCGACACACAATGGTTTCCCATTATCGCTTGGGGTCCCATCGCCGACCGCGTTGAAAAGAACGTGAAGAAAGGCAAGCGGATTGCCATCGACGGCAGCCTTCGCAACAACGAATGGACCGACGACAAAGGTCAACGACATTCCGTCACGGAAGTCTGGGTGAATGACTTGTTCCTGATTGATTTTGAGAAGGAATAAACATTAATTCTCACGCAGAATTCGCAGAACTATATGAAGCGCAAAGCGACGATAGTTTTATGTCCGGTAGGTTCTGCGAGTTCTGCGGATTCTGCGTGAAACAAAACGTGCTTTTTTATCCAGTTACCATGAAAACGCGTGCGTCTTTCCACTTGGAATGGCGCAGCATTTCATTGGTGAAGTGCGTCCGGCTGCCCACTTGATCCAGAAGCTCCTTCGCCTTATCGAACTGTCGCAACTCGCGATAAATCTCCGGCACCTCGAGGTCTATCTGCTCCTCGGGGTGCTTCTCCAATAAGGCCAACAGACGTTTCAGGTTGTCGGTGAATTCTTTGTGGTTCTTGATGAACAGCTTCTCTCCCTCCAGAATTAACTTGCGGTTGCAGTGCCACACACCGAAACTCATGAAGCCGTTGAGCAGGTATTTCAGGCGTACGTGCTGGTGGTTGCGATGCAGGTCGTTGTAGGCCCACCACAGGAACCGGCGCAGGTAGATCTCCTTCTTTGGGTCGTAGTGGCTCTTTTTCAGGAAGGTCTTGTAGTGGTTGACCAAGGCCATCTTCCCCTTGTTGTCTGAGAAACTGATGCCGAAGAAGCGCCAAGTGTTCCAAGAATAAATCTCGGCATCGGGTTTTTCGTAAGTGATGAAAGGTTCCTCGGGATGCTCAACCCAAAAGCTGTGGCCGCAAGAGGGACACATCAGCATCTTTTGCGGCGTGGTGATCAAGTTGTCGTTCAGCACTTTGCCGTCCGAATACAAGATAGCCTCATTCACCATCTCGGCCTTCAAGTTGCGACCTTCGAGCCAGGCTTGGCAATGCGGGCACTGGAAATAATATGAATCGTATTTCAGCATCTTGTTCTCGGTATTATGGCGCCAAAAGTAAGATAAATTTTTATTTCCTGCCGAAATCAGCGGGAATTTCTCCCCAAATTTCCGTTTTCCATTTCATAATGGGCACCTCGATGGCATTCTCATTCAACCATTTCTCGGCACGGCCGATCAGTTCGAAGAGGTAGGCGTTTTTATCGTTGGGTTGCAGCTTGGTCTTACATTTCTTCTGTTTGATCCACAGCTGGGCGTTGTAGGAGTCGCTGTAAATGGGGTAAGCCACGTGTTTCTGTTTCATCCATGCCAAGGCGTGGACGATGGCCAGGAACTCACCGATATTGTTGGTGCCGTTTTCGAAGACAGGACTCTTGAAGAGCTGTACGGTTGTAGCAGGTTGAGTACCGAAATCCACAAATAGGCCTTGATACTCCATCTTGCCTGGATTTCCTGCACAGGCGGCGTCCACGGCAACGGCGGGGCTGATGGGCTGTTCTTTTGCTTGCGAGAGGTCGACCGTAGGAGTCGCGTCCTTGCCCCAATAGTTGTCAGGACCCTCCTTGAAGGCGGCCTCGGCGCTCGTGCGGTCAGGGAAGCCCTTGTATTTGGCCCCTTTGAAGCCCTCTATCTCCTTTTTACAGTCCTCCCAACGGCCGTAAACGCCTGGGGTTCGACCCGTCCAAACGACATAAAACTTGTTCTTTGCCATGGGCGCAAAAATAGGAAATATTTGGCGAAAAATCGGAATTGCGGAAAAAACACTATTTTTGCCCCAAACAAATCATTAATATTGATGAAAAAGCTTTACCTCTTCACCTTATTGAGCCTCGTGCTGTGCTTTTCCTGCACAGAGAAGGCCGAAACCGACCCCGAAGTCATCGCCATGCGCGGACTGGTGAACCGAGTCGTGCCTGAGTATTCTCAAAATATCGTCCTCGAACGGCTTGAAAACGATACCGTCGACCGCTTCGAAATCGAAACAAAAGGCAAGGACCTCATCATCCGAGGCAACAACGCCAACAGCATGGCCGTGGGCTTGAACCACTACCTGAAATACTACTGTATGGCTCAGTATTCTTGGTTCAAGGAAGAACCTTTGCAGATTCCTGCCACCATGCCTGCAGTGCCTGAGAAAGTCAGCTTGAGCGCCCGTGTGCCCGACCGTTTCTTCCTCAACTACTGCACCTTCGGCTACACCTTGCCTTGGTGGAACTGGTCGCAGTGGGAACATTTCATCGACTGGATGGCGCTCAACGGCATCAACCTGCCTTTGGCCATCACGGGACAGGAGAGCGTGTGGTATGAGGTGTGGAGCGACTTCGGCCTCACCGACGAGGAGATCCGCAGCTATTTCACGGGACCGGCACACCTGCCTTGGCACCGTATGCAGAACATCGACCGCTGGGGTGGACCACTGCCCATGTCATGGCTCGAGAACCAAAAGGAACTGCAGAAGAAAATCGTTGCCCGCGAGCGTGAACTGAATATGAAACCTGTGTTGCCTGGCTTTGCAGGACACGTTCCGCCTTGTATCACAAGACTTTATCCTGAGGCGCCTTTGGCTTCGTTGGGCGACTGGGCCGGCTTCGACAGCATCTGTTGGTGCAAGTTCCTCGACCCACTTGACCCGTTGTATGCAGAGATCCAGAAGAAATTCATCGACAAGCAGACCGAGTTCTACGGCACCGACCATATCTACGGTATTGACATCTTCAACGAACTCATCCCACCGAGTTGGGAGCCTGATTACCTTGCACGCGTGAGCCGTCAGGTGTATGAGTCACTCGAAGCCGCCGACCCCGAGGCCAAATGGCTTGAGATGGCGTGGCTTTTCTGGAATGAGCGGCAATACTGGGAAGTCGACAACCGCATCGAGGCCTACATCACCTCCATGCCGAAAGACAGACATATCATGCTCGATTATTACTGCGAACGGCAACCTGTGTGGGAACGCACCAACTCCTATTATGGTGTGCCTTACATCTGGTGTTATCTCGGCAACTTTGGCGGTAACTCCATGCTGGCCGGAAACCTTGACACTGTGAACGTTAGGATAGAGCGTGCCTTCGAAAAAGGTGGCGACAACTTCGTTGGCATCGGCTCCACCTTGGAGGGCTTCGACTGCAATCCCTTCATGTATGAATACGTCTTTGAGAAAGCTTGGGACAACCCGCTCACGAAGGATGTGGATGCCTGGGTGACCCGTCTCGCCGACCAACGCGCCGGCAAGGAAGACCCGAACATGAGGGCAGCTTGGACCTTGTTGGCCGACAGCGTATATAATAAGGTGTCGTCGCCAGGCCAGACCGTCCGCATTAACCAGAGGCCGACTATGGGTGACATTGATAAATATCGCCAGTATTATGTGGCTCCAACCTATAAATACAACAACATCACCTTGTTGGATGCCTTGGACGACTTGCTCGCCGCCGATGTCAACACGCGCACGCGCCACTTCGATGTGGTGAACATCACTCGCCAACTATTGGGCAACTATTTCAGCGACCTTTACGCCGATTATGTGAAAGCCTATCGCGAAGGTGACTACGAGAAACTACACCAAATTGAGCAGGCCATGACCTCAATCTTGGACGACACCGATGCCATCTTGGCCACGGAGAGCGCCTTCCTTGTAGGTCGTTGGATCCGCGATGCGCGCGCCATTGGCACGACTGAGGAGGACAAGGACTACTTCGAGAGTAACGCCCGTAACATCATCACCACCTGGGGTGAGGAAGATGCTCTGCTCAACGAATATGCCAGCCGCGCTTGGGCAGGACTCACGGCCACCTATTACGCCTACCGTTGGAAGGAGTTCTTCAAGGACGTGGATGCGGCCATCGATGCGAAGAAACCCTTCGACGAAAAGGCCTATCACGAGCGCATCTGCAAATACGAAGGCCAATGGTGGCGCGAGCGCCTCGGCACTTTCAGCGCCGAGCCGGAAGGCGATGGCGTGACCTTGGCCAAGACCATTGCCGACAAATATCGTACGGAACTGGAAACCCGTTACAGGAAATAAAGGAGTCCCGTAGGGACGACAAACCAATAAACAGGCAACGTCAGTCCCTGCACTAACACACACAGCTATGAACATCACAGAACAAGATAAAGAATACATGCGCGAGGCCATCCGCCTCGCCAACGAAAGCGTGAAAAACGGTGGCGGTCCCTTCGGGGCCGTCATCGTGAGAGACGGCGAAATCATCGCCGGCAGCTCGAACAGCGTCACCCGCGACAACGACCCTACCGCCCATGCCGAGGTGAACACCATCCGGCAGGCTTGCCGCAAACTGGGCACCTTCGACCTGTCGGATTGCGTCATCTATACCTCCTGCGAGCCTTGCCCCATGTGTCTTGGTGCCATCTATTGGGCACGCATAAAAAGGGTGTATTATGGCAACACGAAAAAGGATGCCGCTGCCATTGACTTCGCCGACGACTTCATCTACAGGGAGTTGGAACAGCACATCGAAGAACGCTCCGTGCCGTTCATCCCTTTGCTACGCGATGAAGCAATTGAAACCTTCCATGCTTGGGAAGCTAAGCAGGACAAAATTGAGTATTGAATATTAACCTAGTCTCAGCGAAATCCTAATATCGATTATTAACCATAAACCCACATTTGTGGGTTTATGGTATAGATTTCAATCTAGTTAATGGGTGAATAGATAGTAACCTATGGCAATAATAGATGAAATCAACAATAACACAGTGAATGCAGTTGCGCAACCGTTCCCTTTTCCGCCTTTCCCCCTGTTGTTTTTATCTTCTTCATGGTTATTGTTTATGATACTATTTTTCTTTCTAAGAATCCTTTGATACATCTCTTGTGAGATATTGGGGTTTTTCAAAAGAGCCTCTAATACTTGAATGTCTGTGTTTCGTTCCAAGATGGTCAAGACTCTTTCGTTTCTTGAATTAATGGCTAATTCTATGCGTTCATTTCTGCTCAATGCGCCCCCTCGTTTTAAAAGCGATTCCTTTTCTGCTAGTTTTTGTTGTAGGATTGCATCTTCGGCTTTTCGTTTTCTTTCAAACTCGATTCTTTTGTGCTCGGCTTCTTCTGCTTTTTTCCTCTCTTCTTCTTTTTTCTGCGCCTCGACTTTCCTTTTTTCTTCCAAATACTTTCGTTCTGCCGCTTCTGACTCAAAATATTTTGCGGTCAATATATCATCATTAATCTGTGGAAACTTTGGGCCATAGGTTCCTATTCTGCGTTGTTCATCTCTAGTGTGTCTTAAATTCTCATTTAATTGATCGATGTAGTATTGATTTTGTAACTCTTCTCTTTTGTGTTCTTCAGAATTAATTTTGCTTACTAACTCGGAAATCCTGTCTTCAAGTATATTAAATTGTTGTTGCTCTTGTTGGTACTTTTTCATGGCCTCATCTCTATAACGCACCCCCCTTTCTCTTTCTGCTTTCCAACAATCGTAACAATAGACTTTATGGGATTTTGTCCTATAATAACTGCTAACAGGTCTTTGGCAAATACAACAATTCGGCATGACTAATAAGTTTTGATTTAAGCACCTGGTTTTGTTTATAGTGGGTGTTGTTATTTCGACAAAGATAGTAACTTTTACTAAAATGCAAGTAGATAATTATAAAATCACTATCTTTGCAGCCTCAATTCGTAAGAATCAACGATGTTAAATCAAAAGCCGTGCCCTCACTAAGATGAAGACAATGCGTTGACATCAAGGTCGGTGCGGGAATCATAATCATCTGATCCGGAGGACATTCAAATGGAAAGGAGAATAGGCTCAGTCCTTATTTATGTGGGAAATCGTGAAGCCGCACCACAAGTCAACGCGGTGCTATCCCGTCACGCAGGCATCATCATCTGCCGCCAAGGCTTTCCCCGTGGTAATTATAGCATCATTTCCGTCATTTTCGAAGGCACCACCGATGAGATTGGTTCCCTCACGGGCCAATTGGGTCGCATTGAAGGCATTGAGGTGAAGTCGGCGCTGCTGAAAAATGTGTATAATTAAAAATGTACGGCTGCCACAGTGTGACAGCCCTACAACTGACAACTGAACAACTTAAAACTGACAACTGATATGCAATTCCATCCCGAAAAATGTCGTATCCCCGACGAGCCCAACCGCCCGTTCATCTCCTCGGAAGAGATTTGGGACTACATCAACAACACCAAGAGCACCCCTGAGCGTGTGCACGAAATCATCCAGAAGTCGTTGGATAAGAACCGCCTGACGATGGAGGAGACTGCCGTCCTCGTCAACACCACCGACCCTGCATTGGTGGAAGAGATCAAGGAAGGCGCCCGCGAACTGAAACGCCGCATCTACGGCAACCGTATCGTGCTGTTTGCCCCGCTGTATGTGGGTAACTATTGCGTGAACAACTGCGTGTATTGTGGTTTCCGCTCGTCGAACAAAGAACAAGTTCGTACCACTTTGACCGATGAAGAACTCATCCGCAACGTGGAGGCCCTTGAGGACGACGGACAGAAGCGCCTCATTCTTGTCTATGGCGAGTCGCCGAAGTACTCGCCCGAGTATATTGCCCACACTGTGAAGGTGACCTATGCCACCAAGAAAGGCAAGGGCAGCATCCGCCGTGTGAACATCAACGCCGCTCCTTTGGATGTGGAAGGCTTCCGCGTCGTGAAAGAGGCCGGCATCGGCACCTACCAGATTTTCCAGGAGACCTACTGTCCCGAGATCTACAACGAATACCACCCCATTAATACCAAGAAGGGCGACTACAACTACCGCCTCACCGCCATGGACCGCGCCCAGGAAGCCGGCATCGACGACAACGGTCTCGGCATCCTCTTCGGCTTGTATGACTGGCGTTACGAGGTGCTGGCCATGATTCGTCACACCAACCACTTAGAGGCTTGCTTCAACGTGGGTCCGCACACCATCTCGTTCCCGCGTATCAAGGACGCTTCGGGTCTGAACATCGACAAGAAGTATTTCGTTGACGACGACACCTTCGAGACGGCATCTCGCAAATCGACGGCGGCACCAACCTGCAGATTGGCGACTACAAATACCACCACGAGGAAGAGGAAAAGAACAGCGACAAGCAGGAGGACCAAAACCTGCACCGCGAGCAGTTCAAGATCGGTGACGATCGTTCTCTGGGCGACATCATCGACAAGCTCCTCGACCACGACTTCATCCCGAGCTTCTGCACCGCCTGCTACCGTTTGGGTCGCACGGGCGAACACTTCATGGAATTCAGTGTGCCGGGCTTCATCAAGCGCTACTGCACCCCGAATGCCATCCTGACCTTGAGCGAGTATCTAGTGGACTATGCCACCCCCGAAGTCGCAGCCAAAGGCTGGAAGTGCATCGAGAACAACTTCAAGAACGTCGACCCGAAGTTCTTGGATGAGCTGAAAAGCCGCATCGAGCGCATCAAGAAGGGCGAGAGAGACCTTTATTTCTAAAAGACTCCATTTAAGATTATTAGATAGTGAAAAGAGGGTGCAACCATAGTTCGCACCCTCTTTTTATAAGACACTAAAAGATTTTTGCTCTTTATTTACCAAAAAACAAGCTGCTGAATAAACGCTTTCGTTTTGGCTTTTGGGTTGGTGTTAAATCGCCGACTGCAGCCATGGCAACACAAATATTGTCGAAACCGCCTGCATTCAGGGCTAGTTCTATGAGTTTGTCACAGCATTCGTCTAAATTGTGCCCGTATGTTTTAACTATGCGTTCGATGGTGGAATTGTTGCAATATCCGCATAAACCGTCGGAGCAAAGGAGAAACATTTCGTTGGGTTGGATAGGATGAACGACGATGTCGGCTATAGCAGGAGTGTCAAAGGCTCCCAACCCCCTTGTGATAAGATTGCTGTCGGGGTGGGTGAGAGCCTCTTCTTCAGTCAGTTCACCTTTGTCTATGAGCTCTTGAACGTATGAATGGTCTTTGGTTAATGCTTTTAGACCTGTGCTGCGATTGAAGACATAGCCTCTGCTGTCGCCACACCAAGCCATGTAGGCATGGTCGTCTAAGATCCAGCAGATGACAATAGTAGTGCCCATACCTGAGGTTTCGGGATGGGAGAGCATATAATCGTTTATATATTGATCGGCTTTAGTTACGGTTTTTTGAAGAAAGCCTTTGATGTGCTCTTCTGAAGAAACTATTGTGTTAAGATCGGATGAATTGAAAGTTTTTTGTAGGCTTTCGATGGCTAGGCTGGAGGCTACATCTCCTGCATTTGTTCCCCCCATCCCGTCAACGACTACCAACAAAGCTCCCTTAGGCCCAAGCTCGGTTTCAGCTGGCTCTTTGTCCCAATTAAGGGCACACAAATCTGTACAAAAGGTGAAACCATCTTCATTTCTATCTCGTTTTTTGCCGATGTCTGTTTTGGCAACTATTCGGACTTTCATGATGCAAAACGGTTTTATAGACGTTATAGCTTAAACACAGGTTCTTCGATTTCTTCCTTGCTTTTTTTCTTAACCTCGACTTTTTCTTTGTTTCTGGTCTTGGGAGAAGGCTTGGCATAGTTGATTCTCATGTCAAAAGTTGAAGGAGGACAGCCTTCTTCCATGACTTCTATAGTCAAGTCGTTGATGCCATAGTTTAGGTTCTCGACTTGAAACTCGTACCTTGTGTCAGATATCTTCTTATAGTCATAGTCCAATGTGTCTGGTACGATTTTGGCAATTTTGTGATAGTCAAATTTATCATCTATAGCTTTCTGATCGTTGATATCCAGAGTGAAGGAAATAGAACCTTGTTTGACGATTTTAGTCTCAGATTCTACTATGTTGATGATGAAGTGTTTGACATACCATGCTTTAACCTTAGCATAATAAATAGGGAACTTGATTCCATCGGAATAGATTTGGAAAGGATATAGATAAGGATGGTCGAATTCTGTAATCTCATCGGAAAGGTTTTGTGGAATGGTGAGGTTGCAATGGTATTCTATGAAATTGCCGCTTTGTGTTTTTTTCGCCATCCTCGTGGTTGGATCGATTTCACACTCGAAATTGGAGTCTGCCATTTCTATCATTGTATTATCTATAGGGATGAAGTGAGGCATCTTGAGGCGTATGGTGGTTTCAAAGGTCTTATGTCTAAATCCAATCTCTTGGTCGTTGTTAATGGTGAGCTGGAATTTTTCTTTCGAAACGCGGATAAGTCCTTGTTTACCAGATAATTTCACAAAGGCATTCTCCCCAAACCGATCATAGATAGCCTCAAATTGTTCAGGAAGTATTTGAATGCCATCAAGAGAAAGGTCATAACGCCCGTCTTTTTTGGATGTGGTTATTGGAGAGTTGGGGGTCTCTCGAGTTGTAATGTTGGTTCTATAGGATTGACGGTCGGCATTGCACCAAAACTCTAAAGGAACCAACCTGGAATCGAATCGGATTGAGATTTGGTCTGTCTTCCCACAATTGGCGATTAAAGTATAATTGGCATTGTCTAAGGAAGTAAGGCATTCTGCAACTCTGCCTTTCAACTTGGCTTGCCGCTTCAAGTCAGGTTCTTCGGGCCGCGCAAAAACAGGTCTAAGTTCTTGTCCTTCCCCTACAAAATAATATACCAAGTGTCTGGCTACTACGATGCAGAGGCCTTCATCATTCATGGAAGAGATGAATTCCACATCATCTGGGGAGATATTTCTTCCATTATAGGTGAATACTATTCTTTCCTTATCCTTGTTAATCAGAAAATTATATGCGTCACGTGGTTTTTCAGGGTTTTTGTAATCGATGCATAAAGCATATCCGTTGTGAAAGGGATAAGCTTTGATAATCCCTCTTTCATTCAGTTTTCCTTTTGTGTCAACAAAAAAGTATTTATTATTTCTTTTTACGGCCATATAACCGTCGACGTAAAAAGGATAATCGTTGGCTACCTTGCAGTTTTCAATAGGTGTAAAGGCACCATTGGTGGAATAAAAGCCAATGATTTCGTCAGATTCTTTTTTTGTTGCCACCGCAAGTCCATCAGAGAAAGGATGAAGATCATCGGCTGTTTTGAAGAGTCGTTTCCCTTCCAGTGTCCAAACTATCTTTTGATCCAAGGAATCAGTGATGATCAGATTTGCTCCAGTGGCAAAATAAATACTGTCGTAATGTGGCGGTATGATCCAATATCCTACTTGAGCATGGATTTGGCTTGCTAATAACAGAAGTAGGAATGAAAAGATACTTTTTTTCATGTCAATTTGCTTTTTGGATTGTTAGGGGATTTAGATGTTCTTTTTCCTCTTTTCTTTTTATGAGTCTTGTTTTTGTTCCTGTTATAATATTAATGATAGAATCGTTTTTGGCGTACTCTGCCCATTTTTCTGATTTTTCCAAAAAAGTAGAAGCTTTTGTGAAGTCTACGTGTTCGTTGAGTCGCTCGTCACCGTAATAAGAGGCCAGTCTATAAGCAGCATCAGCATTGATTTTTGCAAAGGATGAGTCGTTTTGGTCAAGGATATCGGTTAGCAGGGCTTGTGTCTTGATGATATAACCACCTATTGGGAAGTTGTTGGAATCGACTTCAATGTTGAGCAGTTTTTTCCGTTGGACGGAAACCGGGTCGGTATACCAGCCATAGGTGAATGCCATCTGGTACATAGCTGGAACATAATATTTTTTACTCAAGCTATCCATGGTCTTCATGCCCGTTTTCAGTGAATCTACGTCGTTGTAGTTCATCTGTTTCAAGGCGGCCTCGAATGTTTCTTCGATGGATAAAGGCTCAGTAGGTATGGGCTGCTTTGGCTTGAGGAAAAAAACAGCACCAGCAATAATAAGGCCGCCCAAAAGGCATAAGGCGACAATAAGTGGTGTCTTGCTCTTTATTGGAAATTGTTCAGATTGTGCAGCTTGCTTGATTTGCTTGGCTGTGGGTCTTTTGTTTGGATCAAATTGCAAGCAGGCATGAATGAGGTTCTTGATGCTGGCAGGCATACTTGGAAGTGGGGGCATGGCAGTTTTTTCCGTTTGGTTTTTACCTCCTTCTTCTCCAAAGGGTGGTTGTCCAGTCAAGATTTCATGTATTGTGGCGCCAAAGGCCCAAACGTCACTTTCTGCAGAAGGTTTGGGATTCGCGCCGAAGCGTTCGGGAGCCATATATGCCAAAGTGCCGCTGTTTTCCTCATCATAGTAGCTGAAATGTGAGCCTTTAGTGCTTGCACTGATACCAAAGTCGGTTATAGTGTAGTTGTCGTTATTGTCGATGAGGATATTGGCAGGCTTGATGTCCTGATGGATGATTTGGGGTAGGTTGGAATGTAGTTTTGCTAAACCAGATGCTACATCTGAAATGAATTTCCATACCTCTTCTGTGGTCAGTTTCTTACCGATTAGTTGCTCGGATGAACCTTTTCTACAATAGGGTAGTACGAGATAAGGGATGCCTTTGTATATGGCAAAACTTGTGGGCTGAAGAAGGTTCTCGTGACGACATTCGTAAACGATTTTGTATTCGTCGCGGAAACGTTGCTCACCTTCGATGTCAAGGGCATTTTTGGGCTTGTAGATTTTGATGGCTACCAACATTCCCGTCTCAGTGGAATTACCATTTGTTGCAGTACCTTCCTCATCATACTCAGTATCGATGGTATTCGTGTCTAATGCGAGCCACACATCAGCTGTGGCGCCATCTGTGCTTAGTGGATGCAGCAATTGAAAATGGCCGTCAAATAGTTCTCCTTGTTTTACGTAGTCTTCTGTATTTATATTGAACATGATTTGTGATTGCTTAATCGGTACCAACTTTCATGTCTTTTCTGTCTTTGGTTTGATAGGACCAGACCTGATTAGGTTTTAGGGCGCAAAGGTACGGAAAAATATGGAAAGCAAAGAGGTGATCACTTGCTGTTGCTGAGCTCGATATCGTCTACATCTAAAACATACTGATCTGCACAGTTGAAGTGTCGGATGGCAATATAACCAGTTTGACCCGCATAGGCACTTAAATCAACCGTATACTGATACCAATTGCCTTGTCGGTTGCCACGGGAGTATCCTTTTTCACCTTTAACGCTCTTGCCTGTCATTGTCCATTCCTGGACCATATGAAAGTTGTTCGGGTTGGTACCACTTGTTGAGACTGCCACACCAAAGTGCTCAGAAGGATAACTGGCGTCTTGGGCACATGCCCAGAAGGTAAGTTGGGAACTGCTACCGAAGGTTACCTGTTCGGAAACGAGGTAGTTGTCAGGGGATAAGGGCCCCATGTTATTATTGTAGCTTTCCGATATTACACAGTCAGTGGAACTATTGTGTCCATAACCAACTCCTAGCAGACTAGAGGCGAGTTTCCAATTATAGCCGTCGCCATCTGCATCAATCAATGACCAACCAGCCAAAGAACTATTGTCAAAATTGTATATGAAAGTGCTTCCAGCAATATTATCCATTGTAGTAAAATTTTTTTCGTCGCCGTAAGCGGTGCCAGCGCTATTGGTAGCGTATGCACGTACATAGTATGTCGTATTAGGACTTAGTCCTGTGATGTTGCTTGTATACGTGCCTGTGCCCGATCCGTTTGTTGTATGGCTGTTGTTTACTGTTGGATTGTGGCTTGTGCTCCAACACACGCCACGCGCCGTGACAGAAGCGCCTCCGTTATTGGTGATATTGCCTCCGCTGGTTGCCGTTGTCTGTGTAATGTTGGTTACAGAATTGGTAGTTACCGTGGGCAATGTGACTATATTTTCGAAATGAGCCACCAAGGTCCTGTCGCTTTCAACGGTAAAACTGTAGCTGGCGTTGGTTGAAGCCACATGACTGCCTTCCATCCAATTGACAAAGCTGAAGCCAGGCTTGGCCGTTGCTGAAACTGTGCAAGTGGTGCCTTGTTCGTAGGTGCCGCCACCAGTCAAAGTACCGCCATTGGTTGGGTTGGCCATAAGGGTTATGGTGTATAGCTGTGGCAGTATCTCAAAGTTCGCAACTAAGGTTCTGTTTCCTGTTACGGTAAAAGTGTAGCTGGCACTAGTTGATACTACGGTGCCGTTTTCCGTCCAGTTGGTGAATGTGTAACCCGAGTTGGCTGTGGCATGTATCGTGCAATACTGACCATCGTTGAAACTGCCTTGGGTCGTACCAGGGGTGCTACCTACATACGCTGATCCACTATTAGTTGGATTGGCCGAAACACTGATAGTGTATTGTTGTGCATTAGCTGTGAAATGCGCGACCAGGCTTCGGTTGCCAGTCACGGTGAAGGTGTAGTCGGCGTCGGAGGAGACCTCGTCGCCCTCGTCGGTCCAACGGTCGAAGGAGAAGCCTTCAGCGGGCGATGCGTGCACAGTGCAGGATTGTCCGTAGTCGATGCTGCCGCCACCGGTGACCGTGCCGCCGTCACTGGGGTCGGCGGAAACGCTCACGGTATAGCTTTTGATCTTGAAATGGGCGACATAGGTTGCGGTGGCGTCCACGGTAAAAGAGTATACGGCTTCGGAGGAAACGTTATTGCCGCCTTTCGTCCATTTCCAGAAGTCGTAGCCCGTCTTGGGTGTTGCAGAGAGGGTGCACAGTTCGCCGAAGTTGTATCCGCCGGCGCCCGTGA